>NZ_JBQFPW010000005.1:0-314686 GCF_056536585.1 Ruegeria sp. CK2
CACTGTCTCTCCAGTGCGTCCAGCTGTCTCTCCAACCCGTCCGGCCGTCTCCCCGACCCGTCAGCGCCGCCTCAGCAGCGCCGGTGAAGGGGGTTCTAAGTACTACTGACAAAGACCGCAAGCAGAAAAAGACAAAAACTCAGAAAATCTCTCAACTGGCCATTTTATATTTATTTATCAAAAAGTTACATAAATACACCTGAGCGCAACCGCGCCTAAAACGCGCGTATCCAACTCGAAAAAACGCCGCCACAAAGCGTGTACGTAAAAATACCGGCAGACTCGGTCGCGAGTCAGGCGGAATCGGCCTGTCGCCAGCGGGCAAACCCACCTGGGCTCGGAAAACGCAGGACAAGCAGGCCCGCGATGATCGCCAGATAGATCAAAGGTTCGATCTGAAACCCCTTAGCCAGCATCACATAATGAAGCGCCCCGAGAAGCGCTGCGGGATAAACCAGCCGATGTAATTTGCGCCAGGACGGACCCAGACGCCGCACTGACCAGTTATTCGACGTAACTGCCAAGGGAAGCAACATAAGGAACGCGGCCATACCAACTGTGATGTATGGGCGCTTGACGATGTCGGCCCAGATTTGGCTAGGCAGTTGTACATCCAGCACCAGCCAAACCACCAGATGCAGGCTGACATAGGCAAATGTCAGCACTCCGATTGCCCGACGAAACTTCATCAGGTTCAAACCGACATGCCGCCGCAGAGGTGTAATAGCCAGACCAACGATCAGCAGCTGCAGCGCTAGTTCACCCAACTCATGCTCAAGCGCTTTGATCGGCTCGACCCCCAGCCCGCCGGTCATTGCGAGATACAGCAACCAGGGTGCAGGCAACGCGCCGATCAGGTAGACGCCCCAGACTGGGATCTTGCGCAATATCTGGTTCACCGCCTGCATGATCTCAGTAATTCTTTGCCAGATCCATACCGTCATACAAGCTGGCGACCTCTTGTTCGTAGCCGTTGAACATCAACGTCGGTTCGCGCTTGGAAAACAGACCACCTCCAATGCGTCGTTCCGAGCCCTGCGACCAGCGGGGATGATCCACATTGGGGTTTACATTGCTATAGAAACCATACTCTCGCGGACCGGCCATGTTCCAACTGGTCGGCGGCTGAGTGTCAGTCAATGTTATGCGGACAATCGACTTGATCGACTTGAACCCATATTTCCAAGGCACCACCAAACGCAGAGGTGCCCCGTTCTGGTTCGGGATAGGTCGGTCATAAATCCCAGTTGCCATAATTGTCAGAGGATGCATCGCCTCATCCATACGCAGACCTTCGCGATAGGGCCATTCGAGAACAGGGGAACGAACCCCCGGCATTTCTTCCGGGCGATAGGCGGTCTCGAAGGCCACATATTTTGCATCCTCCTGAACACCGGCCATGTTCAGCAGATCGGACAATTCAAACCCGTTCCAAGGTATCACCATCGACCAGGCTTCGACGCAGCGGAATCGATAGATACGCTCTTCAATCGTCATCTCGGACAAAATCTCCTTGAAGTCGTATTCGCCGGGGCGATCCACCAAGCCATCAATCTTGATGCTCCACGGTTCAGTTGTCAGTGATCCGGCATACTTGGCCGGGTCGTCCTTGCCTGTGCCAAACTCGTAGTAGTTGTTGTAAGACGTAATCTCTTCCCAAGTATTGGCTTCAAGACCATTCTCAGCCGCAGCTGGCCGGGACATAGCAGTCAGCCCGACACCAGCCATACCGGCCATGACCTGCCGCCGGTTCAAAAACGCCGTCCGCGGGGTGACGTCGGCATATGTCAAAGTGTTGGTCCAGCGTTGCGCCATTTGGGTCTCCGTAGTCAATCAGCCTCGGGAACAAGGTAATGTCTGATACCACAGAGCCAAGGAAACGGGCGTCACGATTGAGAGAAGTGACTGTAACGTTCACAATGGCGTCGACACCTTGCGCTAGTTCGGTGAGCTGCTGGGAAGCGTGAACTTTACAAGTGCAGGGCCAAAAGTGCAGGCTGGACCGCAGAATAGTAATTGTAATTGGGCGGATGGTTGGGCCATCCGAATGGATTGCGAAACCGCTTAAGGAGAATACCATGTGTGACATTTGCGTAATGAACGCGGTCAAGGATCGTATGTTGTCGCGGCGAGGGTTCTTCAAGGCAGCAGCAGCCACCGGTGTGGCAGCCGCCGCAACGGGCGTTTCAGCGCCAGCTGCGATGGCGGACGGCCACGGCGCGGTCGAAGACATGACCCACACCCTCAGCCCTGATTTTCCGACTTGGGGAGGTGAGCCAGGGATTTCAGCCGAGCAAGCTTTCAACTTTGCGGATCACGGCTTCAACCTGTTCAACCTTTCCATCAATGAACATACGGGCACACATATCGACGCACCTTTGCATTTTTCGGCGGATGGCGCTTCGGTTGACGAAATCCCGGTCACAGATCTGGTCGCACCGCTTTGCGTTGTCGACATCGCCGCTCGTGCCTCCGAGGATGCTGATACACGGGTCACGCCGGATGACTTGAATGCTTGGATTGCAGCCAATGGCGATATCCCCGACGGAGCCTGCGTCGCAATGCACTCAGGTTGGTCCGCCAAGGTTGCAACCGATGGCTTTCGGAATTTCGACGGGGAGGCACAGCATTATCCCGGTTTTCATGTCGAGGCTGCACAAATGCTGATGGAGGACACCGGCGCCCGGTCGATTGCCGTGGATACCTTGTCGCTGGATCACGGCATGTCGGCCGATTTCGCCACCCATTATGCGTGGCTTCCCTCGGGCCGGTTTGGTATTGAGTGTCTTGCCGGTCTGGATCGCGTCCCGGCCTCAGGTGCAACACTTGTCATTGGCGCGCCGAAACATGCGGGTGGCACCGGAGGTCCGGCGCGTGTGTTTGCACTGATCTGAGGAACCGAAAAGGCCGACACGACCGGCATCATTTTTCGTAGCCGCAATACTTGTATGAAAGTGCGGCACTGTGCTTGCACCTACTCAAACCGGTGCAGGCAGATCAAGAATGGTGTCCACACATCCACTCGGAACACCTGAAGAAGTCTTCAGACCGGCGGGTATCATATTTGACATGCGGAAAAGCGGGGACGCAAAAGCGGTCGATATCCACAATGATCGCGCAGAGCGGAGACATCCACTTTACAAAGACATCTGCAATGGCATTGTGATTGCTTACGAGTGCTCGCGTCGCTTGCTTTCCTTCGTGAACTTTCAACCACCCTTCACGCACGACGGCAAGGTTCAGTCAGAAAGGGCTGCGGTTTTCGCTCAGCTCACACAAAACCATTTTGCCGGGCAGTTTATGGGTCGCGTTGCCAATCAGGTGGATTTCTTGTGCTTCCCCTAACAATCAACTGGCTTTCGATTTCAATGCGCCCCAGAGACGGTTCAGGATCATCAATCATCGATAGCAACATCCTGACCGTCGCTTCAGCCATTCGGTTCGCCGGCTGGCGCATCGTGGTTAGGTCAAAAGTTTTCCATGCCGCCATCGCAACATCATCATAGCCGATGACAGACACATCCCCTGGAACATCCAGACCAAGCTCGTGCTTGAGTGTTTCAAGAACCGCAAAAGCCATATGGTCGTTGCCGACGAATATCGAATCCGGCCCACAACCCTTCTCGAACAGGCCAAGCGTCGCCTTGCGCGCGATCACTCGGCTGTATTCGCAATCAACAACGTGAAACGGCTCTGTTCCCTGAGCTGACATTTCCGCCAGAAACCCGGCCTGCCGCTCACGACCGTTAAGAGATTTTTGCCAGCCTGCGATATGCGCTATTCGCTTGTGACCTCCGGCCAGTAAGAACCTTGCCGCAACTCGCCCACCTTCGAAATTCGCCGCCGTTACCGAAGCAAGATTGGGGTTTTCTTGTCCTCGATTGAACAGCACTAGCGGGATACCATGATCTTGTAAGCGTTTTGTTAGCTCGCTGGACACACTGACGGACGCCAGAATGATACCATCGACCTGATGAGCAAGAAGATCTTCGACAACGCCATCAACTTCGTCGGTCAGGTTTGAGGCGAAGAAGGTCATGATATGATAACCATGTTCGTGGAACTCGGAGGACAGCTTCTCCAAAGCTTCGGTGTAGAACGGATTTTTTAGGTAGGCGAGAACAATACCTATGGTTCGGGACCGGCCGGTGTTCAATGAACGGGCCAGTGTATTGGGTCGATATCCGAGCTTAAGTGCTGCCTCGCGTACGCGTCGTTGTTTGTCGGCGGAGACTTTTGATCCCTGCATAAAGACGCGACTTACCGTTGGCTGGCTAACACCTGCCAGTTTTGCAACCTCTGCCGCTGTTGTTCGGCTCACCCGCATGCACGACCCGCTTGTTCAACGATATCCTGCAGCTTTATCACAAGCCGAGTTATGATCGCCAGAGCAGCTCATACGAATGTGCAATCGACTGACCATGACCAAAGTTAGTATACCTGATTTGCAATACCGACTGGCAAGTCAGTCTTCCCGAATTCGGCTGCCAGATTCTGGGTCAAACAGATACAGATGCTCGGCCGATAGCGAGATACCGACAACATCGTCTTGGTTCTTGCGCAGGTGCCGACTACCGCGAGCAATGACGCGCTGTTTTCCCCATTGAACCGTCAGCAATGTGCTTTCACCGGTGTTTTCGAAGGCGTAGATGGTGACGTCTATGTCGCCTTCGCCGGGCTCGAACACCGTCATGTCGTCGGCGCGCACGCCGAGGATGACCGCAGGACGATCGGGGATTGCCACCTTGACCAGACGTGTTCCGCCCGTGGTGACGAACATGCCGTCCTGAACCGACCCGTTGATCAGGTTCATGGCCGGAGAGCCGATGAAGCCGGCAACAAACAGGTTGGCTGGGTCGTTGTAGATCTCGTCCGGTGTGCCGAGTTGCTGGATCACCCCGTGCTTCATCACCGCCACGCGGTCGGCCAGGGTCATCGCTTCGATCTGGTCATGGGTGACATAGACGGTGGTGATCTTCATCTGGCGGCTGAGATGTTTCAGCTCGGCCCGCATCGTCACGCGCAGCTTGGCGTCGAGATTGGAGAGCGGCTCATCCATCAGAAAGACCTTGGGTGTGCGCACGATGGCGCGTGCCAGCGCGACGCGCTGCCTCTGGCCACCTGACAGGGCCTTGGGCTTGCGGTCCAGAAACTGGGTCAGCTCAACCTTCTCGGCGGCTTCGTGCACTTTAGGTTCGATTTCCGGTTTCGGAGTTCCGCGTACCTTCAGCGGATACGCGATATTGTCGAAGATCGTCATGTGAGGGTAGAGACCGTAGTTCTGGAAAACCATGGCGACGTCCCGATCCTTTGGCAGATCGTCATTGACCATGCGATCGCCGATCCAGATTTCGCCGCCTGTTGGATCTTCGAGACCCGCGATCATGCGCATAGTCGTGGTCTTGCCGCAGCCGGACGGCCCCAGCAGAACCAGGAATTCACGGTCATGAATTTCCAAAGACTGATCGTCGACGCCAACGAAATCACCCCAGCGTTTGGTCAGGTTCTTGAGAATGACTTCGGCCATCAGCGTACGGCTCCCATGGTCATGCCTTGCACAAAGTATTTCCGGATGATGAGGGCGAGGACGAACATCGGCAGCATGATGATGATGCCCGCCGCGCTGAGCAGGTTCCACAGATCGCCCTCTTCGCCTTTGAACAGGGCCAGTCCGATGGGCAGCGTGACCGCGTCCTTGTTGGTCAGGATCAGCGCGAACAGGAACTCGTTCCAAGCAATGATGAAACAGAAGATCCCCGCCGTCAGCAGGCCTGGCGCCGCCATCGGCAACACGATGTTGAGGATCACCTGTATCCGGGAAGAGCCATCCACCATCGCCGCCTCTTCCGTGTCCAGCGGGATGCCGTCGATGAAGCCTTTGATCATCCAGATCGCAAAAGGCATCACGATGGCGAGGTTGACCAGGATCAGTCCCGAGCGTGTGTCGAGCAGCCCGATGTCGCGGAACATCACGAAGAACGGCAGGATGATGACCACCGCCGGGACGAACTGGGTGGCCAGGATCATCACCAGCATCGCGGTCTCGCCGGTCAGACGGAACCGGGAAAAGGAATAGGCCGCCATGGTGGCAATGGGGATCGCGATGACGACGGTGACAAGCGCCACGACGGTCGAGTTGATCAACTTGGCGCCCAAGTAATACGGCGCATCGAACACGATCCCAAAGTTTTTCAGCGTCGGTGTGAATAGTAGTTTTAACTGATAAACATCCACGTGGTTCTTGAACGCAGCAAGAAAGATCCAGATGATCGGGACCAGCATGATGAAGATCGCGATCAGGATCAGCACAATCTGGATCGCATCGACGATCTGTTTTTTCTGGCGCCCGGTCATGATGCTTTCCTGAACACGAACTTGGCATAGGCGTAGGTGAGGAAGATCATCGGGATCACCATAAGCCAGGCGACGGATGCCGAATAGCCGATCTGTCCGTATTTCATGCCGTTGAAGTAAATGTAGTGGCTGAGAGTTTGAGTGGCTGTGCCCGGCCCGCCGTTGGTCAACATGAAGATCTGATCGAAGGTTTTCAGGCTAAAGATTGATTTCAGGATAATCACCACGGCCAAAACAGGTGCAAGTTGCGGCAGCGTCACATCGCGAAACACCCGCCAGCCCGAAGCGCCGTCAACCTGCGCGGCCTCGATCGTTTCCTGCGGAACCGACGCCAGCCCGCCGATCAGCACAAGTGTCAGGAACGGGATCCATCCCCAGACATCGGCCATCACGCAAACCGCAAAGGCAAGCTGTGGATGGGCCAGCCAGCTGATGTCCGCCAGCGGCGGGAAGACGGCGCCGAAGAAGGCGTCGAACAGTCCGAATTCGGGGTTGAACATGAACCGGAACGAGACACCTATTAAGGCCGGCGACATCGCAAAGGGCAGGATCAGCAGCGTCTGCACACCCGACCTGAGCCGTCCACCCGGAGCCAGAAGCATTGCCAGACCCAAGGCTAGCACGGTCGTCAAGGCAACCGTCAACACAGTGTAAATCCCGGTCACCCAGACCGAATTCCAAAAAGCTGGTTCTTCCCAGAACGCCCATGTGTAGTTCTCGAAACCAAGATAGCCCTGAGGGAAGTCGGGTTTGTTGAGCCGCCCCACAGTGAAAGACAAGCGCAGAGACTCAACAAGCGGCCAGATCGCCGTGGCGAAAACGACCAGCACCGCTGGCAGCACCAGCAGGTATTTCAGCGTATTGTCACGCATTGTCCGTCCGATCCGATTGTGGCAGGCGCGGCCGTCATGGCCACACCCTGCAAAGTATCACTCGATACGCCCAGCGCGCTTGAGCACGCGGTTGGATTGCTCGGCGGCCTCGGTCATCAGTTCCCGGACATCGCCACCGGCCGCTGCCTCAGCGATAGCGGCTGACAAGATATCTCCGACTTCGGGCCATTCGGGAATTTGTGGCATGATGTCGGACTCTTCCAGTGACTCCCAGGCTGCTGCCTGAATACCATCATTTGCCGCGTTCACATCCGCGTCCTGCAGCGACGAGATATGGGTGACAACGTTGTTCACGATCGACTTGCCAGCCACTTCGCGTTCGATGGCGTTGGCCTTATCCATTTCTGGGTTCGAAAGCCATTTCATGAATTCCCACGCAGCTTCCTTGTTCTCGGAATACTCAGAAATAGAAAACGGCATCGAAATTGCATAGGTTTTCGTCCGACCATCATAAGACGGCATCCCGGTGAACCCGACCTGATCCTTGGTCAGAGTAGACGATTCCGGGTTGTAGAAACCAGAATAAGCCCACCACCAAACAGGGATCATCGCAGATTTACCCTGCATGAACGACTGACGCGCGTCCTGTTCGACAAAGGCCAGGCTGTTGGGGTTCGTAACGCCGTGAACAGTGTGTAATGCGATATAACCCTCAGTGGCTTTTATCGCTTCGTCACTGGTCCAGGCAGCGGTCCAGTCATCGTTGAAGATATCCGCCCCAGCGGCCCAAAGGAAGTTGATCCAGATGAACAGGTTCTGTCGGTTGCCGTCGTTGTTATAGTAGAGTGCAAGAGGGGCAATGTCGGGGTTGGTTTCCTTCAGAGCTTTGCCAATCTCGATCACTTCCTGCCAGGATGTCGGCGGCTCTGGAATCAGATCCTTGCGATAGAACATCAGCTGCGGATGGGCGCGCAGGGGGAAGCCAAGCGTCTTGCCATCATACTGGGCTGACCGCGCAAACGCAGCTGGATAGCGATCCATCGAAATCCCGTCCTGCGCCATCATATCATCGATTGGCATCAGCCAATGCGCATTGGGAGGGCCCCAACTGTCGAGGTAATTGACCACATCGAAGGTTCCGTTGGCCGCAATCCCTTCGGCATTGATTTTCTCTTGCAGCGACCCGAAAGGAATAAACGTCCACTCTGTTTCGATCCCTGTCAGTTCGGTGAATTCGTCGTCCCGCAGCATCAAGCCGTCGAATTGTGGGGTTACCACGCTTAGGATGTTGAGCTTTGTCCCGGCATATGGCTGACCTTCCTTCAGATCATAGGGAATGTCTTCTGCAGCGGCGTTGAGCGGCATCAGCGACATTGCGGCCACGACGACACCCGCTTTCAATAGAGTCTGTCTGCGCATTCTCTCCTCCCTCACGAATCGCAACATTTGATTACCTAGGGTAAGATTATCATGAATACGTATTCAAGAACTATCTGACGCGTGTTGATGCTGGCCTTCCAGCCCGTCTAAATGCGCACTAACCAGCAGGTTCGACATTCACCGATTGGCTGGCTGCTACCATGCAAGACCGTTCGGTCCAAATCTGGACGCGATCACTGCCCCTTCGTCCATAGGAATCTCAACATCTCGAAGGACAGCGAGCCTAGCTTGATCGAACTTGTGTCACTTCTGGAGAGTTACATAAGTATTCCGAAACCGTTCGATCCTTCATGTGTTTGAATTGCGGTTAGACCTCCAGATTGGAGCAGCACTTGCGACAATGTCATGTGCCAGCCAGGATTCGCCGTCGCAAAGAGTACCCCAAAGACGGAACTGGCGGTGGATGAGGTTACGACGAGCTATAGCAGAAATTCTATCCCAGTCTTTGGCGCCGCTTGGCAGCTCAATCCAACCGGTCACCCGCCGCAACTTCAAATTTGAGATCCGCCCGACCTCACACCATGCGCACCTTGCTCCCGATCGCCGTCCCGGCTTCAAGATCAGCGTTCTGGAAAACGTCTCGTAAGATGATCAGTCGGGAACCCTCGCATAATGCAAACGTCATTTCCAAAGCGACGGGTGCATCAAACTGCAGACATGTCATCGCGAACGCGTGACAGCGGCTCAAGCAATTCGCTTTGCTAGATGCTAGATGAACTCAATTTCATTGCTTCATACCCGAAACGCGAAGCACCAAAAGATGATCTCACAACTACCTTAAAATGGTTTTGAAGATAACATCGCCATGGTTCACCTAACAGGTTTAGTGACTGTCTATCCATTTGATCGGCGATCTCTATCGCCATCATGGTATTGATGCCGATACCATCGTCGATAAGGTGAACGGACTGACGGCCGGGAAACAGATGTTTCAGCGAGACCTTGGTCTTGTCAAACCTTGAAGCCCCTCCTAAAAAACGTGTTATCGAAGACAACCACCCAAAGCATATTGGGTCGAGGTTAAAACCCCAGCGAGAACTGACTTGCACGCAGCTTCGAATAATTTGCTTTTCAAGCCACTCACCCTACCGAACGGGCGTGTGCTAAAAAATCGGATCATCAAATCGGCCATGTCTGACTCACTCGCGGATGGACGTGGCGATCCGACTGCCAGACAGATAAGGTTGTATGAACGCTGGGCCGACGGTGGTCTGGCAGCGTCGATCATCGGAGAAGTGCAGAGCGACCCACGGTACCCTGAAAAACCGGGCAATCTTGTGCTCGATCAAGGGGCCGACACTGCAGCGTTCCGTGATCTGGCGCGGCGCGGGTCAGCAAACGGGGCGCATCTCTGGTTGCAACTTGGCCACGCCGGGGCATTGTCTCACCTGCCGATCAGCAAGCCGAGGGGACCAAGTGCCATCAACTTTCCCGATTTTAATAGCGAAGCCATGTCTCTGGCCGAGATTAGGAGCATTCCTGATTCCTTTGCCCAAACGGCACGGCGTGCGGCTGAGCTGGGGTTTGGAGGCGTTCAGATTCATGCGGCTCATGGGTTTCTCTTAAGCCAGTTCCTATCTCCTCTCTTCAACCACCGCACGGATGACTATGGTGGTTCGATCCATGCACGTATGCGGCTGCTTGTCGAAACGGTCGAGGCCGTTCGTGCTGCTGTACCGACTGACTTTGTGGTTGCAGTCAAACTGAATGCCACTGACCAGTTGGACGGTGGGCTAACGGAAGATGATGCCCTCAAAGTTGTTGCAGGACTTGAGGGCAAAGGGGTTGATTTGCTGGACATCAGCGGTGGAACCTATTTCCCCGGTGCCCCATCAAGTTCCGAACGTGCATCCAAAGGCCCATATTTTCTCGAATTCGCCGGTGCCGCACGCGGGTTGACCACGACCCCTCTCATGATCACCGGAGGGTTCAAGCATTATGACGAGGCAGAGGCCGCGATCATTCAGGGTGATGTGGATGCGGTTGGCCTTGCGCGGGGTTTCGTCCTTGATCCATCGCTGCCTTTGTCATGGCAGGCGGGCAAAGGTGACCCTGCTTTTCCTCGATTCGCCACCCTGCCGCCAGGAGGAATGACAGCTTGGTTTACGATGCGGATGACGGACCTTGGTGAAGACCAAGAGAGTCTGATCGAGCGGGATATCAATGATGCAATTGCCGAATATGAGGCGCGCGACGCGGAACGCGCGATCCTTTGGAAGAAACGATTTCCTGTGCATGAACCCTTCGCTTCATAAGTAAGCCCGGCCTTATGCATCAACAACCCGTTGAACAATCGGGCCTCTTGAATCCATCGTGCATGCATGGAACACGCGATACAGGGATGATTAAGGAGCTAGGCGAGATACCGGAGCAACGCGAAGCCCTCAAGGCCGATCTGGGCGCCGGTGACCGAGCGCTGGCGCTTTGCGGTTAACCGGAAATTCAACAGTACAGAAGCTGCTGTTCGTCAAGTCGGGCGCACGGGTTGGGAAATCGCAAACAAGCGGATGCGCGGTCTGCATGGATGCCTGCTTAATGAAAATCCCGGCTCGGAAACAGTCGCTTGGCTTGATCACGCGGATGCATGGCGCGGGCGGGGTAGCGGGATGCTTTGGGGGTGTCATCCGCGCGCAGGCCTTCGGTGGTCAGAGCCTCTGGCAACGGGTGGCCCAGGTCCGAGAGCTTATAGGACATGTCGTAAATCTCCTGAGCAATCAGATGCACGACAATGCCTTCGCGTTGCAGATAACCCCGGACACGCAGGAGCCGTGCCCCCATCACGATGCGCCGGAAACGCTCATATATTTTGGGCCAGACGACGACATTACTGACCCCGGTTTCATCCTCAAGCGTCAGGAAAATCACCCCGGACGCCGTGCCGGGGCGTTGGCGGGTGATGACAAGCCCGCAGACCGTATGCTGCCCCAGAGGCACATCCTTGAGTGCGTTGTGAGGGGTAAGGTCCGGAATGCCGGGGCGTAGCAATTCCATTGGATGGGCGCGTAGGGAAAGGCGGGTGGATACATAATCCTCAACGACTTCTTCACCCAAATGCATGGTGGGCAGGGTGATCTGCGGTTCATTAATACTTTCCCCATCAATCGGGTCGTTAAAAAGCGGCAGCGGTTTTTCGCTGCGGATGGCTTTGACTTGCCACAGAGCATCGCGACGCGTGAGGTCCATGTCAGAGAACGCATCCGCTTCGGCCAACCGTATCAACACATCGGGGCGCAGGCCTGCCCGCAGCCACAGCGCCTCTGGATCGCGATACCCATTGCCCCGTGCCGCAACAATCCAGCCTGCATCTTCTTCTTTGAAACCTTTGATTTGGCGAAACCCCAACCGCAGAGCCAATGCACCATCGGGGCGGCGCTCAAGGGTATTGTCCCATTCTGAATGGTTCACGCATATGGGGCGTGTTTCAACACTATGTTCCCGCGCATCGCGCACGATCTGGGCGGGGGCGTAAAACCCCATAGGCTGGGAGTTGAGAAGCGCACAGGCAAAGATCGCCGGGTGATGGCATTTCAGCCAGGCCGAGACATAAGCGAGCATTGCAAAAGCGGCGGCGTGGCTTTCGGGGAAACCGTAATCGGCAAAGCCCTGGATCTGAGAGAAACAGCGCTTGGCGACGTCCAGATCATAGCCATTCCGTAGCATTCCATTAATGAATTTCTCCTCAAAGGCTCCGATGGTACCCATACGCCGGAATGAGGCGAGTGATCGGCGCAGGTGATCGGCCTCTTCGGCGGAAAAACCCGCCCCCACCACAGCGATTTGCATGGCCTGCTCCTGAAACAGCGGTACGCCAAGCGTACGTTTTGTGACCTCTTCCAGTGCGGGGCCAAAGGGTTCAGCCTGCTCCAGACCCTGGCGGCGTTTGATATAGGGCTGCACCATGCCGCCCTGGATCGGACCGGGGCGCACGATGGCAACTTCAATCACCAGATCATAGAATGTTCGGGGTTTCATCCGGGGCAGAAAGTTCATCTGGGCACGGCTTTCGACCTGAAACACCCCCACCGCATCGGCAACGCAAAGCATATCATATGTGGGTTTATCTTCCTGCGGAACCGTAGCGATACTGAGGCTGCGCCCTTCGTGTTGCTGCATCAGGGCAAAGGCTTTTTGTACACAGCTCAGCATGCCGAGTCCCAGGACATCGACCTTCAGAATACCAAGTGCATCAATGTCATCCTTATCCCATTCGATGACGGTGCGATCTTTCATCGCAGCATTGGAAATCGGCGACAGTTCATCCAGACGACCACGTGTGATGACAAAGCCTCCTACATGCTGCGACAGGTGTCGGGGAAAGCCGATGATCTCGCCAATAAGCTGGATGGTTTGCATAAGGCGGCGGTCTTCGGGGTTAAGGCCAATCTCGCGGATGCGATCAAGATCAATCCCGCCATTGCTCATGCCCCAGATTTGGCCCGACAGACCGGCAGTCACATCCTGAGACAGGCCCATGACCTTACCCACCTCACGAATGGCGGCCCGTGTGCGAAAGTGAATGACGGTTGCGCAAAGCCCGGCGCGGTGACGGCCGTATTTCCTGTAAATCCACTGGATCACCTCTTCGCGCCGCTCATGTTCGAAATCGACATCGATATCCGGTGGCTCGCCACGGTACTTTGAGACAAACCGCTCAAACACCATCGAGATCATATCCGGACTGACATCGGTGATGCCTAAAAGATAGCAAAGGATTGAATTCGCAGCGGACCCGCGCCCCTGACATAAGATGCCCTGCGATCTGGCGAATTGCACAATATCGTGGACAGTCAGGAAATAGGCTGGGAAATCCAATTCCTTGACCACGGCCAGCTCTTTTTTCAGCAGGTGGGTTACTTTGGAGGGCGGACCATGAGGGTAGCGTCGTGTCAGGCCTTCTCGGGCCAGCCGTTCCAGCCGGGCTTGCGGCGTTTCTTCCTCAGTGTCTTCATGGGGGTATTCATAGGAGAGTTCGCCCAAATCAAAGCTGCATTTATCGGTGATCTCCAATGTACGGCGTATTGCGCCCAGATGGTTACGAAACAGCCGCGCCATATCCTGACCGGACTTGATCCGGCGTTCGGCATTGGGCAGCGCACGCGTGCCGATCTGATCAATGGTGATATGGTCGCGCATGCAGGTCAAAACATCGGCCAGCCGTCTGCGGTTTGCGCGATGCATCAGCACATCGCCAACCGCGACCATCGGGGCACCTGCCTTTTGCGCAGCCATTGCGCAGGTCGCCAGATAAGCCTGATCGCTGCCGTCATAACGGGGGGCGGCCCCGAGAAAGACGTGATTGGGAAAGCGTCGCTGCAGCCGCTGGATATCCGGTACGGCCTCTTTCAATCCCTGTTGCGGCAGGGCAATCAAAATCATCCCCTTGCAGGCGGGTATCATATCCTTGCTGTAAAGCTCACAATCACCTTTTTCCGCCCGGCGTTTACCTGCGGTCAGAAGGCGGGTCAGGCGTTGATATGCTGCCCGATCACGGGGTAAGGCGACCCATTCCACCGAACTGTCACGCAAGACCAGGCGGCACCCAACGATTAGTCTGGGCAATGTTGCGAAAGGGGTGTGTGCAATGGCTTGTCCCGATTCAATCTTTTGCCGGGAGGAGGCATCCACACGCTGCTGAGAACGAATTTTCAAAGCTTCTGCAGTGTCTCGCCGTAACTCCTTGAGCGCGGTCCAGGCTCGCACCACTCCCGCCAGTGAATTGCGATCCGTGATAGCAATCGCAGACAGCCCCAACTCTGCAGCCCGCACGATCAGTTCTTCGGGGTGCGAAGCTCCGGTCAAAAAGGTGAAATTACTGGTGACACAAAGCTCGGCATAGCCTTGCCCCTGTATCTGCATGTGCAGCAGATCCCGGCGAAAGGCCTCTACCGGACGATGCGTGCGATTGACTTCAATCATGCAAATTCTCCCTGCACGAACCATCCAGGGTTTTGCGGCGTGTAAAACAACCAGAGCCGCCGTCCCTGCTTGGTTTCCACACGCCAGTAATCGCGCAGGCCAGAACGCCAGTTGTCATCCTCCAGCCACCATTCAGGAGCGATGCGTTCAGGGCCTGTGGCGCGCGCCGTGGTCAATGACATGCGCCGCCAGCGGAACCGTTCTGGCGGATGTGGTTCAGCGACCATAAGCGGCTCAGGTGGAAACAGACGCAGCGGGCGTGGGTTTGTGCAGGTCCAGCCGCTGGCAGAATCTGAATAAGCGGCAGGCGCAATGATAAAGCTGCGCTCTGGGATATGGCTGTCAGCGGGCAGGAAACGTTGGATATTCGTCAGCCCGATCCTTGTGCCGATCCGGGTGATGAGGTCTTCCAAATGACCCTTCCGCCCCGCCGAAACATGGGTGAGTTGCTGGGCTGGCAAGGCCTCAACCTGCGTTGCCTCAAGCCGCAGCTGGTCGATGCCAAAACCTGCATCCACCTCGGCCAACCCCCGTTCAAACAACGGTAGAATGCGATGAGGGTCCCGCAAAGGGCGCGCCAGACGCAGCTCAACCTCTTGATGATCCTGATCCACCCGGCGCAGTGTCATTGTTAGCCCTCGCGCGCCCATTTCCTGCGCTTTCAATTTGGCGCAAAGCCGGATCAGCAATCGCTCTGTACCAGCCATCACATCGCTGATGAGACCAATGGGTTCTGGCAATGTCATGCGCACTCCGTAATGGGGCGGGTCAGCCACGGGCGTGATACCTTCCGGCTGCTGCCCCACAGCCTGATCCAGCCGTCTCAGCACATCCGGTCCAAAGCGGCGGGTCAGCGGCGCACGCGGCGCCGCAGCAAGATCGCCAATCTTACGCAGCCCCAATCGGGTCAAAGCCGTTGAGGTTTTCTCATCCAGCTGCAAGGCGGCAACAGGGAGGTTCTGCAGCGCGGCCAACATATCACCGGGTGGCGCCAGTCCCTCACCATGATGCGCCAGGGCCCAGGCCGCCGCGCGCGTGTCCGCCAGGCCGATCTGCACCGACAGGCCCGCACGCGTCAGGCGGGTGCGCATATCACTCAGCATCTCTTTTTCACCGCCAAAGAGATGGGTGGAGCCGCTGATATCCAGCACCAGCCCATCACGACCTTCTAGCCCCACCCAAGGACAGTACCGCGTGGCCCAACGGCACAGGATCTGCAAAAATCGCTGGCCTTGTAGCAGATCAACCGGTGCCGTTTGCAAGTTGGGACAAAAAGCACGGGCATCGGAATAGGGCATGCCGGGATGCAAACCCTGCTGCGTGGCCTGGCCATTAAGGCAATAGAGCCGGTTGATGTTGCTTTGTTTCAGCGTCAGGGCAAAGGGACCACCCGACGGGCAGCGCCGCAAAATCTGGTCACTCGCCAGCCGGGGAAACCATAATGAGACGACGCGACGCGGGATCCCATCGAACATACCAAACACCTAATGTTCCTGATTTGTTCTTTATAAGTTCCCACTTTTGCAGAGTCGAGTCCTGAGAGCTGAATCTGGGATCAAACACAGGTGCACAATGCCAACGGGTTTCAGCCGCATTGCTGCCCATACCTTCAGGTATAATCGACAACCCGGTGGATTTTCCATCACGCGCCGCAAGCTGCAAACGCCGCCCCGCGGTCAGACCGAGGGGTTTTGTCAACTGCATCACCACCAACGAGATGACCCCTGAACGCAGAGCTTCTTCGGCGACAGCCAAGGTTTCAGTCTGGTCCTTGGTGTTACACAGCGTCAGGGACGCAGAATCAATGAATTCGACAAACCCGTCCGGGTTAATCTGGCTTGGCTCCCACCGCTCTCGTACCCACATAACACTGCCGCGAAGCCGCGCAGCGAGCGTGAATGCAAACACGTCTGCGCCGGGCCCGCAGACCTCGTGTGTGCGCGTGTTACTGGGTGGAAAGAAACGCGGATCAAGATTGTGCATGTCTATGCTTTAGCATCCGATAGCAATATTGGAAAACACTGTCATGCTAAGGACCGCAAAAGGCCGATACCTCATTTTAAGTCTCGCGCTGTGCTCGCGTGATTCCAAAGCTGCAAACCTACGTTCGGTCAAAGAATGGGCAAGGGCCCCCGCGTTTTGGTTTGCCGCAGGACAAAGTTGCTACGTGTGTCACGGACGAGACCGGATTTCAGCAAGCGCTGCATGATAAACACCTCCAGATCCTCGGGGGTTTTGGCATAGACCTTAAGAATGAAATCATGATCTCCGGTGATCGAAGCGCACTCGACGATCTGTGGTTCAGTTTCGACGAGGCGCAGGAAATCCGAGATGCTTTTTTCCTGATGATCCTGCAGGGCAATGTGGACATACGCGATCGCATTCAACCCAACGGCCTTTGCGGCCACTTGCGCACGATAGCCAGACACTACACCTGACGCCTCGAGATCACGAACGCGCCGCCAACACTGCGACGCGGAAAGTCCCGTGCGCTCGGCGAGCTCTTGCATCGACAAGCGTCCACTGATTTGCAGCTCGCGGAGGATGGCAATATCTGCGGTTTGAAGCATTTGTTTCGGATTATCTCTAAAAACGGTACGTATTCGTCAAGTTACCTCAAATCTCTCTACATTCAAACGAATTTTGTCGATGAGGAGGGGGTATCCTGTCATCCAGAAGGAGGAGTCCAATGCCCAAATCGACCAAATATGTCGCCAAAATTGCCGATGCACGCGGCCATATCGATTACACCGCCGAGGAAGACGCCGTCTGGGCTGATCTGTATGCCGCACAGGAAGAGAATGTTCAACAATACATGGCGCGGGAATATCTTGACGGGCTGACGCGGTTGGATTTGCCGAAAACCTCCGTTCCGTCTTGCGCCGATATATCTGAACGTTTGCTGGATCTGACCGGATGGCGCGTTCAACCGGTTCCTGCGCTGATCGGGTTCAAAACCTTCTTCGGTATGCTGGCAGATCGCGTCTTTCCAGCTGCATCCTTTATCCGCTCGCGCGAGGATTTCGACTATATTGAAGAGCCCGATATCTTTCACGAGATTTTCGGCCACACACCGCTGCTGAGCGATGCCCGCTTTGCCGCCTTCAGCCACGCCATCGGGCAGGCCGGAACCCGGGCGGATGCAGCGGATTATGCATGGTTGATCCGGCTCTATTGGTTCTCAATCGAATTTGGACTGCGTCGTCAGGATGGTGAAATCAAAGCACTAGGGTCCGGGCTTGCGTCTTCACCGACCGAATTGGTTTACGCAGTTACAAGTGATACGCCGGATCGGGATCCGTTCGACATCCTGACCATCCTGCGCACCCCATACCGTATTGATATGCACCAGATGGGCTATTTTGTTCTAGACGATTCAGAGGACCTTTTTGCAGCAGCGGATCGTGATCTGCTGGCTGATATCCGGCATGCCCGCAAGCTTGGCTTGCTGCCAAACAAATTCCACGAGAAAGTCACTGCCGCAGAATAGAAGGTGACTGCAGGAGGGCTAGCGCCCGCTTTCAGGTGCCCGGACTCAGGTCTTTGTACATAAACGTCGTCGGCTCCAACCTGTCTTCAAAAGGGTTGCGGCAATAGTTAGGGATTTCGCCGGCGATCTGAAATCCCAGACTTTGATACAAAAGACGGGATGGATCCGAGCTGCGTGTGTCCAGTACCAGCATGGTTCTTCCCAGTTCTGAAGCGCGGCATTCAAGAGCATGCATCAAAGTACGTCCGAGCCCACGTCGCCTGGCGTCCGGATGAACAAGCAGCTTCGCCACATCGGCGCGATGCGGTTGATTAGGCATGGTCGCCGGAATCAGTTGCACCGTTCCCAAAACGCGCCCTTCGCCATAGACGACGAACAGATCCAGACCGCCCGCACCCAGCTCGGACTGTACGCGCGTTGTCCAATAGGCTCGGGCATCATCGGGCAAGAAGGGGAGTATGAACCCGATGCTGGCACCGGTATGCACGCAGGCGTGTAGGATATCCGTCAGATCATCCAACACGTCTGGGAAGTAATCCGCGGTCAGTCGGGTGATCATATCAGCACCAGAATGTAGCGCGCACCACGCCGTGCGCCTGTTTCAAATCGGGTCGGCCCGGACAGGTGATAGCGCAGGCAATCACCGCCAGACAGCACATGCGCAGTATTGTCGACCGTCAGGGTCAACATGCCGTCCAGCATGATCAGGTGATGTTCCTGGCCCGGTTTTGGGGGGGCCTGGTACGTGATATCTGTACCGCGAGGCAGGTGACACTCCAGCACCTCTCCGGTCAGGCCAGCCGAGAGTGGAGAAACGGAGCGTCGGGTAAAACCCGTTTCTGGATCGCGCCATTCAGCCTGTCGGTCAAAAGGGACTTTGGGGTCAAAACTGTCTTCGACCATCATCAGCAAACGTGACATCGGCACGCCGTAAGCCGCGCACAAGCGCCCGAGGCTTTCGGCGGTCGGGCTGACCTCGCCCTTTTCCATCCGGGACAAGGTGGCCCTGCTGATACCACTATGTTCTGACAATTGATCCAGGGACCAACGGCGCGCCTTGCGAAGCTCGCCCAGATGGTTTGCGAGTCTGTTTGAGAGATCGTCCAACATAGTTCATATCCGAGAATCAGTTCCGAATATGAGAAAAGTAACTGAAATATATAACCACGCAACAAAAAAGAGTGCAGAATAATCTGCACCCTTGGCCTGCGTGGTTCTTTGGGTTGAATTACTTCCAGCCAACCTCATTGAAGATTTTCTGAGCGTCGGGAACGTTCTTCGCAACTGCCGAAAGGTCAACAGCGTCGGCCTGATAGTCACCCAGAGCGGCAACCGAAGCAGACAGGGCCACGCCCTCAACAGTCGGGTATTCGTCGTTACCCGCCGAGAAGTACTGTTGCGCCTGATCGCTTGCCAGATACTCCAGGAACATGATCGCGTTCTCTTTGTTCGGGGCATGTGCTGCTACGCCGCCACCCGACAGGTTTACGTGTGCCCCGTTGCCGCCTTGATCCGGGAAGACCCAGCCGATCATCTCGCGGTCGGCCGAGACACCATCAACGTCTTTGCGGATAGCGCGGGCAAAATAATAGGTGTTCGACATCGAGATGTCGCACTCGCCGGATACGATGCCGCGCAGTTGGTCGGTATCCCCACCCTGCGGATCACGGGCAAAGTTCGCAACCACACCTTCGGCCCATTCTTTGGCAGCATCGGCGCCAGCATGCTCGATGATGGCCGCCAGGATCGTCTGGCTGTACACGTTAGAGCTCGAGCGGATGCAGACCATCCCCTTATATTTGGGATCAGCCAGTTCGGCATAGGTCTGTGGCGGTTCGCTCACGTCGTTCTTGTCATAGAACAGGATCCGGGCACGCTGAGAGAAGCCGAACCATTCGTTATCGCTGTCCTGAAGGTTGGATGGGATACGCTCTTCCAGAACGGCGCTGTCGATCGACTGCAGAACCCCTGCGTTTTTGGCGCGTTCCAGGCGCGACGTATCGACGGTCAGCAGAATGTCTGCAGGAGAATTGGCACCTTCGGCTTCCATCCGGGCAATCAGCTCGTCGGCCTTGCCTTCGATACGGTTGATCTTGATGCCAGTCGCGTCTTCGAAATCCGAATACAAGCGCTCATCCGTGTCATAGTGGCGTGAGGAATAGAGGTTCAACTCACCTTCGGCGGCCGCCGAGGTGGCAACGACGGCTGTCAAAGCGGCCGCAATACAGGTCGAGGATTTCAGCATGATGTCTCCCAACATAGTAAATCTCGTGGCGGAGTTTAATCCGACTGATTTGGTCAATTAAACGATTCTGCGATAGATGCAACAAAAACTGACAAATTTAGTCGGTCAAATGGTCGCTGGTGTGAAATTACAAGTATGACGACGGGAATTGGCGTCGCTAGGGCATGAAACAAATGTCTGCGTCTAGCCCAACTCGCTCATTGGACAGGGTACAGCAAACGAGAGGTTTCAGGTTTCTGCGTAACGTCGTAACCGCTCGTCCAGCGAGCCAATGTGCAATTCAAACATGTGGTTGTCATGGTCATAGAAATAGATCGAGTGTCCTTCACCATCAACGCGCGAGCGACCTTCTCGGACTTCCAATCCTAGCGCCTGTATCCGCTGTAGCCTGTCATCGTATTCATCGGCTGCCATTTTGAAAGCCACATGGTTGTAGGTCTTCTCTGCAAGGGGCTCGCCCTCCATAGTCGCAACCCAAACACCGCCAATATCGAAAAAGCGTTCCTTCGAAAGCGAAAAAGTCTTCTCTCCGCTGTCGTAGATTTTCTTTGCGTCCAGAACACTCGTTAGCATCTCCTCCATCTTATCGAGATCGCTCACGATGAACGTCATGTGACTTAACCCTTCGATCACTGCTTAGCCTCCGGCTTTTCTTTTCTTCACACCATTCCAGACACCCGGCCAACAGCAGCAAAGCCCGCAACTTGACCCTTGGCCGTCGTCGCCTCGCTGAGCGCTTACGAACAGTTATCATGCGGCACTGCGATACCAAAAGCTGAGCAGATGCAGAAACGTTTCTGCTGCGAGCGCACGCAGCGAGAAAACCGAATTCATAGGTTGGGTTCGCAGCAGACATCGGAGGTAGTGCATTGTAACCCCCTGCCCCACATCTGACAAATCTCGAGGACGACCCAAGGCGGACATCCAAAAGTGTACTTCTCTCTGCACCGCGGCTTTTGCTTTGCGGTCGTTCCGCCCTTCGCACTCCACTCAAGCTGATCTTGCGGGTACTACTTCGAGTGGTTATGTTGTGAATGCTTTTAGGGAAAGCGTCCAGGTCCGCGGAAAGCTGTCATCGGCATCTCTATCAACAAGACGACAACCTTCTTTCGGTATGTCTCATGCTCGTTTCCAGCGGACCATCGAGCCAAAAGTGAGGACACCGATGACAAAATCCCTGGACCAATTGCGCCGCGACGCCAAAGCACTTCGCAAAGCCTATGAAGCAGGCGAATTGCGTGCCCGTCAACGCATCGCAAACTATCCACCTCGACCGGAGGCAACAGCTCTTAAACACTCCGACTATTTGCACGTCATTGCGCGCGAGCACAGTTTTCCGTCCTGGCCTGCCCTAAAGTTCGCGGCCGATTTGCTTGGCATGGACAAAGCCGCCAAGCGGCAACGCCTGAAACTGGCGCTTGCTCAAGGTCACTTCACCGCTGTTGATCAACTTCTTGCTGACACACCAGACTTGGCAGACGGAGATTTCGGGCTTTGTCTGGCCCTTTATCGCAAGTCCGACGTAAGGAAACTTCTAGACCGGACGCCTAAATTGGCGACGCAGCTCATTGGCGATCTGGCGCCTCCTCTTACGATCCTTGCCCGATCCAAGTGGATCCATCGCGCACCTGAGCTGGCTAGTGACATGCTTGATATCGCGAATGCACTTCTGAAATCTGGTGCTGATGTCGATCTCGGTGCGCCGGTCTATCATGGCAACGACTATAAGCTATCGCCGCTTTACTTCGCCATCGGCCATGCCGACAATATGGTTCTTGGGCAATGGTTGCTAGAGAACGGAGCAAATCCGAACGACGGCGAGAGCCTTTATCACTCTACCGAGCTCGGTCATCATAAGGGATTACAACTGCTTCTGGATCATGGCGCCGACCCGAAGGGGACAAACGCATTGCTGCGCGCGATGGACTTCCATGACACAACGGCGGTTCAGATGCTTCTCAACCATGGGGCTAAAGTAGATGAATTTGACGGGACGCATGTTGGCGGCGAAGCACCATGGGTCGTTCCTGCGCTACACCAAGCGGCGCGAAGGATGGCCACACCAGATATGGTGGAACTTCTTCTTGAAAATGGCGCCGAATTGAACCGCCCTTTCGAGAACACAACGCCCTATGCTTATGCGCGAGTGTTTGGAAATGCCAGTTTGGCGAGGGTGCTCGAAGAGCGCGGCGCAGATACTGATTTGAGTGAGATCGAAACACTACTAGCTGCTGTTGCCGATGGCGTTCAGCCGTCGGGCAAAGTTGATCCAGACACGATACCTGACGCTTACCGCAATATCATCCGAATGATCTTGCATATCCCGGGCAAACTGGATCACATTCAACGGCTGGTCGCCGTAGGAGTTGAATATGACCGCCCGGATACCGAAGGATTGACGCCGGTGCAGGTCGCCGGGTGGGAGGGCTTGCCAGAGGTCATGGAATACCTTCTGTCGTTAAAGCCAGACCTGACACATGTGAACGGCTATGGGGGAACACTTCTGTCGACAATTATTCATGGATCGGAGAACTGCCCGCAACGATTAGACCGCGACTATACTCGGTGTCTGAGTCTGGCGCTGCGGGAAGGTGTCGCTCTCCCGCACCGCGCCATAGAACTGGCAAGCCAGGATACCGTATCTGAATTTTTGTCAGATTGGGCGGAACGATATCCCGATCAAGTTGTCGACGGTGGTATCGCCTAAACTGGTTTATGCGATCATGTCAGCAGGAGATGGCGAAGGCGGAAGGCCGGATTGACCAGAACATTCCGCCTCCGGTCGCGTTAGGAATTCGAAAAGAAATCCGTTACAGCGTCGATGATCATCTCATGCTTGGCAGCACGCGCTGTGCCACCATCTGAGCAGATGATCTCGTCTCCCGGTTCTTCTTTTGCCAGAAGTTCATAGCCTTCAGGCTTGCAGCGGCCCAAGAAATCGAAATGCGATAACGTCTTCGGCTCGATATAGCGCGAATTGCTCTCTGGTAGGGCAGCAATCAACGCGCGGGATTCAATGTCGAGCGTCAGACCCGAATTCATGATTGGTGCCCCAAAGACAAGCATGGGTCGGTCAATTTGACGAAGGCTGGTGCCGGAAAAGCTCTGAGTTCCGCCAAGGTCAAAAACGGCAAATGCCTTGATCCGGCTGTCGGACAGATCGGCCTCCATCTGAACGCGATCTTCAGGTGTTTGCGCGATTTTCCAATTCGAAAGGATGCCACAGGCCAGCTCGTCTGGCTGAATGGCGCAAAACTGACTTAACCCAGCCGCGTCGTAGCGCGCACCGGCCAGGGCAACAGCCGTGAACCCACCCAGTGAGTGTCCCGCCATATAGATCCTGTCTGAATCGACATATTGCGAAAAATCAGATGCGCCAGTCGCATGGTCGATAACACGGGAAATGTCCTTAGGCCGCTCCCATAGTTGCCGCGTTAGATCGGGATCGCGGGACCAGGTTGACGTACCAGGATGGCTGACCGCGGCCACAATGTAACCGCGTTGCGCTAGGGCCCCGGCAAGCCACGCCTGATTGTAAGCGTTACCAAACATACCATGAGATAAGACAACAAGCGGGAACCGGCTCGTCGCTGGCGCAGCATCTTTCACAACTTTCGTCCCCACCCACACTTCACTGTCGAAGTCATAAGTTTCTGGCCCAGTGGCATCTGTTGGATACCAAATAAACCCGGACAGATGGCGTTCTCCCTCGACGTCGGCGATCTTGAGTTCTGTCATTGCAGACCGGTACGGCTGGGCAAATGCCGTGGCTGCGCACATAGCTAAGATTCCAGCAAAAAGGTAAGAAGTTTGTCTCATCGAAAGCTCCGATCATCGTTCAAGATACGTCAAAGCTGAGCCGTAGGTTTATTTGAAACAATGAGTTGCACTGCCTATACCTGTCCTTGATCTTGATCGAGGACAGGTCGCGATAGAAAGAGGACAAATGGACAGCCCCGGGTTGATCAGTTTCCCCTTGCCGCTGGCGACAGCGCTGCTTTGCGGTGTGCTTACCATGCTGGCCTGGCGTCTGGATCTGGGCTTTCGTCTGGCCAACATGTTGTTCTCGGCCTTTTTTGGGTTGGGCGCCTTCTCATCCCTGTTGGTCGGTCTGCGGTTTGGCTATCGAATCGAGGAGT
This sequence comes from Ruegeria sp. CK2, assembly GCF_056536585.1. Classification (NCBI taxonomy): domain Bacteria; kingdom Pseudomonadati; phylum Pseudomonadota; class Alphaproteobacteria; order Rhodobacterales; family Roseobacteraceae; genus Ruegeria; species Ruegeria sp. CK2. The sequence goes on from NZ_JBQFPW010000005.1 coordinate 24,418, forward strand.
TGATCCCGCTGCAACGCACGTTGCCCTTGTTCCTCGGGCCACTCCTTTATCTGAGCTTTGCATCGATGGCTCTCGAAAGGCACGACGTCGCCAAGATCGTCTTCGTGCACCTGGCTGCGCCGTTCATTTTGATCGGGTTGTACCTGCTCTTGGCCAGCGACTTGAGAAGTCTGGATTGGGTTATCAGTGCCAGCTATTCGTATTATTGCGTCGCTCTCTTTTTACTTTGGCGGAAGGGTCCCGACGCACTGATTCAAGCACGGGTCGATGTTATCCAGACCCTTTCCAACTGGCTTTTACGCGGCATTGGGTTTCTCGTCTTTGTACTTGTTTTGGACACTGCGATCGCAATCGACTTTGCGGTTAACAAGGGCGCCAATGCCTCAATACTGATTTCTTACGGAACTGTTCCGTTGATCTTTCTTCTTCTTGCGACATCAATCACGCTCCCATTGATGTTTTCCAAGGTCAACACGGCGTCAAACTCAGCGTCAGTTGCCAGTACTGAAGACGCAGAAGTCGTGGATCGACTGCAGGTATTGATGGATGAACAACAGCTTTTTCTGGACCCCAACATTACCGTTCAACGACTTGCCAAGCGCCTGAGCCTTCCCGCCCGCACCTTGTCGTCTGCTGTCAACAGAACTCAGGGAACCAACATGTCGCAATACGTGAACGAGTTTCGTTTGGCTCATGCGGCCCGGTTGCTTGCCGACACTGACGAAAGCGTTGCCAAAATCGCTACTCAATCAGGGTTCATAGCACGTTCAAACTTCTATCGTGCATTCCAACGGGTCTACGGACAATCGCCTATCGAGTACCGAACACTACGCAAATCAACGCAGAAACCTCGGTTCGACGGTCAAAATCCGCTAGACGCTAAATGAGTCAGCTCGGCGAAAGTAATCGGTCACAAATCAAATGACCGTAGTAGCCCATGAGAGACATCAACAGCTACCGGGATGCAGCTACTGCCCACTTTTTCGACGTTCGTCGCAAACGCAAAACTTTGAGATTAGTGAATTCACCAAACGCGGACAAAGATTGCTTTAGTTGCAAACGGTTTAACCTCATGCGCTACGACGCGTAAATTGAACGCTCATGCTTTCCACTCGTCTTTTCGAATTTCATTGTAACCACCCACGTGATACTTCAAACCTGTCCTGGGAGCCAAAGTACGATTGCGGGGAAGGCAACGAGCATTGCGATTGTCGCCGCATCCGCCAGAAAGAAGGGTGTTACGCCTTTAAAGACATCCTGAACGCTTAGATCATCGCGCACGCCAGCCACGACAAAGCAGTTCAATCCAATCGGTGGCGTGATCAGACAGAACTCGGCCATTTTGACGACCAGGATACCGAACCAGATTGCACACATTGGCCCAGACATGCCGAAGGTACTGTCGGCTGCACTTACGGCGTCGCCACCGTTCAGCGCCATGACGGCGGGGTAGACGACCGGCAGTGTCAGCAGCAGCATCCCGATCGCATCCATGAACATGCCCAGAACCGCGTAGGCCAGAAGAATGCAGATCAGGATCAACATGGGTGACATCTCAAGCGAGGTTATCCAGTCGGAAAAGGCGCTTGGCAGCTCAGCAAATCCCAGAAAGCGAACGTAGACCAACACGCCCCAGATAATGGTAAAGATCATTACGCTCAGCTTGGCGGTTTCCAAAAGCGCGTCTTTGAGCTCAGACCAGCGCATGCCCTGGTACAGCGCCATCAAGAAGACAACGAAGGCACCGATTGCGCCGCCCTCGGTTGGCGTGCCCCAAGCATCGCCTCCGAATGGGTTGTAGACAAAGAAGATAATCGTCACGACGACAAACAAGATAGGCAGTGCGGGCGGCAAAGACATGAATCGCTCTTTCCATGTAAAGCCTGAGACTGCCGGACCAAAGTCTTTGATCACAACGGCCATGCCAATGATCAACAAGCCGTAGATCAGCGCCGAGAACATGCCCGGAATGAAACCGGCTAAAAGCAGTTTGCCCACGTCTTGCTCCACGATGATCGCGTAGATGACCAGAATTGCCGAGGGAGGGATGAGCGAGGCCAACGTGCCGCCTGCAGCGACGACACCTGCAGCAAAGCGCTTGTCGTAGCCGATTTTCAGCATCTCGGGGATGGCGATGCGGGCGAAAACGGCTGACGTGGCGACCGAGGCTCCTGAAACCGCAGCGAACCCGGCGGTCGCGAAGACAGTCGAAACCGCCAGCCCGCCTGGAACCCAGGCAAGCCAACGCTTGGCGGCTTCAAACAGCGCTTTGGTCAAGCCTGCATAGTAGGCAAGGTAACCGATCAGGATGAAAGTCGGAATGAGGCTGAGCGCCTGGCTTGAGATCTTAGAATGTGGCACCTGACCGGCGGTTTTAACGGCCACAGTCACAGCCTTGCCGAACCGCGCTGGATCGTATCCGAACTTTGCCCAGAAAATCCAGATTAGACCAACCATGCCCGCAGTCGCAGCGGCAAAAGCCACACGCATTCCAAGCACCACAAGAACAAGCATACCGCCAGAGACAATCAGGCCAATATCAATGGGCTCCATCAGATTTTACCTCAGTTGTCGTGGCCCGAGACATGCTCGGCTTCCATCGCAGCCTGAGTGGCGGCGTCAGCGATCAGCGGGATGGCGATGGGCGATTGATCAGGGTGACGGATGGCGCGACCGTAGGCCCAGAGCTGCAGAAAGAGCCTTAGACAAAGAACACTGAAGGCCACCGGGGCCAACAGCTTGGCGGGCCACAGCGGAATGCCGATATCGATTGAGCTGTCGCGGCTCCAAAGCGGTGCGCCAAAGTCGAAACTGCGTGCGAAATGCGCCCAACTTCCCCAGATCAGCAAGACGATCAGCGCCAGAATGACAGCGGTCGTCACGAATTCGACAATGTACAACGTTCGCCCTTTTAGTGCGCCCACAACCATGTCCATTCGAATGTGACCACCATCGCGCTGTGCGTAGGATATGCCCATGAAGGCGATCAGCGGCATCGCCTGCTCGATCCAGTCGACATAGCCAGGCAATGGGGCGTTGGCGAAATTTCTGCCGCCGACGGAAACCACAGCCATCAGCATCAGGGAAAAGACTGCCAGACCGCTGATCAGGGCCAAAAAACCTTCGAGCTTGTAGAGGCGCTGATCAAGAATGCTAAGACGGCTGTCGTCGGACAGCACAAGGGATGACGCGGCCATCGTTTCCTCCGCTATCAGGAAAGAAAGACTACCCGGCGGCCGTTTTGCCGCCGGGTAGTGAGTGGACTAGCTACCGTTTTCGATCTTCCCGGTCACAAGATCATAAAGCTCTTGTGCTGGTAGGCCGCGTTCGGTGTTATCTGCAATCCAAGCCTCTGCAGCGGGTGCGGCGGCTGCTTCTTTGAACGCTGCGATTTCTTCATCGCTGAACGTGACCCGTTCGATGCCGCGCTGATCCAGCTCGGGGCCCCAGGCTTCCATCGTTTTGGTCTGGTAGTGGGAAACGTAGTGATCCAGCGCTTCATCAACCGAACCGATCAGAGCCTCACGATGCTCATCTGAAAGGCCTTCCAGTGCAAGTGTGTTCACCACGACCGGGCAGTTGACGGTTCCGGGGTTCAGGTTCGTCGTCCACCACGTACCGTTCTCAATGGTCCCGAAGGACATATGGGCGTGCGGTGCAAAGCTGACGGCCTTGACGATACCGCTGTCCATTGCCTGACGTACTTCGGACGCGGACATCGAAGTTGGAACCGCGCCAACTGTCTCCATTGCCTTGCCGATACCGCCGGTAGCACGCACACTCAGACCTTCAAAATCCGCCAGAGATTTCGGCGCTTCACCAACACCGACAAGGTTGTATTGCGGCAGGGGCGACGGCATCAGTAGGGTCGCGTCCCAGCGGGCCAGATCCTCGATCACCGCCGGGTGCTGGTAGACAGCCATCGACAAGTCGACTTCCTGTTCCAGTGATGTCACGCCCAAGAACGGCAGTTCCAGAACCGTGATCGATGGGTTCTTGTCGCGGTGATAGCCAGCGCAGAACTGGGCCATTTCAAAAGCACCGATCGAAATACCGTCGAGGTTTTCCTTGTTCTTCGACAGCCCGCCGTAGCTGATGTTCAGGGTAAACTCGCCGTTGGTCTTTTCGTTCACCAGTTCGGCAAGTTTTTCGACATGCTCGGTAAAGGCGCGGCGCTTGCCCCAAAGGGAAACATTCCATTCAACGGCCAATGCCTCAGATGCGACGGTCAGCGACAGGACGGCAATGGCCGCCCGATTAAGGTGTTTGCGCATAGTGGCTCCTCCCAGATCACGCAATTCGTTTGGGCGGAGTATTCAGAATGCGACGCTTGCTGACTATGAAGGAAAATGCGGGCCATATTCCAGGTGCTCTGCGGATTTCCGCAGGGCTGTATCGCTTACAATAATGCCTCTTTATCGAGACCAAGTTTAGCGATCTTTTCGTTGAGAGTACGTCGTCCGATTCCAAGCGCTTCGGCGGCGGCATCCATACGGCCTTTGTGCGCCTTTATGGCTTTGCCAATGAGCTCGCGTTCGAAAGCAGCAACCGCTTCGCGCAGCGTATCCGGCACATCGTCAAAGTGCTGATCGCTTTGGATAGCCTGCGCCACCGACCCTCCTCCGCGTCGGGCCGCCAAAATGCGCCGTTCGCAGACATGGCGCAATTCACGCACATTGCCGGGCCAGTCATGTGCAAGCAAAGCGGCGAGATCGTCCTGATTGAGCTCTGGCGCATCGATCTCGTAAACCTGAGCGTATTCGTTCAGAAAATGCGTTGCCAAAAGAACCAGATCATCCCGTCTTTGCCGCAACGGAGGCAAAGTCAATACGACCGTGTTCAATCGAAACAAAAGGTCCTGACGCAGGCGGCCTTCCTCGGCTGCCTGTACGACATCTTCGTTAGTCGCTGACACGACCCTGAAGCTTACCGGCAACGGCGAGACAGCACCTACCGGCAACACCTGCTGATCTTCGATTACCCTTAGCAGCTTGGCTTGAACCACGAGTGGACACGAGCAAATTTCATCCAGAAACAAGGTTCCACCCAAATCATGTAAGGCATGGGCTACGAGCTCCTTTCCGGTCCCTGTATCGCCTTGCAAAAGGACCGCAACAGAGGTGTCCGCAAGATCGAGAACCTCTTGCCGCAACGCTGTAATCGTATCGGTTTGGCCAAGCAAAATGCGGTCCAGTCCAGACAGTTTTAGCAGCCTGCCCTTCAGCCGCGCGTTGCTGTTACGCATGCGGCTTTGCTCAGCCGCGTGTGTCAGCACCGTCAGCAGACGGCGCGGCTCATAGGGTTTTTCGATGAACCCATATGCCCCATCCTGAATGGCTTGTACTGCCATCGGGATGTCGCCATGTGCGGAGATAATCACAACCGGCGGCGCGATCTGTTTATCCAGGCTGGCCAGTAGTTCAAGACCCGACATACCTGGCATCCGCACATCCGAAAGGATTACATCTGGCGTGGCACCGGTCAGATATTCCGCCACCTGTGTCGCGCGCGACACAGCGCTGACGCGCCACCCTGCGGCTTCGAGCAACTCGATAAGGGATTGTCGCATCGATTTATCATCGTCGACGATCAACACTTTGAAGGGTTGCTGTTGACTCATTCGTTCGCTTCTTCAGGTCGTGACGCTTTCGGGAAGGTGACACAGAATACCGTTCCACCGCCACTCCGGTTTCGGGCCGTCATTGTGCCATCGTGATCTTTGACAATGCTGGCGGAAATGGCCAACCCCAAACCCATGCCGCGGCCGCTCTCCCTTGTGGTTACAAATGGTTCTTGCAACTCGGCCAGTGTCGCCTCCCCTAAGCCGTGACCATTGTCTTGAATTTCAAGTGTGGCTTGGTCTTCGGAAACTGTGACGGCTATTCGAATTTCAGGCGCGCTCGTTTCGTCTGTTGCGTCCATGGCATTTCGCAACAAGTTGGTTATCACCTGTTCGACACGTAAAGCAATTCCTCGGATCAGAACTGGATTGGCTGGCACATCCAGGGAAACTTCCACTTTTGCCTGCTCAATATTCGGATCGACCAGGGCCAAGGCGGCGCGCACAGAGTTGCACAGATCGACGTTATCGAACGGTTCGTTTTCCGAACGAGCGAAGAACCGCAACTGGCGTGTTATGCCCTCCATGCGATCTACAAGGCTGCCGACTTTCTGCGTTAGCGAGGTTTGGCCAGACGTGCCGATCTCGGCCGCCACCAGATGGTTGCGCATGGCGGCAATGGGTTGACCCAGTTCGTGCGTGACAGACGCAGAGAGTTGCCCCAAAGCAGCCAGCCGACTTGCGCGCTCCAACTCGCCTTGTGTGCGCTTGAGGCGTCGTTCCGCAGTCTTCCGGTCGTCGATTTCGATTGCAAGCCGCTCGTTTGCCTGACGCAGTTGTGCCTCTTCCTGCTCAGATCTTGCCAACGCAGCCCCGACGCGGCGCGTTCGTTGTACTTGCAGGAAGATGAACGCCACACCCGCAAGAAGGACGAAGAGAGCGGTGACCAGCCAGCTTCGCGCGACTGCTCGGTCGTCACTTGCAAAATAGTGAAGTGACCAACCATGTGGCAGGTCAGTTGCGGCCAGATGAAGACGTTTCGCCCCTGAAATCCTGGCTTGGTTTCCCGGCAACTGGATCCAGTCCAACGGATCAAGCTGATGACCTGTAAATTGCCGAGCCTGTCTGATCCTTTCCTGTTGTTGATCAGAAAGCGGATTCAACACACGGTACTGCCAATCCGGATCAGAGGACAAAAGAACAACTCCGTCCTCGTTTGCCAGCAGGACCTGCTCACCAGAATTTCTCCAACTTTCCTGAAGATCCGAAAAATCAATCTTGATCGCAATGACACCGGTCGGTGCGGCCGCGTCGTTGAGTACCACATTGGCAATAAAGTATCCCGGCAGACCGGTTGTCGCTCCAATTGCATAAAACTGCCCTTGCTCACCCGAGAGTGCGTTCTGAAAGTACGGGCGGAAGGCGTAGTTTTGACCCACAAAGCTTCCGACATCGCGGTAATTCGATGCGGAAATGGTGATACCGTTTTTATCCATTAGGTAAATCGCATCCAGACCTGCCTGCGCCGCGAAATCCTCGAGGCGCCGGTTCAACGTTCCTGTGCCGTCTCCTTCGGCTGTTCCGATGACAAAGGGGTCTTTTGACAGCACATATGTGAGGTGGGAAAACCGCTCCAACTCGGCCTTTACCGAGCTTTTGTACAGAGACAGCCGCCCCAGAACCTTGGAGTGTTCTTCTGAAAGGAAATATTGATAGGACATCAGATAGAGGCCAAGGCTGGCGACAGCGGCCCCAAAAAAACCAACAATGTACGGCATTGAACGCATTGACTGCCCATTATTTGCGACCGCATAGGATCACAGACGGTTTTTGCCGTCCATCCCAAGACCTCTAATCCCAAATTTGAGTTTTCTGGAAACAAAGGCCGAACAGGATTTCTATAGTCCGCCATTAAGCTAAGCGTTCTTTCTGACTTACACAGACCACAAACTTCAGCAGCGAATACAAAACGACGACAACTCGCCTGCACGGAAAAACGCTGCTACGAAAGTCCGTTTCGCCAATCTAGAAATTCCGCAAGTAGTAGCCCCCTAATACCACCTCCTCGTAAACAAATGCTAGGAGCATTCGATAGGAGGAGCCATGACCAAACTTGCGCATTCCATGATCCGCGTGATCAACGAGGATACATCCGTCTCGTTCTATCAGAGGGCCTTCGATTTAGAGATTGTCGACCGCCTGGACTTTGAGAAGTTCACGTTGATCTACATGGCGTTGCCCACTGCCAACTTCGAAATCGAACTGACCGTCAACAAAGAGCGCGACACACCTTACGACATTGGGGATGGATACGGTCATCTGGCAATCGTTGTTGATGATCTTGAGGCCGCCAGGGCCAAGACTGAAACCGCCGGAGCAACACCAAAAGACATCGTCGACTTTTGTCCCGGTGGAGATCGTGTCGCGCGTTTCTTTTTTGTGAACGATCCCGACGGTTATCAGATCGAGGTCATCGAGAAGGGTGGTCGCTTTGCCTAAGACCACAGAAGCATAAAGGGAGGAAACCATGCTTTATAAGCTCGAATTTACTGTTGAGTACGATTCAACGATGGCGCAACAAGGCCTGCTTGGCGTCTGGGAGGAGGAAGCTGAGGCAGCTCTTGGCGCAAAAGATGCGGGCGTTGTCAAAGACCTTTGGAAAGTAGTCGGGGAGCGCAAAGTTGTCGCTATCGTTGAAGTTGAGAACCCCGATGTCCTCGACCGCATTCTGTTCGATTTGCCTATCATGCAGAAGATGGGTCATCATGTGCAGGTCGAGGTCAAATCTCTGCGCCGTTATGAAGACTTTGCAGCTGATGTCAAAAGCCGGATCGGCCGCGCTGCCTAATAGGAGACGTCGAAATGTGCCAACTCTTTATCGATGCTGATCCGGCACTTTGGGCGTCTCATACCCGCTCGTTCCGTATGGATGGGATGGTCACAAGTGTCCGCATGGAAGAACTCTTCTGGCGGACGCTGGAAACGATTGGCGAGCGAGATGATCTCAGCGTTCCGCAATTGCTGCATCGTCTCTACAATGAAAGCCTGGATGCCGGGCATGACGTTGGTAACTTCACATCCTTCTTGCGCGTGTGCTGCCTGCGATACCTTGATTTACAGATGAGAGGGCTCATTCCGGTCGAGGAGCGCGTCCAGCTTTCTCAGCTACCCGCCGCCGACATTCTTGCGCTTGAGTCTGATGAACGCGAGAAAGCTGCGCCGCGTCTGCTCTAAAGTATGCTGCCGTCCAACTCGTGACTGATCTACTTCGATTTTGGCCTTCTCGGTCACTTGGTAGCACAATTTCTGATTGTTATTGGCGGCTCGATCGGCCTTGGGTGGTCTCGCTCTCCTCGGCCTGTTTAATGAATGATCATTCATTCTGAACAGCTACGAGGTTAACTATTTCGAAAGCGTAAACTCATCGGACAAGGAAACCCTCGTGCTAGTCCACCGATTGGATGGCGACAAGAACAGTTTCCTTCAGTCTGGCGGGATATTTTCCGGGCGCTATCATCTCGTTCTAACGGACCTCGCCGGACACGGCGGGAACGCGGAATCCGAGCCGGGACTACTCCATAGATAGGCACTCGTCTGTCCTGCCTGCGTTCCTGCGCAATTGATATGGATGAGTTCCACCTTGTCGGGATTTCCATGGGCGGCCACACGTCTTCCGCCTACGCGATCAAATACTCCGACGATGTCAAAAAGCTCGTTCTGCTGAATGCGGCCACGCTCAAGCTTAACGATCATGCCACCTAAACTGGATTCGGAAAAGACATCGAAACCGACGAAGAATTCGAATTCAGAACTGATCACGATAGAGAATGCTGGCCGTGTTCGGCAAATCGAGGTTCCTGATATCGTTGCGAATGGAATCCGTGCTTTCCTGAGTGCCCGTAAATACGGGGAAAGGCTCACTGCAATGCCACTACCAGCAGCAATCTGTTCAGCAACCTCCACCGCAACCTGGTCCGACGGTCGATTCTAAGACACTAGTTTTCCCGAGGGCGGAAAGCTTCAAGTACCTCGACATCGACGGATTGAATGCATGCGAACCGCTCGGTTGGATCGTTTGTGACCACCCAACTGTGTTGAGTTTTAGCGACCAAAACCGTTTCATTAGGAAGGATGCCTGACCAGTCGAAATCCATCGTCACCGAATAGGTGTTGGAAGCTGTTTCTTCAGCTTGGAAGTTGCTGATGAGATGGGTGCTCGCGACCACCTGGGAGCCTGGTCCTGCCAGCCACGCAGCAACGCCGTCAAAGTCGGTGATCGCGCCGCTCGAAAAGTTCAATGAGAAATCATCAGCGAGGATTTCGCGCACCGGCTCCGCATTGCGTGATGGATCTTCGATAAGCGCAAGCCAGTAATGCACAAGACTCCGCATCCGGTTAGTGGGGTAAGCATCCTTGAAGTCTTCAGCTTCGGTTTCAGCATCCTGCTCAATCAGAACGTTGGACAGTAGCGGTAAGACCGTTTCCCCAGGCACCATTTCGACGGTGTAACTTAGATCAGCCTGCCGCACCGCACCGTCCGGTAACATGCCCCGATTCTGGTAAGTGATCTGAGCGTTGAGCGTCATAGCCCCCTCATCACCATGCTCGATAGCGACCGACTGCACGTGATGCGCATTGTTCCAAGTATCCGGGAGTTGTGACACACGTGCCGCATATTCGTCATGACCTCTGGCTGTCCCCAAACCAGATGTGACGACCACATCTTCGGCGAGAATATCGATGGCGTTCGACACGCCGCCCTCGACACGCTCGTAGAACTGATACCATCGGTAGTATTGGGCCAGTGCCGCATGTTCCTGAAAACCCCGGCGAATCTCATCTTCCGTCATCTGAGCGACCCCCTGAGTGGCGAAAGTTGCTAGAATGGTGGCCGAAAGAAGGATGGACGAGCGACGCATGGCAGACCTATTGATAGTTTCTAAAATGACTGATTGCTCATTTTACGTTAGATCAAGCCTTTATGGCGCGCCAGCACAGCGAACCACATGGATCGAATTTTTGCCTTAGATCCTGATGCCTCTGCCGCAGCGGTCATCATTGCATTGTGGAGCTCCGTTTTGACCGCAAGATAGACGGCACGAAGGAGCTGTTCCTTGTTCTCATAGTAGCGGTACACAGTTCCGACAGCCAGCCCTGCGCGTTTGGCAACAGCGATCACGGAAGCAGCCGAAGACACACATTCCAAGACCTCCGCTATGGTTGCGCGACGGATGTCACTCAGCTTGTCTCCAGTTTTGCGCTCGACCATCGGTTTCTTCCTGAACTCACAGAGAAGGGAGATAGCCCATCTGGAAAAGAAGACGAAGAGGTGTTCTGTGGGGAGCACCGGCTAAACACAACTGCAGACATCGATCTGATCTAAAGTAGTGGCAGGTTTGGCCTGCACTGCAGACAAAGAATGGGTAGTTTCTACTTAGACTCTGTTAAGCTTTGCACTTTGGCGTCGCAGAAAAAAGGTCGCAGCGACTGCCGCGGCGACCTGCTTCAATTCCGAGACACTGTGATCGGATCAGTCGCGCAACAGCTCGTTGATGCCAGTTTTTGAACGGGTCTTTTCGTCGACCCGCTTCACGATGACAGCGCAATACAGGCTGATGTTGTTCTTGGATGGCATCGACCCCGACACAACAACCGAGTAAGGCGGCACTTCACCGTATGTAACCTCGCCGGTTTCGCGATCCACGATCTTTGTGGATTGGCCAATGTAGACGCCCATCCCCAGAACCGAGCCTTCGCGGACGATGCAGCCTTCGACAACTTCGGAACGTGCGCCAATAAAGCAGTTGTCCTCGATAATGGTTGGGCCTGCCTGCATCGGCTCTAGCACACCGCCAATGCCGACACCGCCCGACAGGTGTACGTTTTTGCCGATCTGCGCACAGGACCCGACGGTTGCCCAGGTGTCGACCATGGTGCCTTCGTCGACATAGGCGCCCAGATTAACGAAGGACGGCATCAGAACGACGCCCGGCGCCACATACGCGGATTTACGGACAATGCAGTTCGGCACGGCCCGGAAACCGGCAGCGCGCCATTGGTTTTCACCCCAACCGGCGAACTTGCTGTCCACCTTATCCCACCAACCACCGTCCTGCGGACCGCCAGTTTGGACTTCCATGTCCTTGATGCGGAAGCCCAGTAAAACCGCCTTCTTGGCCCACTGGTTCACATGCCAGCTGCCATCACTTTGCTTTTCGGCCACACGCAATGCGCCACTGTCCAGCGCGTTCAGAGTGTCCTCGATCGCCTCGCGCTGCTCACCTGTGGTGGCTGGGGTGATCGTGTCACGTGCCTCCCAGGCGGCTTCAATCGCGGCTTCCAATTGTGCGTTGGACATGGGGGTACTCCCTGCAGAATCTGTTCACGTTGGTCTGGCCTATACGCAAGCATGGCCCATGGCGCAATGCGACGTAGGTGAACCAAATTGCGTCAGCGCCCGATCAATCCGCGAACCATGGCAGAAACCTGAGTTTCACAAGACGGTCTGACTAAGACGCAAACGGATCCGGAGCAACATTCCCGCCACAGATCAAAACCGCCACCCGTTCACCCGGCTCCGGCTGATACCGCCCCGACGTCAAAGCGGCCAGCGCGGTCGCCCCGGCCGGTTCGACCAGAAGCCGATGGGATTGCCACAATGCCTTTTGGGCCTTGGAAATCGCGGCGTCCGGCACAAGCACCGAGGTTACATCCCGCGCCAGCCCGAAGCAGATCTGCCCGATCTGGCGGGCGCCCAGCGCGTTGGCCGCAATGCCAGAGACGGTAACATCCACCGGCTTGTTGGCCATTAGCGCGGCATTCAAAGCGCATGAGGTTTCGGGTTCGACCGCGACCACTTTGCGCGCACCCTGAAACCAGGCCAGTGCCCCGGCAATCAGGCCGCCGCCGCCAACCGCGATCAGGACTGTATCGGCCCGTAAACCCTGCGCGTCCCATTCTGCAAAACAGGTGCCTTGCCCAGCCACTGTTGCTGGTGCGTCATAGGCGTGGATCTGCATGGCTCCGGTTTCTTTTTCATGCGCGCGCGCCGTTGTCAGAGCGTTGGCATACTCGCCAGACACCACGCTCAGGTCCGCGCCAGTCTGTTCAATCAGCGCAATTTTGGATGGGCCTGCCAGCTCTGGCACGAAAATTTTCGCCGGATATCCCAAGGCGCGGGCGGCGTAGGCTGCCGCTGCGCCATGATTGCCGCCCGACGCGGCCACCACACCTGCGCTTGGCACATCAGAACTGAGCAACGTGTTGAAAGCCCCACGCGCTTTGAAGCTGCCGGTGTGCTGCAAGTGTTCCAGCTTCATTTCGATCGGGTATCCGGGGATGTCGCTTTTCATGACAGGTGTGACCTGCGCGTATCCAGCAATGCGATCGCCCGCTGCCTTAATTTCCGACTTCCAATTCATTCTTGTCTTTCCGTGACTGGCACTCTGCCCGGGAACCCTATAGCTGTTTGAAAAACACGCAAGCAGGGAACCCCCAGCAATGAGAGAAGACCGCCTCAGCCCCTTTCGCGATGCACAAACCGACCGCTCGACCGCGAGCGAGGTGCCGGACACGCCACAGACACGTTCCTCGGCCTATCGTCTTGCGTTCGCCGACGAAGATTTCATGTGTCGGGATGAACTACGCCCTGTGCGCCTGCAATTGGAGTTGCTGAAACCCGAAATGATCATGACCGAGCGTGAGATCACCTCGACCATCGTGATGTTCGGGGGCGCGCGTATCCCTGAGCCTGCGCGGAAGCACACCGCGCGGACCGAAACACTCGCTGGTTTGTCGCAATATTATGATGAGGCGCGCGAGTTCGCCCGGTTGATGACAGAGAAATCGCACCAAAGTGGCGGCCACGAAAACGTGATTGTCACCGGCGGTGGTCCCGGTGTGATGGAGGCGGGAAACCGTGGCGCGCAGGATGCAGGCGGTTGCTCGATCGGTCTGAACATTGTGCTGCCGCACGAGCAGGCACCGAACCTATATGTGACACCCGAACTCAGCTTCAACTTTCACTATTTCGCCATCCGCAAGATGCATTTCCTGATGCGCGCCCGCGCAATTACGATTTTCCCGGGCGGGTTCGGCACGATGGATGAACTGTTCGAATCCCTGACCCTGATTCAGACCGGTCGCATGGAACGTGTTCCATTCCTGCTGTTCGGGCGAGAGTTCTGGGAGAAGGTGATCAATTGGGAAGCACTGGCCGATGCCGGCACGATTTCAGATGAAGATCTGAACCTTTTCCGTTTTGTCGACACGGCGCAGCAAGCAGTTGACATCATCGAGAACTGGGAACCTGCCCCGCCTCGGGATGAGATTCCGGGGCGCTGACATTATGAAACCTCCCCTAAAACCGGGCGAAATGCTTCATTTGCGCGGAAACGCCCTAGCCAAAGGCGATCCGGTGGCATTGCCGTTGACCCAAAGCAGCATGTTTCACCTGCCCGGCACGCCGGACGGGCACGCGGCTTACGGGCGTGTCGACAACCCAACATGGCTCCACTTAGAGCATGTGCTGTCGCATCTGGAAAACGCACCCTGTCTGACTTTCCCATCTGGTATGGCAGCGATTTCGGCAGCTTTGTTTGCAACTGTCAAAGCCGGATCGCGAATTCTGATCCCGTCGGATGGCTACTACGTTACGCGGCTGCTGGCCGACAGATTCTTATCCAACCTCGGGGTTGCGGTCGAAGAGCGCCCCACCTTAGCCTTCGCTGATGGTGGGTTTGATGGCTTCGATGTGGTGTTTGTCGAAAGCCCCTCGAACCCGGGTCTCGAGACGATTGACCTTGCTTCTGTCGCACGGGACGTCCGTGCGGCTGGCGGCATTACGATTGCCGATAACACAACACTGACGCCTTTGGGTCAGCGCCCGCTGGATCTCGGGATCGACATTGTTGTGTCCTCCGACACCAAGGCAATGGGGGGGCATTCGGATCTTCTTATGGGTCATGTCGCCAGTCGTAGCGCACCGATCATGGAACGGATCGAAGAGTGGCGACGTGTGTCCGGCGCGATTCCGGGCCCACATGAAGCGTGGCTTTTACATCGCGGGTTGGAAACGCTGGACGTTCGATTTGACCGGATGTGTACGTCTGCTCAGGTTCTGGCCGAGCGTTTCACGGCGCACAAGGCTGTGCAACAAGTCCGCTATCCGGGCCTGCCGGACGACCCATCTCATCCCCTTGCGCAGGCGCAAACGGCCCGGTTCGGATTTTTACTGTCGATCACATTGAAAGACGAAGCAAAAGCCGAACAGTTCATCAACGCGTGCCTCCTTTTGCGACCTGCTACTTCCTTTGGAGGCGTTCACAGTTCCGCAGAACGCCGCGCCCGGTGGGGGGACGATGTCGATCCGGCCTTTATTCGCCTGTCTGTCGGCTGTGAACCTGTTGAGGAGCTTTGGCAGGCGATCGAGGCCAGCCTGAATGCGCTATAATCAGTGCTTAGGGTCGCGCAGTTCTTTGAAGACATAGATCGGCAGAACGACGCTGGCGATCAGCGCTCCCAGCCAGACCAGCAAAGTGGCAGCCAAAAGGTTTGAAATGCCACCAACCGTCAGGCCTGCCGTGATCAAATCCGTCACCAAAAGCCCAACGAACGTAACGATCAAAGCGATCCCGCCTTTCAGTGCTGGCGCTTTCTTTTCGCCCAGCTTCAGGATCAAAGGCTCGGCCACAAGCTGAACCAAGGTGAAGACAATCACCACAACGATGAATGACAGCGGCCGGATCGCAAACCCGGCCAAAAGCAGGGTCGCCAACAATAAACCAATGGCGTTCCCGGCCAGCAAGGCCAAAGCGGACTTAATTCTGCGTGACATGGGTCGGCCTCCATCAATAAATAATTCGAAACACGTAAATTCTAACAGAGTTGCGAAAATTTACGAGGCTGCTTGTGCCCTTCTTCATTTTGACCTGTTGAAATCACGTGATAAAACACTTTCATCAAGATCAGACCTGACCACACCAGCGAGAGTGAGATGAGCGACGATCCTTACACGGTCCTCGGTGTCCAGAAGGATGCAAGCGCAGCCGATATCAAGAAAGCCTATCGGCGTATCGCCAAGGAATGTCACCCGGATCTCAAGCCCGGTGATGCCAAGGCAGAAGCAAAGTTCAAAGCCGCCGCAGCGGCATATGATCTGTTGAAAGATCCCGAAACCCGCACACGGTACGACAATGGAGAGATTGACGCCTCGGGTCAGGAACGTCCACAGCAACAGTACTATCGCGACTACGCTGAAGCCGCTGGAAACCCTTATCGCTCGGGCGCGGCTTATGGCGAACCCGACGACATGTCCGACATCTTTGCCGAGTTCATGCGCGGACGTGGGCAGCATGGCCAGCAGCGCACCCATCAGTTTCACGCCCCGGGCCACAACCTAAACTATTCGCTTCAGATCAGTTTTCTGGATGCAGTTTTTGGCGCCAGCCAAAAGTTGACCCTGCCCGACGGCGATCGGATCGAGGTCAAGATTCCAGCTGGCATCACCAATGGACAGACCATCCGCTTGCGCGGTAAAGGCGCGCCTGGCTATGGCGATGGCCCAGCGGGTGATGCCCTGGTGTCGGTATCGGTTGCTGATCATCCGGTGTTTGACCGTCAGGGCGATGACATCCACATCACGCTACCCATCACAATTGATGAGGCCGTTCTGGGTGGCAAAGTCCCCGCCCCAACAATTGATGGCGGCGTCAATGTCAACGTTCCAGCCGGAACCAGCAGCGGCAAAACCCTGCGACTGCGGGGAAAAGGTGTCAAGAAACGTGGATCGTCCGACAGAGGGGATCAGTTGATCGAGCTGACTGTCTCGGTGCCCGACAAAATTGACGATGATCTGAAGACCTTCATGGAGAGCTGGCGCGAAACGCACCGCTATGATCCGCGAAAAGGAATGCCGTCATGACCCGTACGCTGACCGAAGAGGAACTGATCTCCACCATAACCCGCCTCACCTCAGACCGTTTATCAGAGTATCTGGCCGCGGAAATCGTGATCCCCGAGCAATCGGAACAGGGTTGGGTGTATCAGAGCATCGATGTCGCACGGCTTGAGCTGGCGTGCGAGTTGCATGAACAATACGACATGGAAGCCGATGCGCTGTCGATGATGATTTCTCTGATCGATCAGATGCATTGTCTGCGGGCAGAACTTCGGGAAGTGCTGAGCGCGGTCGAAGCCCAGCCTGACGCTGTTCGCAACACCTTGATCGAGGTGATCGGCACTGCGCGCTTCCGCCGAAATTAGTTGGCCACCCTGTACTCTTCCGGCACAAAGAACGTGTAATCGCGATCCGCGACTTGTTCATGGCAATCGTGGCAATAGGCAACAGCTGCAGACCGATCACCCGTGGTATCGCCGAACACCGACCCGTCCGGTAAGACCATAATGTACCGCCAGTCAGCTGTATCAGGGCTGGTGCCTTCGGGCAGCTTTTCCATCACAAACATGGCGCCGGGGTGCACATTGCCTTCATCGGTGACGGTCATACTGTCTTTGGCCAGAACGGAGCCAATGGGCAGGGCTTCGCCTTCCTGCAGGGTGCCATAATTGTGCGCCATCCGGTTGGCATAGCTGTTAACGTAGCGCTGCCCATGAGTGGCTGAGATGTAGGGTGCGTCGTTGAACAATGGCCAGTTTTGATAGTTTCGGATCAGATCCATTCGGGCGGCCGCATAGCCCCGGGCCATGCGGCGGGTCAAAGACCTGTAGAACGCCTCGGCCTCTTCCTTGCTCAGTTCGGCTGGGTTCTCGATCGCCAAATGCGCATCTTGTTCGTCGGCCATCGCCGTACTGGTAAAAGCCAGAAGCAAGGCAAATGCTATCGTTGTTTTTTGGAAATTTTGTTTAAAATTTATGATCATAATAGTGGCCCACCTGAAAACCAGTTCGCCGTTTTGCCATGTAGATTGGCAAGGGAAATAATAGCAATCATCAGGCGAGTTGCCAATTTCGCCATGACACGCTCACCGCTTTGTGCGCAGATTTGAGACGCCAAACCGGGTTTTGTTTACCTAAAATGTATCAGATCTGATCTGAAACGTTGCGTTGAGATGCGGTCGGGACTAACCCTTCAATCCCGCCTCGGCCTCGATCTGTTTGCGCGATTTACGCGCGCGTTCGGTCGCAGATTTCAGCTGGCCACAGGCGGCCATGATATCCTCACCCCGCGTCTTGCGGATGGGCGAGGCATAGCCCGCCTGATAGATAATGTTCGCAAAAGCGCGAATACGGTTGTTCGAGCTACGCTTGTACGGCGCGCCGGGCCATTCATTGAACGGGATCAGATTGATCTTGGCTGGGATTTTGTGACGCTTGATATGATCGATCAGGCGATGGGCATCCTCGTCACTGTCATTCACGCCATCCAGCATCACGTATTCAAACGTGATCCGCTCAGAGTTCGAGACTTTGGGATAGCTAGCCAGCGCCTGCAGTAGTTCTTCGATGTTCCAGCGTTTGTTGATCGGCACCAGAAAATCGCGGGTGTCGTCGGTGGTAGCATGGAACGAGATCGCCAGCAGACAGCCGATTTCTTCGGCCGTGCGCGCAATCTCGGGCACAACACCCGAGGTCGACAGGGTGATGCGGCGCCGCGACAGGGAAATCCCTTCGGGGTCCATGGCAATCTTCATCGCATCGCGAACATTCTCGAAATTATAAAGCGGCTCGCCCATACCCATCAGAACGATGTTCGACAGCAGGCGGGTTTCGTCCTTGGGCGCGCCGGGCGTTGGCCATTCGTCCAGATCGTCGCGCGCCATCATCACCTGACCGACGATCTCAGCCGCTGTCAGGTTGCGCACCAGTTTCTGGGTGCCGGTGTGGCAGAACGAACAGGTTAACGTGCACCCAACCTGTGACGAGATACACAGCGTGCCGCGATCTTCTTCTGGGATGTAGACCACTTCGACTTCATGCCCGCCCGCGATGCGGACCAGGTATTTGCGCGTGCCATCTTCAGACACCTGACGCGTCACAACTTCGGGGGTTTCGATGACAAAGTTTTCGGCCAGTTGCGCGCGATAAGCTTTGGCCAGGTTGGTCATCTCTGCGAAGTCACGCACACCCCATTGATAGATCCATTGCCAGATTTGCCCCGTTCGCATCTTGGCCTGTTTTTCATGCGTGCCATGTTCGATCAGAACATCGCGCAGCCGGTCACGCGTCAAGCCGACAAGATTGACCTTTCCCTCCGGCAGTTTGCGGGGGATGGTCATGACGTCTTGGGTGATCGGCGCTTTGGCTGACATGATTGAATCTCAGGGCTTCGGGCTTGGGATGCGCCTCTATATAGGACTGCGCGCAAAGATCAAAAGAATTCGTACCGATCAATTTGCGAAATGCAGCAATTCTTCCACGCGGGCACGGCCCAAATCGATCCTGCAAGACGTAATCGCAATTCCCGTGCCAGATCCGCCACCGAATGAGGTACCAACCGCCTCGCATTGCGCATCCCTGAACGCGGCCCAAGCGTTTTGCGCGGCTTCCAACGCAGGTAACGCCGCGACCCGCCCAGTCACGTCATCGAGTTCCTTCGCTGCGGCAATAGCGAAAGAATAGCTTTCTTCCAGCGCGCCATTCACGCGCCCTTCCATTTCAGTAACGCAAGCGCCGACCTCGACCTGCGAACTCGCATCGGAACATTCCATTGCCGGGTCCGCCACTACGACGCTTGGAAGGAACATGGCGAAAATAGCCCAGCGCATGGTCCGATACTCCCTTAGAATTCACTTTTCGCAGCAGCTTAGCACAATAACTGTCGTGCAGCTAAACGAAGCTCGGCCGCAAAGGTGGCTCCCCTGCGGCCGAAAGCGCTTTTTCGAAACCCGTCACACAATCGGAACGGGGCTACGTATCAAATCCCTGCGGGCGGTACGTTACAATCGGCCGCGTCCAGGGTTTTCACCGGATCTTCCGGACCGCATTGTTCACCACTAACGGGGTACGTCTCACCGGTATTCTCACACGCGCTCAGCAAAGGCGCGGATAACATCAGCAATATGACAAAAGATTTTTTAAGCATCGGGCAGCTCCTGTTTGTGTCTGAACCAGTTAGTTCAGAAATAAAAGAGCTTCACATTGATCCGGATCAAATCGAGAATCGGACGTCGCGTAAGAGGTCGCTACTACATCCGTGGATATCTGAATAAAAAAAGCCTCGCGAGAAAGACGAGGCTCAGAAGCTACACAAACCAAGTTTAGTTTGTGCAGCGCTTTTCAGCATCTTCAATTGCAGCCGTAAAACCCAACA
Organism: Ruegeria sp. CK2; assembly: GCF_056536585.1. Classification (NCBI taxonomy): domain Bacteria; kingdom Pseudomonadati; phylum Pseudomonadota; class Alphaproteobacteria; order Rhodobacterales; family Roseobacteraceae; genus Ruegeria; species Ruegeria sp. CK2. Next base: position 44,247 of record NZ_JBQFPW010000005.1, read on the forward strand.
GCGAAAACGTATCTTTGGTCTGCGTCCCGCGTTCAGACCGTGCCGTTAACACGGCCTCGGTGCCGCGCTTCATCGCGGTGACGATCTTAGCATCATCCGCGGCTGTCGCCGGCCAAGCCCACTCGCCTTCGGTAAACAGCTCGAACTCACTGCCGTCGACTGTCAGGTTCACTGTCGACCCAGCTGCAAACGGATAGCCGCCAGTGAACGTGACCTGGCCTTTGACCTCGGCATTGGGACGGTAGAACACAAACAACAGGATGTCGCTGCGCCGCACGGACACAACACGACCCCCCTTGGTGTTCACGGTTTCCTTAGGCGCAGAAACGCTCCAGCATTCGGTGGGATCATCTTCAACAAAAACGCTCCAATCGGTTTTTGCCGCAACCCGGTTTGTGCTTGTCGCCTGCTGAGCGATTGCAGTTGTGGCCAATCCCGCCACACACAGGCCCGCGATCACGCGGACGAGCATTGATCCCATTGTCCAGCCTCCTAGCTCGACCCATACCTCTTATCCATCGGAAAAGGCTGCAAACCCTGCCGGTTCGTCTGTAACGTTGCGCATCCCGATGATTGCCGACATACACACACTAACGCAGGTTTCGCCACAGGCGAAAGGGCGATTGGCAGTTTTTTGCGCATAAAACCGGAGGTCCAGATGACGCAGCCCGTACCAATGACAGAATTGTGGCGTGGACCGCTGTTAGAGAGCCTGCATCTGGGCCACGCAGTGATCTGCGATGATACCGGACAAATCGTGCGCAGTTGGGGTGATCCCAGCGCAGTCATCTACCCGCGATCTTCGGCCAAGATGATTCAAGCTTTGCCACTGATTACGTCAGGCGCGGCTGCGAAATATGGGCTGAACACTGAGCATCTAGCATTGGCCTGTGCTTCGCACAATGGGGCCGCGATTCACACCGAGCGTGTATCCGCATGGCTGGATCATTTAGGTCTGGCAGAGCCCGACCTGCGCTGCGGACCACAAGAGCCAGCCGATATGGCAGCGCGGGATGGGCTGATCCTGGCTGATGACACGCCTTGCCAGATCCACAACAATTGTTCCGGCAAACATTGCGGATTTCTGACCGTGGCCCAGCATATGGGGGCCGGACCCGAATACCTGGAGATCGACCACCCCGTGCAGCAGGCCTGCCTGTCTGCGGTGGAAGAAACCACAGGCGAGACCAGCCCAGCCTATGGTATCGACGGCTGTTCTGCCCCGAATTTTGCAACCTCGCTGGCCGGGTTAGCACGGTCGATGGCGTGGTTCACATCCTCCGCTGACAGATCTGATCGCGCCAGCGATGCAGCTCAGCAGTTGACGGCCGCGATGATCAAACACCCTGAACTGGTCGCAGGGGAAACCCGCGCCTGTACTGAATTGATGCGCGCAATGGCTGGCCGGGCCGCCATCAAGACAGGTGCTGAAGCCGTTTTTGTCGCAATCATCCCGGAAAAACGGATGGGCGTTGCACTGAAAATCGCCGATGGTGCAACCCGCGCCAGTGAATGCGCCATCGCCGCCATTCTGGTCAGCCTTGGGGTGTTGGACGCCGATCACCCGGCCGCCCGCAAATTCATGAACGCAACGCAGTACAGCCGTCGCGGGCTGGAATGCGGCGTGATCAGACCTGCGCCGGGTTTCCCCGGCTAGGGCTGTCACATCTCGATTTCATGCACCTCGGCGACCTCGACCGAACCCGATCCGTTCACGACCATCGGACATCCCTTGGCCATCTCGGTCGCGGCGTCGATGCTATCGGCTTTGATCACGGTAAAGCCCGAGGCCGGGTTGGCGCCACCATTATCCGCAACACCGCTGCTGCTGACTGTGTGGGATTGACCAACCGGATTGCCGGGAATGTCCAGCGCATCCCCCATACCCTGAAACCATGCGCCCCAGGCGGCCATGGTTGCTTCGACTTCGGCGGGGTCGCTTGGAGTCGTACCACCGTGATAGACAAACAGATATTGGGGCATTCCATTTCTCCTTGTTAAAAACTATTTGCAGCGCGCTTCGAGTTTGCGCAACGACGATGTCCAGCCTTGTTCGTGGTTCCCTGCAATATCGGCATCTGCCAATTCGCGGTGGTCCAAGACCAAACGCGACCCAGTTTGCGATGCGGCGACGTAAAAAGTGACGTGGCTTTCAGCGCCGCGCTGGTCCTGATCATCGTGCCAGGCCCAGGTAAACCCCACCGAGTTTGGTGGATCGACATGTGTGACATGGCCTGAGACTTTGAACCTTTGACCTTCACCGTTTTCCATAACCGAGTACCACGGCCCAAGGCGTGAAAAATCCAGATCATGTTTCGTTACATGCACCCCTTCAGGCCCCCACCATTGCAGCAGTTTTGGTCCATTGCTGATCCAATCGAACAGGGTTTCGGGGCTGACAGGGAAATCCCGCTCCAGTTTCAGGTCGGCCATGAGTTCTCCCCCTCCAGAATATCACCCAAACGGTCGAGACTACCTTCCCAAAACTGCCGTTTCGAGATCGTCCATTCCGCAATCGCACGCAGACCATCGGGCTGGATCGAATACATGCGCCGCGTCCCGTGCACCCGCTGCTGGACCAACCCGGCCTCTCGCAGAACTTTCAGATGGCGCGAAATGGCTGCGCCGGACATGCCCTTGCCGTCAATCAGGTCGCCGACGGGCAACTCTCCGTTCTCCATCAGCTGTTCGACAATCGAGAATCTTGTGGCATCAGATAGTGCCGAAAAGGCGGTCAGAAGTGTGCTCATAACCACTTATTAACACACGTGTTAAATAAAAGAAAGTACGCTGTATCAGGCGCTGACAAAATCCGGTCGGGCATAGCCTTGTACGTACAACAGTGCAGACAAATCGCCATGGTTGATCCGAATGTCGCATTGCTCTGCAACCGCAGGCTTGGCATGCAGCGCAACACCCGTCCCAGCGCGGCCCAGCATGCCCAAATCGTTAGCCCCATCGCCCACGGCAATTACATCAGCTTCTGCAATACCCAATCGCGCAGTGATGCGTTCCAGGGATTCGACTTTGGCCTGACGTCCAAGAATCGGACGTTTCACATCGCCGGTCAGGTGCCCATTTTCAGATAGCAAAGTGTTGGCTCGGTTTTCATCGAACCCCAACCGTTCAGCCACCCGAGCTGTGAACGCGGTAAACCCACCCGAGACCAGCGCCGCGTAGCCACCGGCCGCGCGCATCGTTGCAACCAGTTCGCGGCCACCGGGCATCAGGGTGATCCGCGTGTTTAGCACCTGATCGATCACCGCCTCATCCAGGCCTTTCAACAGACCAACCCGTTCAAGCAAGGCACCATCAAAATCCAATTCACCGTTCATCGCACGCGCCGTGATGTCTTTGACGCGTTCGCCAACCCCAGCTTCATCGGCCAGTTCGTCGATGCATTCCTGTTGGATCATGGTGCTGTCCATATCCGCCAAAAGCATTTTTTTACGACGCCCTTCAATCGGCTGCAGTATCAAGTCGACGCCCATACCCTGCAGATCCGCCCAGACATCCCAGCGGTTGTCTGGCATCTCCACCACCGGAAACTCGGCCGCCTCATCAGAGTTCAACCAAACGACATCCCCCCCTCCCCATGCATTTCGCAACGACTCGACCAGAGTGCCATCAAGCGAGGGCGCCGCAGGGTTGGTCAGCAGGGTGGCAACGAGCATTTTCAGTCTCCGACAGTCTGACATGCGCATATCGCAGGTGCAGCATTTTCGCCAGAGGCGGATGGGGCAAAACAGCCAAAAACGCCCGGTTTTCATCGATTTCAGGGCTTTACCGTCCAGCAAATCCAAGACAGGTTCAGCAGGATTAGGACTAAAGGAGAATTGGGATGGGTAACCCGCTGTATGATCGCTTGTTCGGGCGCCACGCTGGCAAGACCACGCCATTCCTGCATCTACCAGATGGTCGAGTCGTCACCCACGCCGAATTCCTCGATATGTCCTCTCGAATTGCCAACGCGCTGACTGGACTGGAGTTGGAGCCCGGCGACCGCGTGGCCATTCAGGTGGAAAAATCCCCCGAAGCACTGGCGCTTTATGCGGCTTGCGCTCAGACGGGTTTGATCTTTCTGCCTTTGAACACTGCCTACACGACCGCTGAGCTGAGCTACTTTATCGAAAATAGCGAAGCGTCTCTGGTTGTCTGCGATCAGGCCAACGAAGCCGGGCTTAGGCCCATCGCGCAGGCACAAAATGCGCAGTTGGTCACGCTGAACGCAGATGGAACCGGCAGCCTGATGCGTCGCGCGTTGGGAATGCTACCTGCCTTTGAACCGGTCAAAAGGTCCGAAAGTGATCTGGCCGCTTTCCTTTACACATCCGGCACCACAGGACGTTCCAAGGGTGCAATGCTGACGCAAGCCAACCTGTTGTCCAACGCGGAAACGCTGGTGCGTGAATGGCGGTTCACACCTGAAGACGTCCTGCTACACGCGTTGCCGATCTTTCACACTCACGGGCTGTTTGTGGCGACAAATGTCATCTTGGCTTCGGGCGGGTCGATGATCTTTCTGCCGAAATTCGATCTGGATGACATCCTGAGCCTGATGCCCAGGGCGACATCCATGATGGGAGTTCCAACCTTCTACACCCGCCTACTGGACGATGATCGGTTCACCGGTGACCTGACGCGACATATGCGGCTGTTCATTTCAGGCTCGGCCCCCTTGCTGGCGGAAACCCACGAACGGTTTCAGGCGCGCACCGGTCACCGCATCCTGGAACGCTATGGCATGACCGAGACCAACATGAACACCTCTAACCCGTATGACGGCGAACGCCGTGCCGGGACGGTCGGGTTTCCTCTGCCGGGTGTAGAACTGAAGATCACCGACCCCGACACGGGCGAAAACCTGCCGCAGGGCGAGATTGGAATCATCGAAGTGCGCGGTCCCAACGTGTTCGACGGCTATTGGCAAATGCCCGAGAAGACCGCCGCCGAACTACGCGAGGATGGGTTCTTCATCACCGGTGATTTGGGCCGCGTGGATCCGGATGGCTATGTGCACATTGTTGGGCGCGGCAAGGACCTGATCATCTCGGGCGGGTACAACATCTATCCCAAAGAGGTCGAGCTGGTGCTGGACGACCAGCCCGGTGTTTTGGAAAGCGCCGTCATCGGCGTACCGCATCCAGACTTTGGCGAGACTGTTCTGGGCATTCTTGTCGCGGAACCCGGCCAATCACCTGACGCAGAAGCCATTCTGGCCACCATTCAAACAGAACTGGCCCGGTTCAAACATCCGCGCGAACTGATCGTGCTGGACAAGTTACCCCGCAATACCATGGGCAAGGTTCAGAAAAACGTGCTGCGCGACTACTACCGCGACCTGTTTACAAAGGGCTAGGAGTCAACAGCGTTCGCTCGCATTCCGTCAGTAACCAACACTGGCGGCCTTCGAACACCGCAGTGGCCAGCGGCCGGCCATAGCCTGCGCCTGCATCCAGATTGATCCGGTTCCCGTAATGCTCTGCCGCATCCACGGGTGTATGGCCATGCACGATCAGCCAGGGGTGTGGACCGGCCTCCATCAAGAACTCCTGCCGGATCCAGACCAGATCATCTTCTGACTGTTGCGGCAGAGGGATACCGGGCCGGATACCGGCGTGGACAAATAGCAGCTCACCTTCCTGATGATAGTTCGGCAAGGCATTGATAAAGTCCAGATGCGCGGGCGGCACAGCAGCGCAGGCGCGTTCATGGACCTGATAGATGCGATCATTATCCGTGACTTCAACGCCGTAAGACGCAAGCGTTTCACGACCACCCAGACGCGGGTTCAGCCAGTTCAAGGCGATCGGCAGCTGCTTGTCCGCAATCTCACATTCTTGCACAAACCGGGCCATCATCCGGTCGTGATTGCCCTTAACCATGACCCAGTTTCGCCCCGCCTGTTGCCCCTCGATCAGCAGGTCCAACACCTCACGGCTATTGGGGCCGCGATCCACGTAGTCCCCCAGAAAAACGACGCGTGCATCTGGACCGCCATCCGCCTCAATCCGGGACAGCGCGTTTTGCAGCATGCCCAGCTGCCCGTGGATGTCACCAACGGCATAGATAGGAGTTGTCAAACCGGCGCCTCTTCGAATTGGTTACGGGTCTTTTGCCGTAATTAGGCCGCTAAAAAAAGCCAATGCCCGCGCATTATTCAGCGCGGGCATCGATTGGGTCACAAGTTCAGCGCCGCAGATCAGACAACGTCAAATTCCAGCGGCTTGATCTGCGTGAAGAGGCCGGTCTCGGCCAGTTTGGCGCGCGCTTCTGCCGGAACCAGCTCATCAACATAGAGCAGCGCAATCGCCTCACCCCCGGCCTCAGATCGACCCAAAGTAAAGTTGGCGATGTTGACCCCATGCTCACCCATGGTTTGACCCAGCGTGCCAATAATGCCCGGGACATCTTCGTTCGTGGTGTACAGCATGTGGGCGCCAACTTCAGCGTCGATGTTGATCCCTTTGATCTGAATAAACCGCGGCTTGCCATCGCTGAACACAGTGCCACCGATTGAGCGTTCCCGCTTGTCTGTGACGACCGTGACTTTGATGTAGCCTTCGAAGGCGCCCGACTTGTCCTGATTGGTGGTTGAGATTTTGATCCCACGCTCTTTGGCGACAACCGGTGCCGAGACCATGTTTACCTCAGGATTGAACTTTTTCATGATCCCCGCGACCACAGAACAGTTCAACGCCGCAAGGTTCATCTCGGCCGCCACACCATCATAGAGGATGTTAATGGCTTTGATCGGCTCGTCCGTCATCTGGCCAATAAAGCTGCCCAGATGTCCGGCCAGTTTGATCCATGGCCCCATGACCTTGGCCTCTTCAGCCGTAACACTGGGCATGTTCAGCGCGTTTTCTACCGCGCCGGTCAACAGGTAGTTCGAGATCTGCTCGGCCACTTGCAGCGCTACGTTTTCCTGAGCTTCGGTGGTCGCCGCGCCCAGATGAGGGGTGCAGACCACGTTGGGCAGGTTAAACAGCGGGTTGTCTTTTGCCGGTTCCTCTTTGAACACGTCAAAGGCGGCGCCCGCGACATGACCAGACTTTAGCATCTCGGCCAGCGCTTCTTCATCGACCAAACCGCCACGGGCACAATTGACAATACGCACGCCGGGTTTCGTCTTGGCCAGATTCTCGCGGCTCAGAATGTTGCGGGTTTGGTCGGTCAGCGGCACGTGCAGAGTGATGAAATCAGCGCGTGCAAGCAGCTCATCCAGCTCGACTTTCTCAACGCCCATTTTGGCGGCTTTTTCTTCACCCAGATAGGGATCATAGGCGACCACTTTCATCCGCAGACCCAAGGCACGCTCACAAACAATTCCACCGATATTGCCCGCGCCGATTACACCGAGCGTTTTATTGGTCAGCTCGATCCCCATGAACTTGGACTTCTCCCACTTGCCCGCGTGGGTCGAGGTACTCGCCTCGGGGATTTGCCGCGCCACGGCGAACATCATCGCAATCGCGTGTTCAGCAGTTGTGATCATATTGCCAAACGGCGTGTTCATCACGATCACGCCTTTTTTCGAGGCTGCGTCCTTGTCGACATTGTCCGTGCCAATCCCGGCGCGGCCGATGACCTTCAACTTGTCTGCCTTGTCCAGAATAGTCGGCGTAACCTTGGTGGCCGATCGGATCGCAAGGCCGTCATATTGGCCAATTATCTCGGCCAGCTTGTCTTTGTCTTTGCCCAGATCGGGCATGAAATCCACGTCGATCCCGCGGTCACGGAATATCTGAACAGCGGTTTCGCTGAGTTTGTCGGATACGAGTACTTTAGGGGCCATGTCTGTGGTCCTTTTCAGAATTTGAGTACTTTATCGACGTAGAGCCAAGGAGAAAGCGCCTCGAAGTCGTCGATTGGTGATTTGGTTAACGCCAGCGAAATTTCGAATTCCCGTGCCGCTGATGAATTTGCTTTGTACTTTACCCGAGGTTTGGCCGGGAGTTGGGCAGCACTCAGAATGATGAGATCCTGCTGCCTTTCATTCCACTCATAATCGCGCAAACCTATGGCAGCCTGGCTTCCATTCATGTGTTCAAATAATGAACACATGAATGCTTCTCCGCCTTCTATCGAGTCTTCCCAGCCTTCTTTGCATGAGTAGTCGAGACCGATGTCGAATACCGATCCCTGAGAGCAGTTCAGTTTCAACGAGCCAAGTCGGCACCAGTCGATACGAACCATTCCCTCAGGTTTTGGACACTGTTTCGACGTGTTTTTTGTTACAGTCAGACCTGTGCCCTTCGCCCAGAATGTAACCTGAGCAAAAACTGTATCGAATGTGATCTCGGCCATTCTGTTTAGCTCTGCGCCGCGATCTCTGCCTCAAAGGCCCAGGCCAGCCAGGGCAACATCGCTTCGATATCCGATGTTTCGACCGTGCCGCCGCACCAGATGCGAAGACCGGCAGGCGCGTCGCGATAGGCACCGATGTCCAGCGCGATGTTTTCAGCCTCAAGCCGTTTGGCCACGGCCTTAGCGAAACTCGCACCGTCCTTAATACGGGCGTCGGTGAATTTCAGGCAAACAGATGTGTTCGACTGTGTTGCCTCATCTTCAGCCAGATTGGCGATCCAATCATTCTGCGCGCAAAACGCATGCACCGCACCGGCATTGGCATCCGCGCGGGCGATCAGCCCCTGCAGCCCGCCGACCGAGCGCGCCCAGTCCAGCGCGAACAGGTAATCCTCAACCGCCAGCATCGAAGGCGTGTTGATCGTGGCTCCGGTAAAGATGCCGTCGATCAGTTTACCGCCTTTGGTCAGGCGAAAAATCTTGGGCAGGGGCCATGCGGGGGTGTAGCTTTCCAGCCGCTCCACCGCACGGGGGCTCAGGATCAGCATTCCGTGCGCCGCTTCGCCACCCAGAACCTTTTGCCAGCTAAACGTGGTCACATCCAGCTTATCCCAAGGCAGATCCATCGCGAATGCCGCGGAAGTCGCGTCGCAGATCGTCAGACCCTGACGGTCATCCGCGATCCAATCGCCGTTTGGAACCCGCACGCCCGAGGTGGTGCCGTTCCAGGTAAAGACAACGTCATTGGAGAAATCGATCGAAGCTAGGTCAACGAGCTGGCCATAATCTGCCGTTTTGACCTCGGCATCGATTTTCAGCTGCTTGATCACATCCGTGACCCAGCCGGACCCAAAGCTTTCCCACGCCAGCATCTCGACCTTGCGCTCGCCCAACAGCGACCACAGCGCCATTTCGACCGCACCGGTGTCCGATGCGGGAACAATGCCGATCTTGTAATCTGCCGGGATGCCCAAAACGTCACGCGTGCCTTCGATGGCCGCTTTCAGCTTGTCCTTGCCAACAGCGGCACGGTGCGAACGGCCCAACGCGGCATCGGCCAGTTTGGTCAGGTCAAATGTGGGGGGTTTGGCACAGGGGCCAGAAGAAAAACGCGGATTGGCCGGCCGCGTCGCCGGTTGTTCAGTGCTCATGTGTATTATCCTTCCAGATACACGCCCCTCGTTGGGGAGGGGTGTCCCGCCGCCAGACGTATTTTCCCTGAAACAGCCGCGCAAGCGGAAAAGACCCTTTGAAGGTCAAAAACGACACCGAAAAATGTGGGCATTGGGAACGCGCGTTTCCGATAGGCGCAATTCCTTGGCCAGTTTAGAGCTTGCCGCCGGCGCTCAACCCGTCAGGTGAACAGCTTCGCCGGTGATCAAAGCCTGCTGAGCCGCCAATCCCATCTGAACCGCCCACAGCCCATCGCGCATTGACACATCCGGTTCGGCGCGATCTCCGCGTACCAACTCCAGGAATCCCTGATGCTGATAAAAGGTGGATCCGTTGTGGTCCCCCGCTGCAAGCAAACGTGGATCGACCGGAATATCTTTGACAACCGGACCTTTCGGATCACGCGGGCTGACAATCACCTGCGGCACCGGCGGTGCACCCAGATGTTCAGGCCAGAAGCGACCCGGCCCGGGCACCAAGGCTTCGATCTTGGCATCTGGGCCAATGGCCGAGATTTCTTCTTGGTAACGGGAACCCTCGGCAAACATGCATAATTCCAGCATCGCCCGTGCACCGGACGCAAAATCAACCAGCACATAACCGTGATCCAGGACGTCCGGTGTTTCTCCTTCATAGGTTTCGTCCAGATGATTGACCGCTTGTCCCCCGCTCGCGGTGATCCGCACCGGATCAGATTGCAGGATCAACCGCATCAGGTCGAAGAAATGGCAGCATTTCTCGACAAAGGTTCCGCCGGTGTTACGGTTAAACCGGTTCCAGTGCCCGACCTTTTCAAGAAAAGGAAAGCGGTGTTCCCGGATCGACAACATTTTCGCACCGCCGCTGACCGCCCGAGCCTGCGAGATCAGTTCCGCGATCGGCGGCATGTAGCGGTATTCCATCGCAACCCAGATTGGGAGGGGATAGCTTTGCCGGATCACCTCCAGCCGGGCCGCATCGTTGGGATCGGTGAACAAGGGCTTTTCGACCAGCAACGGTAGCGGGCGTGTTTGGGCGATTTCGTCAAGTTGATCAGCATGAAGGTGATTTGGGCTGGCGATCACCAGACAATCCAGATCGTCAACCGCCAGCAACGCCTGAACCGAAGACACCATCGTCGCGTCCGGTGCGATGTCCTGCGCGATCTTTGCCATACCCGCATCAGGTTCGAAAATCGCCGACACACGGGTGCCGTCCAGCAGGGCAATATTGTGCAGGTGCTCTTGCCCCATCATGCCGCATCCAATCAGCCCGTAATTGATCGTCCGGGTCATGCGTATTTCCTCATTCTTTTTACTTCAGGCGTTGTACATAAGTGGCCCGATCCGGATCGAACCATGTTTTTGAAAACTCGACCGGGTCGGGTTTTTCCGACCAGCTGAACCGCTCGATATATCCAACCGTTTCTCCGGTCGGCTTGGTGAACCCAGGTGGCGTCCAGTGCGGCAACAATCCGACCGAAACCCGGTCTTCCGCGCGCGATATCCAGAACCCCAATTGCTGCTGGTAGTAGCGATAAAGCGAGTCCGACAGCAGGTTCTGGTCGATTAGACCCACTGATTCGTCCAGCCAGATTTCCTCGACAGCGATAATTGTGTCATTCAGATACCGCATTCTGCGCACGCGTGACCCGATGTTGGATTTTCCGAATTCCGGCAGATCGTCTGGCTTTTCCAATTGATCAACCGACAGGATATCGGCGCGTGGCAAACCGCCGCCTTCCGGCAGCTCTAGTCGGAACATCGCATAGACGCTGTTCTGCGTTCCGGTCTCGCGCACGTAATTGCCCGAGCCCTGAATACGCTCCAACATCCCCTTTTTCTCAAGCTCTGCGAGCGATTTTCGCAAAGTCCCGACCGAAACCTGAAGCTCAGCCGCCATGTCCCTTTCCGGGGGCAGGCGCTCTCCGTCGATCAGGCGACCAGCCGCAATATCCCGGATCAGCAGTTCCGAGATTTGAATATACATCGGCAGGGCATTTGGATTTCGGCTGGTTGGTGTCACAGCAGACGCTTCATTCGGTCGCAGGAAAAATTGATACACTATTGATCTACATCAATGTGATTGCTACGCAAGAGAAAAAGCAAAATCAATGCGGAGCGCGCAACAGATGACAATTGTCCCCATCACGTCACCCGATCTGGATGCGGCTGAGGTTTCGTGGTTTGCAGCGCTTTGCTCGGATGATTATCAGTTTCTTGGCGTGCCGGATGGTGACCTGCGATCCAGCTGGGATCATTGCTCAGGCATTGTTAAAGAAGCCGAGGCGCAGGGGTTTCGCAACATCCTGTGCCCATCTTCATATCAAGTCGGTCAGGACACGCTCAGCTTTGTCGCGGGCTGCGCACCGATCACCGAAAAGATCAACATGCTGGCTGCGGTGCGCTGCGGCGAGATGCAGCCCATTATGCTGGCCCGAACCATAGCCACGCTTGATCACATGTTGAAGGGACGGTTAACCGTCAACATCATCTCATCCGATTTTCCCGGCGAAAAAGCTGACAGCGCCTATCGCTACCAACGCTCGCGCGAAGTGGTCGAGATCCTGAAACAGGCTTGGACACAGGATGAGATCAACTATGCTGGCGAGGTCTACAATTTCGGCGGTCTGACCACTGATCCCGCAAAACCGTATCAAACCGGCGGCCCACTGCTGTATTTCGGTGGCTATTCCCCATCCGCCTTGCAGTTGTGCGGCGAACATTGTGACGTCTACCTGATGTGGCCGGAAACAAAGGATCAATTGGCAGAACGGATGAAAGCCGTTCATGCAGTCGCCGACGAATGCGGTCGCACACTGGATTATGGTCTGCGGGTTCACATGATTGTCCGCGATACCGAGGCTGAGGCACAGGAATACGCCGACTACATCGTGTCCAAGCTGGACGATGAATATGGCCGCGCCATACGAGAGCGCGCCTTGGACTCCACATCTCTGGGCGTCGCACATCAATCCAAAAACCGCGATCTGGCCGATGAATATGGGTATATCGAGCCGGGCCTTTGGACAGGCGTTGGCCGCGCCCGGTCGGGTTGCGGTGCGGCATTGGTCGGCTCGACCGATCAGGTCATGTCGAAGATTGAAGAATACCAGAAGATGGGCATCCGCGCCTTCATCTTCTCGGGCTATCCACACATGGACGAAGCACGCCATTTCGGCACCCGCGTGATGCCCAACCTAAAAACCTGCTCCCTTCCCGAAGCTTACGGACGGGTTCCCAACAACATCCCAGCGACGCCGCTGGGCAACGGAGTGCGTCGTTGATGCAACGTGTCAAACTATCTGAAACGCTGAAATTGAGCCGTCTGGTTTACGGCATGTGGCGGCTGGGCGATGACAGCGACACCTCGGCTGGTCATGTCGATGCCAAGATTCAAGCTTGCCTGGATCAGGGCATCACCACCTTCGATCAGGCAGATATCTATGGCGACTATGGCGCCGAAGCCGTTCTGGGAAACGCCTTGCGTGCCAATCCCGGCCTGCGTCAAAAGATGGAGATTGTCACCAAATGTGACATCGTTGCGCCCTGCGGCCGGTATGCCGATGCCAAGGCCAAATACTATGACACGTCGCGTGCGCACATCCTGAAGTCCGTCGAAACTTCACTGCAGGAAATGGCGATTGATCACATCGATCTACTGCTGATTCACCGCCCCGATCCGTTCATGGATCACCACGAGACTGGTGCGGTGCTGGATGAGGTGGCCGCCAGCGGCAAAGTGGGGGCCGTTGGTGTATCCAACTTCCGTCCGTGGGATTGGCAGCTGTTGCAATCGGCCATGAAAACGCAGCTGGTCACCAATCAGATCGAAATTTCTCTGGGCGAGATTGGCCCGTTCACCAATGGCGATTTGGCGTTCCACCAGCAGCACGGCCACGCCGTGATGGCGTGGTCCCCCTTGGGCGGCGGGATGCTGATGGCCGGGAATCCCCCGGTCGGATTGGTTGCTGACGAAATTGCCGAGGAGTTCGGTGTCGACCGTGCTGCTGTTGCGATTGCATTCCTGCTGGCTCATCCGGCAGGTATCCTTCCGGTGCTAGGCACCAACAATCTGGACCGTATCAAACGGATTTCCGACGCCCTGAAAGTCAATCTGGATCGCGAAACCTGGTATCGCCTTTATGAGGCGGCGCTGGGACATGAGGTACCATGATGAACGCAATCTCAAAGGACATGAGCCGCACATTCGTCCCGCATAAAGACGACACCCGAACCCTTAGGGATGCTTTTGGCCGTTTTGCCACCGGGGTGACGATCGTGACCTGCCACAGCGATGACGGGCCGATCTGCATCACAGCCAACAGCTTTTCGTCCCTGTCACTGGATCCGCCTTTGGTGATGTGGGCTGGCGACAGAAACTCTCGCCGCTTCCCCTATTTTCAGAAGGCGCGCCACTTCAGCGTTCACGTTTTGTCAGCCGAACAGGCCGAGCTGTGCTTTGGGTGTTCCAAGAACGCCCATGCCCTGCGGGATATCGAACATGAGCGCTGTGAAAACGGAACGCCGCTGCTGCCGGATTGTCTGGCGCGGTTCGAATGCGAACAACATGCGTATCACAACGCAGGTGATCACGTTATTGTCGTGGGTAAAGTTTTGAAGGCCAGCATGGCGGATGGAGACGCGCTGACCTTTTATGCCGGGAAACTCGGCCAATTCGCGCACCAATAAGCGCGAGAAGACCGCTGCGGAAAGACTCGCAGCTGACATAGGGAGGAACCGCATGGGCGGACTGGCATCGGTGCTGGCGCCGATTGCATTCGTGAACGAAGCCGCGCTGCGTCTGGGCCGCGCGGTTGGTGTCGTTGCGATTGCATTGATGGTGATCGCGATCCTAATTCAGGTGTTCTTCCGGTATGTTCTGGGCAACGCCCTGCCCTGGCCGGATGAGGCAGCGCGGTTCTGCATGTTATGGATGACCGGTCTGATGGCTCCGACCGCATTCCGACGCGGTGGTTTCGTCGCCATCGACATGCTGCAACGGTTCCTGCCGCGCGTTGTCGGACAAACACTGAACATTTTTCTCCTTCTGGTCTCATTGGCGGTTTTGCTGGTCGCGGTCACAATCGGCTGGTCCGAGGTGACGGGCTTTGGCGGCAAGTTCGCTACCGCTGCGCTTTACCTTCCAACATCCTTCGGGTTTGATGAATGGTACCGCATTCCCCGCAGTTGGATGATGGCCTCGTTACTTGTGGGGATCGTTCTGCTTATTTCAGTCAACATCGAACTGATCCTCCGGTCATTCATCACCATGTTGGGCGGCGGTCACCTATTGCCAGAAATTCCTGATGCAGCAGTGGGGGCTGAATAAATGCTGATATGGTTCCTGCCCACTTTCCTGATCTTCCTGTTGATCGGCTTGCCCGTGTTCTTCGCACTGTTGGCCGCGCCCGGTATTCTGCTGTGGCTGAACGGTCAGACCAACGACATCACCCTGCTCTACCGCAATGTCTACAATGGCATGGACAGTTTCCCCTTGATGGCGATCCCGTTCTTCATGCTGGCCGGAGAGTTGATGAACCGAGGTGGCATAACCATCCGCCTTGTCGAATTCAGTCAGGCCCTGATGGGTCATTTGCGCGGCGGTCTGGCGCATGTAAACGTTCTCAGCTCGATCCTGTTTGCGGGCCTTTCGGGTTCTGCAGTAGCCGACACCTCGGCCCTGGGATCCATGCTGATCCCGGCGATGGAGAAACAGGGCTATACTCGGAAGTTCGCCGCCGCCATTACCGCAGCCAGTTCGGTCATTGGTCCGATCATCCCACCCTCGGGCATCATGATCATCTATGCATATGTCATGGGTGAAAGCGTCGCGGCGCTGTTTCTGGCCGGGATCGTGCCCGGGGTCATGGTTGGCGTAGGCCTGATGCTGATGATCAAACTCATGGCAGATCGCTACGACTTCCCGGTTGCCAGCCGAAAATACACCTGGGGCGAACGCAGGCAAGCCAGCCTCAAGGCATTCTTCCCTTTGCTGACGCCCGTCATCATTCTGGGGGGAATCCTCGGCGGTATCTTTACCCCGACCGAGGCGGCGGCGGTCGCCGTGGGCTATGCCTTCCTCATCGGATTTTTTGTGTTGCGCACGTTGTCGTGGAAAGAAGTGCCCGAGGTTCTCAGCAACGCTGGTATGACCTCGGCGGTTGTCCTGCTGCTGGTTGGCGCCGCAATGGCGTTCAAGACCGTGGTCAGCCTCAGCCACGCTCCAGAACAATTGGCGTCGCTGATCCTCAGCCTGTCGGAAAACCCGCTGATCCTTTTGTTCCTGATCAACCTGCTGCTATTTGTTGTCGGCATGTTCCTGGACGCTGGGCCAGCGATCATCATCCTTGGCCCGATCCTGGGTCCGATCTTCACCAGCCTTGGCGTCGACCCCATCCATTTCGCCATCATCATGAGCGTCAACCTGACCGTCGGTCTGGCCACGCCACCAATGGGGCTGGTCTTGTTTGTGGCCGCGGCAGTCTCGCGTGAACGGGTTGAGACCATCGCCAAGGCCATACTGCCGTTCCTGGCAGTCGAAATCATAGTGATCTTCCTGATCACCTATATCCCGGCACTATCAATGACGATCCCGAGAATAACGGGATTTGCAAACTAACTGAGTATCACAGGGAGGAAACGCATGCTCAGAAGATTCATCAAAACCGCGGCGGTGGCCACATCGCTGGTGGCAGCATCCGCCATCGCAGCCACAGCGGCCGACTACACGCTGCGCGCCACGGCCAACTCGAATGAAAACGACGAAGACTATGACGGCCTGATCGTCTTCAAGAACTTCGTCGAGAACGCATCCAACGGAGCAATTGAGGTTGAGTTGTTCATCGGTACGCAGCTGTGTTCCAACGGCGCCGAATGCCTGCAGGGTGTCGCCGATGGCACCATCGATATCTACATTTCGACCTCAGGCGGTGCATCTGGCATCTTCCCCTACGTGCAGGTTCTGGATCTCCCCTACCTGATGGCGGATGACCGCGTGGCCGAGCATGTTCTGTCCGGTGATTTCACCCGCCAGGTGCGCGACATGGCGCTTGAGGATTCTGGCGGCGCGATCCGCCTGATGACCATCGGCAATACCGGCGGCTGGCGCAACTTTGCCAACACTCAACGCCGCGTGGCCGAGCCCGCCGATATGGAAGGGTTGAAAATCCGCACCGTGGTTGCGGATCTGCCGCAGGAACTGGTCAAGGCACTGGGTGCCTCGCCTACCCCGATCCCGTGGCCGGAACTGTTCACCAGCTTTCAGACAGGCGTGGTTGAGGGATCCAAGAACGGCATCACAGACATCATGGGTATGAAATTCCCTGATGCAGGCCTGCAATATGTCACGCTGGATGGTCACGCCTATATGGGCGCGCTGTGGTGGATGAACAACGCCAAGTTTCAGGAAATGCCTGAAGACATGCGTCGTGTGGTTGTCGACGGGTTCTATGCTTTGCAGCAGGCAACCTTTGCTTCGCCCAAACGCAAGTCGATTCAGGCTTATGAGGATTTCGTCGCCGGTGGCGGTGACCTCTATGTGCCCACACCCGAGCAAAAGGCCGCGTTCAAAGAGGCCGCAACTCCGGTTTATGAGTGGTTCCAAACCAACGTAACCCGTGGCGATCAGGTCTTCACCGCGCTGACAGATGCCGTGGCAGCGGCTGAGGCGGATATCAATGCGTCACGCGACGCGGACCTGAACTAAGCGATATGGGCCGGGTTTTTTCAGCCCGGCCCATCTACCGAAACGGATACATCCACACTTTGTAATCGTTCACCAGGACATGAGCCTTTTCGATCTGCTCCGGCGTCATTTTCTTGACCACTTCTTCCAGGCTGATCGCGGCATCGGGATCACCACCAATCGCGCTGAGCGTGTACCACATATAAGCGCGCACCAGATCAGGCGCGGGCATGCCAAGACCCAACTCATAATACCACCCCACCCCGGACTGCGCCCCCGGATGCCCCTTCATCGAGGCGCGCAGATACCAATCAAACGCCCGCTGATAGTCCTGTTCGACCCCAAGGCCCAACCCGTACATCACGCCAATCAGTTCCTCGGCCTCGGCATTGCCGGACCGCGCGGCTGGCAACAGTTCTTCGCGGGCAGCCTCGAATTCTCCGGCCTCCATCAGATCGCGGGCTTGTTCCAGTTCGGCCAGCGCCGGTGTAGCAATCAGGCAAAGGGCAATTACAAACTGGCGCATATGGGTGCTGTACTCCTGTGGGCTGGCGCTGCTGCGGCACAGGATTTGCCGCGCCCGCTGACCGATGATGATTTCCTGCCCTTTGATATGGAACAGGCCGCCATCGGTCATCAACTCTTTTACGATCCGATCCTGTCGGGCAATCGGAACATTACCTGTGCCCATTGCCACCATCCGGATTTTGGTACGTCTGACGGACTGTCCTTGGGCATCGGGGAAGGTGGCGTTGGACTGGGGCCAGACCGCACGCCCGGAACCGGGGCGGATAGAATTCGCAAGCGCATCCCACGCAATGCACCCGGCTTGTGGAACCTTGGGGCCAAAGACATACACACGCTGTTTCACGATGGACGTCTCAGCAAATCCGATATCTATGACAACGGCTTCAATTCTCCGGCGCAGGAATGGCTGCCCGAGGGACTAAACTCGTTACTGGCCGCACAGGCGCTGTTCCCGTTAACCGCGCAGTTCGAAATGGCCGGGAATGTGGCCGAAAATCAGGTCACCGGAGCGGTACATGACCGGATCGACATGGGCTGGCCCATCCTTGCCAAACGTGTCCGCACAGATCGGCGATATGGGTCAGCCATGGTCAACGCGTTCGACGACGTTGAAACGGCCAAAGACATAACAATCACCCAAATCGCAAATGCGCTTGCGGCCTTCATGGCGATCGAGTGGCGCAGCACAGACAGCCCGTTCGACCAATACTTGGCCGGGGACACCGCCGCGCTTTCTGCCATACAAAAAAACGGCATGGACCTGTTCTATGGCAAAGCGCGATGCGCAACCTGCCATTCCGGTCCGTTGATGTCTGACCAAAAGTTTCACGCTTTGGGTCTGCCGCCCTTCGGGCCGGGCAGGACCCGACAGTGGGATCCTTTTGTCCGGGATGTGGGACGCATGGGCGAAAGCAACCGATTGGAAGACGCCTATCGGTTCCGCACCCCAATGCTGCGCAACGTTGCGCTGACGGCGCCCTATGGTCACAACGGGGCGTTTCCCGATCTGGAAAGCATGATCCGCCACCATCTGAACCCTGAAAGCAGCCTGTCACGATGGGAGCGTGCAATGGCTGCCTTGCCACAGGTGCCGTGGCTGCAAAAGGCAGATTTTGTGGTTTGGGATGATCGTTTCGAAATGGAACGCCAACGCAACAGGATCGACATTGCCCCAGTGGAATTGTCAGACGCGGAAATCGACAATCTCGTCGCCTTCCTGAATGCGTTAACCGGAACCAGCGTAGACACGTTGCCGTTTGGCGTACCCGCCGGGTTTATACCCTAAGAAAACCCCCGCCAGCGCTGGCGGGGGTTTTCTTTTTCACTCGGCGGCTTCTTCGTATTCCGACATCGGCGGGCACGTGCAGACGAGGTTTCGATCGCCATATGCGTTGTCGACGCGGTTGACGGGTGACCAATACTTGTCGACGCCCATCGAACCCGGAGGGAAGCAAGCTTGCTCACGGGTGTAGGGGCGATCCCAATCACCAACCAGATCGCGCACCGTGTGGGGCGCGTTTTTCAGCGGGTTGTTTTCCGCGTCAATCTTGCCGTCTATGATGTCTTGCGCCTCGGCCCGGATCGAAAGCATGGCGTCGCAGAAGCGGTCCAACTCGTCCTTGGGTTCCGATTCCGTGGGCTCAACCATCAAGGTGCCGGCCACCGGCCAGCTCATCGTCGGGGCATGGAAACCTGAATCGACCAGACGCTTGGCCACGTCATCCACGGTCACATGCGCGGCCTCGTCCAGCGGGCGGGTGTCAAGGATGCATTCATGCGCCACGCGGCCCGTTTCCGAGGTGTAGAGGATCGGGTAGGCATCCTGCAGGCGTGCCGCGATGTAGTTGGCGTTCAGGATCGCCACCTTAGTGGCCTGCGTCAGACCCGCGCCACCCATCAGCAACACATAAGCCCAGCTGACCGGCAGGATCGACGGTGAGCCAAAGGGCGCCGCCGAGACCGGACCCACTGCGGTGCCGTATTCCGGGTGGCCCGGCAGATGCTCGGTCAGGTGCGCCTTGACGCCGATCGGGCCCATGCCGGGGCCGCCGCCGCCATGCGGTATGCAGAACGTCTTGTGCAGGTTCAGGTGGCTGACGTCACCGCCAATGTCACCGGGACGCGACAGGCCGACCATCGCGTTCATGTTGGCACCATCGATATAGACCTGACCCCCATGGTCATGGGTGATCTGGCAGACCTCCTGCACGGTGGTCTCGAACACGCCATGGGTCGAGGGGTAGGTGATCATGCAGCCAGCCAGATGGTCGCCGTGCTTTTCCGCTTTGGCGCGGAAGTCATTCAGATCGATATTGCCGTTCTCATCGGCCTGCACAGGCACAACTTGCCATCCCACCATCTGGGCCGAGGCCGGGTTGGTGCCATGCGCCGAGGTTGGGATCAGGCAGACATTGCGCTGCCCTTCGCCGCGGGCGAAGTGGTAGTTGCGGATGGTCAGCAGCCCCGCATATTCCCCCTGCGCGCCCGAATTGGGCTGCTGGGAGATCGCGTCATAGCCGGTGATCTGGCACAGCTTGTCGTTCAGATCGTCGATCATCTGCATGTAGCCCTGCGCCTGATCTTCAGGGCAGAACGGGTGCAGGTTGCCGAACTCGGGCCAGGTGACCGGGATCATCTCGATCGTGGCGTTCAGCTTCATAGTGCACGACCCCAACGGGATCATCGCCCGATCCAGCGCCAGATCGCGGTCGGCCAGACGGCGCATATAGCGCGTGATCTCGGCCTCGGCTCGGTTCTTGTGGAAGATCGGGTGGGTCAGATACGCGCTTTCACGCAGGGCATAGTCCGGCAGACGGTATTGCTTGTTTGAGCTGTCATCCTTGCGGTCGATACCGAAGGCACCCCAGACGGCCTCGATGGTCTCAGGCCGGGTCTGTTCGTCAAGGCTGATGCCTACCTTAGTGTCGCCGACCTTGCGCAGGTTGACGCCGCGGGCCACGGCGGCCTCCATCACGACATTCTGCAGATGACCAACCTCGACCGTGATGGTGTCGAAGAACACCTCCGGTTCCACGGCAAAGCCTGCCTCTTCCAGACCGGCCGCCAAGCGCGAGGTCTTGCGGTGCACCGATTGTGCGATGGCCTTGATGCCATCGGGGCCGTGATAGACGGCATACATCGAAGCAATCACCGCCAGCAGCGCCTGCGCGGTGCAAACGTTCGAGTTGGCTTTTTCGCGGCGAATGTGTTGTTCACGGGTCTGCAGCGACAGGCGGTAGGCCTTGTTGCCGCGGCTGTCGATGCTGACGCCGATGATCCGGCCCGGCATCGAGCGTTTCAGCTTATCGGTGGTCGCCATATAGGCGGCGTGCGGGCCGCCATAGCCCATCGGCACGCCAAAGCGCTGGGTCGAGCCGATGGCGATATCCGCGCCCATCTCACCGGGGGATTTCAGCAGCGCCAGCGACAGGATGTCGGCGGCGACAATGGCGATGGCCTTGTGCTCATGCAACGCGGCGATTTCCGAGGTGAAGTCGCGCACATGGCCATGGGTGCCGGGATACTGGAAGATCGCACCAAACACCGACCCTGCATCCAGCGTGTCTGGATCGGCGACCTGCACGTCGATGCCCAGAGGCTCAGCCCGGGTTTTGATCACCGCAATAGTCTGCGGGTGGCAGTTCTTGTCCACGAAAAAGGCCGCGTTGTTGGCCTTGGACCGCCCGCCGCGTTTGGCCATCGCCATGGCTTCCGCTGCGGCTGTGGCTTCGTCCAGCAAGGACGCGTTGGCCACGTCCAGCCCCGTCAGGTCGCTGACCATGGTCTGGAAGTTCAGCAGCGCCTCAAGACGGCCCTGGCTGATCTCGGGCTGATAGGGGGTGTAGGCGGTGTACCAAGCCGGGTTTTCCAGGATATTGCGCAGGATCGGCGCCGGTGTGGTGGTGCCGTAATAGCCCTGACCGATCAGCGAGGTCAGAACCTTGTTCTTGCTCGCTACCTCTTTCATGTAGAACAGCGCATCGCGTTCCGTCATCGCCGGACCCCAGTCCAGGGGTTCTTTCTGCCGGATCGCAGGCGGAACCGTGGCGTCAATCAGCTGGTCCAGTGTCTTGAAGCCGATCACCTTGAGCATATCGCGCATCTCGGTCGGGCTTGGTCCGATATGGCGTCGGTTGGCGAAGTCATAGGCTTCGTAGTCAGTGAGTTTGAAGGCCATTTGTGCGCTCCTCAAGCAATGTCTCTCCAAGCCGCTCTGGCAGGAGCCTCCGGCGGGAGTATTTGGAAAAAGATGAAGCGGTGGGTCCGCGTGGGGACCCAACCAAGGATCAGCCGATCAGGGCTTTGTAGCCGTCCAGATCCATCAGATCTTCCAACTGCGATGCATCCGCAATCTTGATCTTGTAGATCCAGGCTTCACCTTCGGGATCGTCGTTCAGCGAACCGGGGTTGTCGGCCAGCGCCTCGTTCACCTCGACGATCTCGCCATCAACCGGCGCGTACAGCTCCGAGGCTGCCTTGACAGATTCGATCACACCGATCTCGCCGCCTTTCTCAAACTCGTCACCTGCTTCCTGCTGTTCCACGAACACCACATCGCCCAATTGCTCGGCCGCGTGTTTGGTGATCCCCAGCGTGGCCGTGTCGCCTTCGACGGTCAGCCATTCATGCTCATCGGAATAATAGGTTGCCATGTTGTCTCTCTCCTGACTTCAACGCTTGTAATTCTGTGTGACAAAGGGCAGCGCCACCATCTGCGCCGGTTGTGGCTTGCCCCGAATGATCAGGTTCACCACCTCACCCGGCTCACCATGTCCGGCTGCGACATAGCCCATCGCCACCGGGCCACCAACTGTGGGGCCGAACCCGCCCGACGTGATCTGACCAATCGTGTTTCCTTGGGAAGATTGGATCTCCACGCCGTGGCGCGCCGGTGCGCGGCCTTCTGGCCTGATGCCGACCAGCTTGCGCGAGGCCCCATCGGCCAGTTCCTTTTGCACCCGGTCCGCGCCCGGGAAACCGCCTTCTTCCTTGCGGCGCTTCTGGATCGCCCAGCCTAAGGATGCTTCGATCGGTGAGGTGCTCTGGTCAATGTCGTTGCCATATAGGCAAAGACCTGCCTCCAGCCTCAGGCTGTCTCGCGCGCCGAGACCGGCAGCTTCACAATCTTCATGCGCCAGAAAGGCGCGGGTCACCTCCACGGCCTTTTCTTCGGGGATCGAGATCTCGTACCCGTCCTCGCCGGTATAGCCCAACCGCGAGATGCGGCATTCGACGCCGTTGATATCGGACACGGTGGTTTCCATGAATTTCAGGTCGCGAGCCGCAGGGCAGAGGTCGCCCACGACGTTTTCTGCGGCAGGACCCTGAACCGCCACCAGCGCCCGGTCGAAGATCTCGGTCACCTCAACGCCGTCCAGATTGGCCTGCATATGCGGAATGTCCTGATGACGCAGCGCCGCGTTCACCACCACAAAGTAGTGATCGCCCGCGTTCGACACGATCAGGTCATCCATGATCCCGCCGTCCGCATTGGTGAAAAACCCATACCGCGCCTTGCCTTCCTTCAGTGTCGCATAAGCCTGCGGGCACAAAGCTTCCAGCTTCTCACCCACATTCTCGCCGCGCAGGATCACTTGGCCCATATGGCTCACGTCAAACACCGCTGCCTTTTCGCGGCACTGCTTGTGTTCGCCCATAATCCCCAGAGGATATTGAACGGGCATCTCCCACCCGGCAAAATCGACCATCTTACCACCCAGCTCAACATGCAGATCATAAAGCGGAGTGCGTTTTGGGTCAGTCATTGTAAGCTTCCTTCTCTTGTCGCGGCATGAGATCGGGTGGTGGTATGGTCGAAGAACATGACCGGTTTTTCAATGTTTGTTTTTGGGGCAGTTGCGTCGAATGATCTTGCGACCAAACACGTTGCACCGGTCCAAAAAGCCATCGGAGAAACACCCTGATATTGGTCTTTGCCGTATCCATTCACTGGCCATCATGACTGCCCCGATGCTTGATCAAATGACGAACTGTATACGGTGATACACCGCGTTTTGTCTCCTATAGGAAACTTTTTTCCATTCGGCAACAACCAACCTTAGGCGATGTGATCGCATGAGCTTCGCAGGTGACTTTCAGGCGTTTCTAGAATATTCACAAATACATCAAATAGTTAAATGACGCGATCTTGCTGCTCGGTCACCCGTTAACGGCAAGAGCCAGCGCATGAAGGCCTGCAATCAGGTCTTTTTCCAAAGTGTCCTCGGCAAAATCGTGACTGATTCCCTTGATCGAAGGCACGAACAACATCGCCGCTGGCATCAGCTTTGCGACGTTGGTCGCGTCATGCAACGCACCCGACGGCATGTTCCGCCACTTTCCGGGTGCAACACGCTGTGCTCCAACTTCCAGTTTCGCCTGCAATGCCCTGTCCATCGAGACCGGCTCCAGCCCCAACATCGGGCCAAAGGCTAAACCCATTTCCAAGCGATCGGCAATGTCCTGCGCGGTCTTTCGAATGATCTCCTCCATTCGCAGCAGACGGTCTGGATCACTATCGCGCCACTGCATCGAAAACCGGGCGCGGCCCGGAACGATTGAGGATGCATTGGGATGCACCTCCACATGCCCGATCGTCCAAACCGTTTGTGGCGTTACAACGTTCCGGAACCGCGTGTTGATTTCCGCGTTGAACAGCGACAAAGCCTGAAACGCATCGCGACGCAGATGCATCGGAGTGGTTCCGGCATGGTTCTGTTGACCTTCGAAGCTGATCACCATGTCCCGGATGCCCACAATATCCGTCACAACGCCGATCAGATCGCCGCTTTCATCCAGCGACGGGCCCTGTTCGATATGCATTTCGATGAACCCGGTAAACTGACCGGGATCGACAAAACCCCGCGCCAAATCCCGCATGGACGCACGTGCAGCCCCAAGGGTTACGCCGGCGTGATCGGTCAGACTGTCCGCCTGTGACAGGTTCAACCCTCCGGACCAGATTGCTGATCCGGTTGTCACACCAAACCGACCTTCTTCGTCCTGGAAGCTCACGACCGAAATGGGCCGGTCTGAGGCGCGCGCCACCTCAAGGGCTGCAATCACACCCAGCGCACCGTCCAACCAGCCGCCTTCTGGCTGACTGTCTGAATGCGATCCCATCAAAAGGGATGGTTCCTGGGCAAGACCAAACAGATTGCCGACCGGATCGAAATGCGGTTGCAGTCCAGCCTCTTGCATGCGCGTGGCCAGCCAACGGCGCGCAGCAATATCTGCCTGTGAATAGGCGGGTCGTGTCACACCCTTACCGACGCCCGCAGCACCGAACGCTCGCAGCGCGTGCAGGTCAGCCAGAAACCGATTTTCGTCAATGGCCATGTACCGCTCCCCTCCCACGATGGCCCAAACATACGCCCGGCGCGTCGTCGTGCAAGCCGATCGCATGAATTGCACGGTGTTTTTATTGCGTGGCTGGCAAACCCCTCTGGTCCCTGCACGGATCCTGCCCTAAGACTTCGGCCAAGAGGGACCGCCATGTCACACATCACACTGGTTCGTCACGGCCAGGCCAATACCGCCGCACGTGATGAAAAGAACTATGACAAGCTAAGTGAGCTTGGCCATCAGCAAGCGCGATGGCTGGGCGCGCATTTGCGCGACACACGCGCGCATCACCCGCGCGTTTATTGCGGTACGCTTGTTCGGCATATCGAAACCGCAGCCAGCATGGGGCTGTCAGATCCAATTCAGGATCCTCGGCTTAATGAGATCGAGTATTTCAACATCGCGAAACTGTTCGAAGAACAGCATGGTGAGGTCGTTCCAACGGATCGCGAAGGGTTTGTGGAACATCTGCCCAAAACCTTCGCCGCGTGGGCAAGTGGCCAAATAAGCGACGCCCCAGAAACTTTTGCCGAATTCGAATCCCGCGTGTCCGGCGCGCTGCATGACATCGGAACCGAAGGGGGCCCTGCAATCGTCGTGACCTCGGGTGGTCTGATCTCGATGGTGGTTCGACAGGTCATGGGGTTGGACGTTTCATCGATGGCGCGCGTCGCTCTTGCCATCATGAACACGTCGATGCATCGTCTGCACCCGATTGGCCCACAACTTAGCCCAGTTCTGTTCAATGCTGTTCCGCACCTGGAAGCACCAGACCGGCAGTTTGCCCAAACGCACTTATAATACGATCGCAACGGAGAACACGCGATGCAGCTTTATTATGCCCCACGGACCATTTCGGTCGCTGTTGCCATCGCTCTAGAAGAATCCGGGTTGGAGTATGAAGCGATCCGTTTAGACTTCGCCGCAGGTGAACAAACCAAACCGGCCTATCAACAAATCAATCCCAAAGGCCGGGTTCCAGCGCTGGCGGTGGATGGCGGAATTCTGACCGAAACCGGAGCACTACTGGAATATGTCGCGGCCCAAGCCCCAGAGGCCGGACTGGTGCCCGATGAACCCGTTATGGCGGGCCGAATGCGCGAAGTGATGTATTACCTTGCGACCACAATGCATGTGAACCACGCTCACAAGTTGCGGGGGCACCGCTGGGCGGACAAGAAATCCAGCTGGGACGACATGAGTGCCAAAGTGGCCGAGACGATGACCGCATCCTGCGACTACATTGTATCAAATGGTCTGCGAGGCCCTTTCGTGTTGGGCGACCGGTTCAGCCTTGCAGATGCCTATCTTTATATTGTGTGCAGTTGGCTTGAAGGCGACGGTGTAGACGTTGCCGCCTTCCCAAAGATCGTCGCATTTCGCGACGCCATGGAGGCGCGCGCGTCGGTTCAGGCGGTCAGGGCCGCCGGAATGCTCTGAACATAGGATAGCAAATGACACATCTCTGGGTCAGGGCAGAACAGCGCCCCAACGAAGAACGGGTCGGCCTGACGCCCCAGGGGGCCGCAGACCTGATCGCTGCGGGCATCCGCGTGACAGTCGAGGAAAGCTCGGTCCGGGCGATCCCGATAGATGGATACACAGAAGTCGGATGCGAAATCGCTGCCGAGAATTCCTGGCCCAAGGCGCCTGCAGATGCGATCATCTTTGGCCTCAAGGAGCTGCCCGAAGATGGTTCACCCCTGCCTCATCGGCACATCATGTTTGGCCATGCTTACAAGGGACAACACTCCGGCCGCGCGTTGCTGGAACGCTTCAAGGCCGGGGGCGGAACACTGTATGATCTGGAATATCTGGTGCAAGAAGACGGCCGCCGTGTCGCCGCTTTTGGCTATTGGGCCGGTTATGCCGGGGCCGCGGTGACGCTCAAAACCTGGGCCTCGCAGCAACGCGGCGAAGAATGCCCTGCGGTCGGCGTCTATTCCAGTAAAGACGCGCTGAATTCAGAACTGCTGGCCGAGGTGGATGCCACCGAGTGCCCCCGCCCTCGGGCCATTGTCATCGGCGCGTTAGGTCGTGTCGGAACCGGCGCCGCTGATCTGTGCGAGGCGATGGGTGTACAGGTCACCAAATGGGATATGGCCGAAACCGCCAGCGGCGGTCCATTCCCCGAGATCCTTGAACATGACCTGTTCCTGAACTGCATCTTTGCTCGGCCCGGAACCCCTGTTTTTGTCCCACCAGAGGCTTTGAATGCCAGGCGTACCCTGACAGCCATTGGCGATGTCGCCTGCGATCCGGACAGCGACTATAACCCTGTGCCTGTCTATGATCAGGCCACCACGTGGGAACGCCCCGCCTTGCGCGTGGCCACCAACCCGGTTCTGGACGTGATCGCCATCGACAATCTTCCGTCGATGCTGCCGGTCGAAAGTTCGGAAGATTACGCGGCGCAATTGTTGCCATCCCTGCTGACCCTGCCAGACCTAGAAAGTGGAGTTTGGGGCCGGGCAGCAGCAACTTACCATTCTCATATCGAAGGGATCTGAGCGATGACCATCCATTGGTGTGGCACCGGCCTATCGGCCATTCCCGGCCTGCGTCGACTGATCGAAAGCGGGCACAGTGTTACTGTGTGGAACCGAACCGTCGAAAAGGCCAGGGCCGAGATCGGAGATCTGACCGACAACATCCGCGCCTTTGACATTGACGCGCTCACAGCTGTTCTGGAACCCGGGGACGTCATCGTCTCGATGCTGCCGGGCGACTGGCACGTTCCTTTGGCCGAACTTGCAATCGCAAGGAAGGCAAATTTTGTCTCGTCCTCATACATCGCGCCGGAAATGCGCGCGTTGGATGACAAAGCCCGCGAAGCCGGTGTGGTTCTTGTCAACGAAGTTGGACTTGATCCGGGCATCGATCACCTGATGGCGCATGCGCTATTGGACGACTACCGTGCCTCGGGCGTGTTCGATCCGGAAACCCACCTGAGCTTCATTTCCTATTGCGGCGGCATCCCCAAGAACCCAAACCCGTTCCGGTACAAGTTCAGCTGGTCGCCGCTGGGTGTGCTCAAAGCGTTGCGGTCGCCTTCCCGCTCGATCCGAGATTACGCGCCGCTGGATGTGTCCCGCCCCTGGGACGCGATCAGCAGTTACACGGCCCCTTTGCCCACGCCAGAGAGCTTTGAGGTCTATCCAAACCGCGACTCGCTGCCCTTCATGCGGCAGTACCATTTTGAGGAGCATTGGACGGTCAAAGAGTTCGTCCGTGGCACGTTGCGCCTGAATGGCTGGGCAGATGCATGGTCAGGCGTTTTTAGCGAAATCGAAACCCTGACCGGCCCGGAAGGCGACGCACGCCTGAAGGAAATGTCGGATCAGTTCTGGGACGAAAACGCCTATGACGACGGCGAACCCGATCGCGTCGTGCTGTGCGTTGGCTTGAAGGCCGAAAAAGACGGCGTCGCGGTCTGGCATAAAACCTATGTTATGGATGCCTGGGGTGATGCACGAGGCACCGCAATGGCACGGCTGGTATCAGTCCCGGTATCGCTCGCCGTCGAAGCCGTTCTGAACCGCGCGATCCCGGTCGGCGTGCATGCAGCGCCCAGCGATCCGAAGCTGGTCTCTGCATGGATGAGCCAAATCGACACGTTGGCGCAGCATTTGCAAATCGTGGATCATCTGACCTGACTGAAACAAAAAAGCCATCCCAGACTTTCTAGAATGGCTTTCATTGCTCTTCTTTGGGTGTGTAGTAATCGTCTGAATTTATCTTACTGGGCCTTCAGATATACCGCTCTATCGTGTCTTCGACATCGCTTCGGTTGATGCCAAGCTCTGACAACTGGTGATCGGTCATAGCGTTCAATTGCTGAGCAGCGCAGACGATGTCAGGGCTGATCGCCCGGATCCGCATAGCACGGTCGAACAACAACAATGCGCTGGCAGCCGGGGCCGGTTGATCGGTTTGCTGGATAACGTCAAACATACTGGTTACCTCACAAGCATGGTCATGGGGATTGGGATCAGTTCACGCTGAGTGCGTCGTCACTGCCGGTAGGGCTTGTTGTGATACACACTTTCATACGCGCATCGCTTGATCTGGTCCCGCTGGACACCGATATCGGCCAGCTGATGATCTTCGAGCCTTTCCATATCCCGCACGGTTTTCGAGTAAATCCGGCGGCGAAAGTGCTCAACCTTTGCATCTGCGTATTTTGCAAACAGGCCGTCAAGAGGGCCGCTCCGGGCGTCTACAGTCTGTGTATGTGCCATGTCTTTCTCCTCCTAAACTTTAGTTGCGTTGTCTTCACAGCTTCATATCTGGGACTGCTTCCTTAACGTTGCCAAAGCGGGTCATTAAGGTTCTTTTAGACTCGTTGGCAGCAACGCTTCGGCGGGTCTGATCCGCTGAGACCACGCTACAACCCGTGTCTCAACACGGATCTTCAATTCACGGTAAACGTCTGAAGACACTCGAACTGCCACCAAGAGCATTTGGTCGATAAAGACAGCTACATCAGGTCGTTCTCAACATCCTCGGCTGATATTCCAAGCGCGTCCAACCCGTTTTCCAGATGGTCAGACATATGCGGTGTACCGATCAAGTAGTCGGCGCAGGGGGTCGAAGCTTCGGCTTTGGCTGTCGCAATGGCTTCGGCCAGATCCTCGGCGAAAAAACTCTCCCGACCGACCCACATGATAGCAACCAGTTCGGCCTGCTCATCTTCGCTCATGTGATCGACAAAGGCGCGTAGTTCGCCCTCGGCCCGGTTCAGCTCGCGGCCCATCATCGCAACCTGGGCGACTTTTCTTGCCGAGATTTCCAACATCCTTCAGCTCCTCGTGTTCGCGGTTCTTGCCCATGACAACCATTCAACCAAGCCGGAGTCTTTGATCTCACGCAAACTGAAAAGGTTATCGGCGTACGCGGGACATGGGCCGATCTGGAACCGGGGCAGTGCGAAACGGACGAAAGGTTGCTTTTTTGAACAAGAGCTTAAAGGCCTGCCAAACGATCAGCGTGAACGTTCGCCGCGCACCGAATGGGCGCCTTAGCAGCGACCACAAAATCACGCGATTGGTCAGCGGCCGCCGCGGTCCGGTCAGCGTGGCAATCATACCACCGCCGTCGCGCCCATAGTCGATCCAAACGCCAACCCGATCCGGGCGATAGTCAAAGCGGAACGTGTATGACCCTTCGATCTTTTGGAAGGGCGAGACATGCATCAACTTGTCCGCAACGACCCGATCCCCGGGTTCGATCTGCGAAAATTCGGGTTTGTGACACAGATAGCTATGACGCGTGCCAAAGGTATTGGTGACCTCAGCCACCACCGCATAAAGCGTTTCTTCCTTGTCAAAGCAGAACCAGAAACTGACGGGGTTGAATACGTGGCCCAGCACACGAGGTTGCGTCAACAACATGATCCGCGCGGGTTGCGACACATCTTTCACGTCAAATTGCGCACGCAACCAAGCGGCACCTGTGCCTTGCCCCTGCTCACCACCATGATCTCGGGTCCGCCAATTTGTGATGTTCACGCGGTCAATTGAGAACAGCGCTGGCGTTTTCAGTTCTGCTTCCGGGTCGAGCAAAATGTAGTCTATCGAATAGCGAAACGCGTTTTCAATCGCGCCTTTGCGCCCATGATAGGTATGACCGGCAATATGATCGACTATTTGTGTCATTCGTTGTTTTCTGTTCTGCCTGTAAACTGTTCAAAAGGCGTTCTTTTCCCCGAAAGCCTGTTTACCTGAATACGAAAGCTAGCGCAGTTTGGATTAAAATGACCCCGTAAAGTGATCCGGCTTGGGCCGCGCCACGTAATGTGGTTATGTTTACCGAGATGAATACCGCAACCATCGACGAGCCCCCGACCGAGACGGTCGTGTCTCGGTCATGGCGTGCAAAGAAACACATCAAGGGCAAGCCGGTGAACGGAACCAAAGAAAGTTGCGACACCAGGGCCGAGTGGGTGGACCATGTCAAACGCATCCGGGACACGCAGGATCAGGCGGCATTTGCCGAACTGTTCCAACACTTCGCACCTCGTATTAAGGCCTTCCTGATCCGCTCAGGATCTGACCCTGCAATGGCCGAGGAGTGCGCACAAGAGGTGATGGCGACCCTGTGGCACAAGGCTCGTCTGTTTGATCCAACACGGGCAACCGTGGCGACATGGGTGTTCACAATCGCCCGGAACAAACGAATTGATGTTCTGCGCAAACAACGCCGCCCCGAACCCGAAGAACTGGGTTGGGGCCCCGAAGCGGAACCCGAACAGGACGATGTCATCGTTCTGCAACAAGAAACCGCGCAATTGCGTACCGCCCTATCGGCTTTGCCAGACGCGCAGAGACAGCTGATCGAGAAGGCGTACTTCGGAGATCTGAGCCATCGAGAAATCGCCTCTCAGACCGGGCTGCCCCTTGGCACGATCAAATCACGGATACGGCTGGCGCTGGATCGCCTGCGCCATGCGATGAACTGAGATGAATGAGATGAGCAAAACGATTAAACATCATCTGACGGACGATTTGCTGATGGCTTATGCGGCCGGAAGCTTGCCCGAGGCGTTCGACCTGATGGTCGCCACGCATCTGTCCCTGTGCGACGATTGCCGCGCGCGGGCTGAAAGCTTTGATGCTGTGGGTGGACATGTTCTGGAACAGCAAGGCCAACCCGTCAGCATGAGCGATGAATCCCTAGCTGCCACGATGGCTTTGATCGCTCAGGGCGCACCGACCCCCAAACCCGCTCGACCGGGTTGCGCCGTTTTACCTGCCCCGCTGCAGGATTATGTTGGCGGTAGTGTTGCTGATATTCGATGGCGGTCCATCGGCATGGGCGTCAAACAGGCAATCCTGCCAACTGGGAAGGATGCCACTGCAAGGCTGCTGTTCATTCCCGCAGGTGCCGCCGTGCCCGATCACGGCCACAACGGCGTGGAACTGACAATGGTGCTTCAGGGTGCGTTTTCCGATGAGGTTGATCGCTTCGCCCGTGGCGATGTCGAGATTGCCGACGAAGATCTGGAACACACACCTGTTGCAGATATCGGCGAAGATTGCATCTGCCTTGCGGTCACTGACGCGCCGCTGAAATTCAGCAAGCTCGTGCCGCGCCTGTTCCAGCCCTTCCTGCGAATCTGACCCAGGCGTCAGTCGGACTAACTTCTGCGCGTGTAGTGTTCTTGAGGTATCCCAAGCAATTCCAAGGTACCTCTGCGACCTCTGACTTCGATCGGGGGCAGCGGCACCAGATTTGCATTCTGGCCCGCCTCACCGGCAGCACTGATTAGATCAGCCGACAGGATTATGCCCATTTCGTGTGATCGCGTCAGGTTTTCCAGCCGGGCCGCGATGTTGACGGTGTCCCCGAACACCGAAAATTCCAACCGCTCCTGATCGCCAATCACGCCGATAAAGACCTCTCCCCAGTGCAGCCCGATCCCTGTGTCCAAAGCTGGCCGCCCTGCCTGTCTACGTTCGGTGCTCCACTCCTGCATTTCTTTCCACAGCCCCATACCGCAATCGAGACAACGGCTGGCAGCTTGATCCCCTTCGAAGACAATCATCACCGCATCGCCGATAAACTTGTCGATGATCCCGTTCTGGGCCCGAACGACCGCTGAAACGCGGCTGCGGTAATCCGAAACCAGTTCGGACACTTGCTCGGGGCGAAGCTGTTGCGACACTGTTGTGAACCCCCGCAAGTCGATGAAAATCAAGCCTGCCATCTGACGTCGCCCAGTTTTGAGAGCGGCCAAGCCACTGTCGCCAAGATCTTCAACCACCTGAGACGGTAAGTACCGCGTCAGGTTGGCCCGGCGTTGTGCTTCTGTAATCGAGCGGAAAAGCAAGGCATGGACGCGGCGTGCCGCGACGATAAGCACGATGCCTGCAAGTGCAATCATGAACAGTCGGATAAGATTTGGCGGCAGTGACAAGAACAACCAGATCGGGTTGTCTTCCAATCCACGCGTCGACCCTGCGTCAACGCCAACCAAAATCAACAACCCCAGTACAAGTAACCCTACCTGCAGTGCCATGATCTTTGGGTTTCCACGCAAGACACCGAACGCGAGCACAATCGGGACCAACCAAACCGCTGGCAGCACAAAGATCGCATCCCCGGACAGACCCACATTACGCATTCCGACCCAGACATTCGCGACAAGAAACAAGGAATCCGCCGCTGAGACAGGCCAGGCAACCCAGGCTGAAAAATGACCGCGTCGTGCGGTCCACCACGTTGCCAATCCCAGAACGAAATAGGCCAGCATCGTACTCAGGGCAAAAACCCATTGCCGCTCCAGAACGGCGTGCCCTGAATTGACCACCGGCTGAACCGTAAACAAAAAGAACAGGGCCAGGCCAGCTGCGACCAGCATACGCAGCAATCCGACAATCCGTTCTGCGTCCTGTTCGGCCTGTTCGAGCAGCTCGGAAGTATTCGGCGACTGACTGGTTGTGTTCATTTTGCTGTATGAGCCCCACGCTGCCTGTCTACCGGTGCGTTCGCTTGGGATCACCCTTCCTGTCGGGTCAACGGAACAACTCCCGGTGTTTCATCCGGGGCCAGTTCTTCGAAATCAAAATTGTCCAGCCGTTGCGCCCGACGGCCTGCCTTTTCGGCACTGATCTTGATTTCCGAGATATCTTTTGCCGCCTGCCCAAAATGCCGATCCAGGTTGGTCACCCGGTCGCCCAGACGGTCGACGTCCTTGTGGAGTAACCCTAATTCCTTGCGGATCGCGCCTGTTTGTTCCCGCATCCGCGCATCTTTGAGGATGGCGCGCATCGTGTTCAAGGTCGCCATGCACGTGGTGGGTGAGACGATCCAGACGCGCTTGGAAAAGCTCTCTTGAACCAGTTCCGGGAACTTGGCGTGCAGCTCGGCATAAACAGCCTCAGAGGGCAGGAACATCAGCGCACCGTCGGCAGTTTCGCCGTCCAGTATGTATTTCTCTGAGATGTCCGTGATGTGCTTGCGCACCGTGCTTCGAAACATCTGTACCGCCGCTTTCAGCTCCAAATCGGTGCTCGAATTGATCAAAGCCTCATAGGCTTCCAGCGGGAACTTACTGTCGATGACAATAGGTCCGGGCGGGTTCGGCAGGTGAATAAGACAATCAGCGCGACGGCCATTTGACAGGGTCGCCTGCAGCTTAAAACTGTCAGAGGGCAAAGCCTTGGACACAATATCGTTCAGCTGAATCTCACCAAAGGCACCGCGCGTTTGCTTGTTCGACAGGATATCCTGCAAGGACAACACGTCACCCGAGAGCTTGGTGATGTTGTCCTGCGCCTTGTCAATCGCCGCCAGACGTTCCTGCAATTGCGTCAGCGACGTCGCGGTTTGTTTCGATGATCCGTGTAAGGATTCCTTCATCCGCTCTTGCATATCAGCAAGTGCACGGGCGGATTTCATGGCGTTGTCGGCCAAACGATCATTCATCTGCTGCTGAACCGAAGACAGCCGCGACTCGACCGTCTGGATCACCTGCACCTGCGCGTTGGCCTGCGTGTCCGAGACGTGCTGTAACCCACCCCGCAATTGATCCTGCCCTTGGCCCAGTTGCTGCACATGTTGACCCAAATGCGCCATTTGCCGTGCCAGAGGTTCCGCCATCCTGGCTGATCGACTGGCCGCACGTAACGACAAAAACAGCAGGACCAGAATCAACAGGACCACCCCGACGCCCGCCAAAACGGTCAGAACCATTGGGTCGGTCAACGAATACTGTATGCCTGCAATCTCTATCATCTTAGTCAGTATGTTCTTGTTTTGTTTCTATTCTTGTAAACGGTTCCACGCGTCGGATCAACTGCGTCCGAACAGCCGTTCGATATCGCTCAGCTTGAGCTCAACGTATGTTGGGCGCCCATGATTGCACTGACCGGAATGCGGCGTCGCCTCCATTTCGCGTAGCAGGGCGTTCATCTCTTCTGCCCGCATCCGGCGGCCCGATCTTACGGACCCGTGACAAGCCACCCGGCTCAGTATCGCCTCGATCCGCGCCTGCACCGTCTGGCTTTCGCCCTGGTCTGCCAGCTCATCCAGTATGTCGAGGATCATGGCGCGGGCGTTGACTTCTCCTAGAATGGCCGGAGTTTCCCGCACCGCAACCGCACCGCCACCAAATGGTTCGATGGCCAGACCGAGACGCGACAAATCCTCGGCGACGGCCATCAGACGCGCACAATCCCCATCGGACAGTTCTACGATTTCCGGAATCAACAGCGCCTGCGCGGCCACGCCATTCTCAGCCATCTGGGTTTTCAGTTTTTCGTAAACCAACCGCTCATGAGCGGCGTGCTGATCGACGATCACCATACCATCGGCGGTTTGAGCGATGATGTAGTTTTCATGAACCTGCCCGCGCGCTGCCCCCAACGGAAGGTCCTGTGCAGATTGTTCAACCTCTGCAGCACCCGCACGCTCGGCGGGATTCGCGTCAACGACGCTTCCACTGTAGTCATTGGCCAGCTCAGCAAAGCCCGGCGATTGCGCCCGATAAGCCGCTTGTCGCGCGGCAGGGGATGGCCGATCCATCTGATAGACGCGTGCCGGACCGGGTGCCGCCTGTTCAGGCCGCATCGCGCCCAGGGTTGCATTGGATACCGTCGATGACGCCCGATGCCCGGCCTCGGCCAGAGCGTGGCGCAGGCTTGAAACAATCAACCCGCGCGCGATGCCTGGATCACGGAACCGCACTTCGGATTTCGCAGGGTGCACGTTCACGTCCACCAGAGTTGGTTCGCAGTCGACAAACAGCGCCGCCGCCGGGTGGCGGTCGCGGCTGAGAAAATCAAAATAGGCGGCGCGTAGGGCGCCGGTCAGCATCTTGTCACGCACTGGTCGACCATTGACGAACAGATATTGTGCCACAGCCGCACCACGCGAATATGTGGGCAATGCGGCGTAACCATACAGCCTGATCCCCTCACGCGTCGCATCAATCTGCAAAGCATTTTCGGCAAACTCGCGGCCGATCACGCGGGCCAGTCTGGCATATAAAGCGTCGAACAGATCACCGTTCTCACGATCAGCGCGGAAGGTCACGCGGCCTTCACCGCCACCCGATACGTCACGCAAAGTGAAGGTCACCGCAGGTTCCGCCATAGCGAGGCGTTTCACCGTATCCGAGATTGCCTGCGCCTCGGCCCGGTCTGTACGCATGAACTTCAGCCGTGCGGGTGTGGCAAAAAACAAATCCCGCAATTCAACCACAGTTCCGGAGCGCAAGGCCGCAGGTTTCACAGCCTCGGTTTTCCCACCCGATACCCGGATCAAGGCGGCCTCACCCTCTGGCACGCGGCTCGTGATGGTCAATCGACCGACAGCTCCCAGCGAAGGCAGTGCTTCCCCACGAAAGCCGAAAGTATGGATGTTCAGCAGGTCAGACCCATCAATCTTGGACGTCGCATGGCGCGACAAGGCCAGCGGCAGATCATGCGACGCGATCCCACACCCATCGTCAGTGACCCGGATAAGTGTCTTGCCCCCGTCGGCTATATCGATGGCGATCCGGGTGGCACCTGCATCAATGGCGTTTTCAACCAGCTCCTTGACGACCGAGGCAGGACGTTCGACGACTTCACCCGCCGCGATCCGGTTTATCGCAGCATCATCGAGTTGCCGAATCAATGGGCGATTTTCGCGGATATTGGGGTTTGGTTGCGCCATACCGCTAGACCTAGCACAACCAAGCGCGATTCTGCCACTGGTTTGAATGTCATTGATTGCTGTTTCAGCAGGCGTCCGGACAATCGTTACCAGCCACCAAAATGCGGCCAGCGTTGATCACGACCGTCCGGACGAGCCGAAGTGAGTGGTGATGTGATAGCTCCTAATATCAATCGACCTAACACGCGATTTTCTAAAAATCTTGTTAAGACTCATGTCGCAAATTTCTGGGCAGAGATTGGCCGATGACATGCGATCGACGCTGGCGATAAAGCGCCAATTCACGAAGAGTTTTGCACACCGACACGGGCGCGACACGGGCCAAACATGGCCGTCAGGGCAAGAATCAGACCCGATATCGTAGCGATCATTCCCGCCGCGCTGACTGCATCCGCGCCCCCTAGCCACAATGGCCCATACCCCGCCAGCACATAGCCGGCGACCGCCGAAGTGATGGCGAAGACAACGCTCCAGATAATCTGCGTTTCCAGCCGATTGGTCATCATCCGAGCGGCTGCAGGCGGGCAGATGAACATGGCAATCACGATGATAGACCCCACGGCATCAAAGGCCGCCACTGCAGCGATAGCCGCCGTGATGACCAAGGCCATGCCCAATGCACCCGTGCGAATGCCGATGGTGCGGGCAAACCCTTCGTCGAAGGTGGATATCTTCAACGGACGCCAGAAAAACCAGGTAAACAGGATCACCCCAATCAGGGTCAGCGCAATACGCGACAGCTCAGACGGTAGCCCCGCCAGTGCTTCGAGGTCCCAAAGCGAGGACCAGCCGGTCGCATCCAGCCAGATCAGGCTTTCCAGATTGCCATACAGCGCGTGTTCAACATCCAGATGCACGGTCGACGTATCAGTTTGCTCAAGCAACAGAACACCTGCCGCAAACATTGTCGTAAAAACAACGCCCATTGCAGCACCGGGTTCGATCTGCCCCAGACGACGAATTGCCTCAATCAGAACCACCGCCACAATGGCGGCACCTGCGGCCCCCAGCATCATCGGCCAGGTTGAAATCGCACCGGTCAGCAAAAACGCCACAACGATGCCGGGCAGAACAACATGACTGATCGCATCCCCAATCAAAGCTTGTTTGCGCAAGACCAGAAAGTTGCCAGGCAAGGCGCAGGCAATGGCTGCAAACGTGCCAATCAAAAGGGGCGTCAGCGACAGGGGGACAAATTCTTCACCACTCATGACGGGACCTCCTGTGGGCCGCCAATGCGGCGATCAATCTCGGCGATCTGGTCCTGGGTCAGAACCGTGTCTATGTCGCGCAGACCATCGTAAAGCGCCGCCGTCGCCTCGTGCGCTTGATCCGAGCGCACAACCTCCCATCGTTTTTCGTCGCGCAATGCTTTGGCCGCGCGGGCTTTGCCGGGGTCCGTCGCGACACCATCCGCGCGAACCAAACCGGCGCGCCGCAAAAGGCGCAGCGTCAGAGGTTCGTAAATCTTCTGATCCTGCGCCAGTGCCAACAGGCCCTGCCGAATATGCACGCGTCGCTGGAATTGAAGATGCCGCAATACGGCGGCCAGAACACCTCGGACCGGGGCAAAAAACAATGACAGGGCGAAAAACACAAAACTGACCAGAACGATGATTGGGCCAGTCGGCAAGTTTGGGGCTGATGCCGAGAAGGCCGCCCCGACATAGCCCGCCAATCCACCCGCAAGACCCGCCAGCAGAACCACCCGATCCGAACGTTCGGACCAAAACCGGGCTGTCACCGGCGGGATGATCAGCAAGGCAACAATCAGGATAAGGCCGACGATTTTCAGGCCGACCACGGTCACAGCCATCACCAGCCCCATCATGGCAAGGTCAATCCGGTGCACCGGTAGCCCGCGTGCCGCGGCATAGTCCGGGTCAAACGCAACCATTGTCATTGGCCGCCGGATCAACACGACCAAAAGTAACGTTGCAGCTCCTCCTATGGCGATGATCAGCGCATCAGCCCAAAGCATTCTGGCGGTCGAGCCTAACAGGAATCCTTCCAACCCGGCCTGACGGCCAACACCCATGGTCTGGATGACCGTCAGCAAGACAATTCCGAACCCGAAGAATACAGACAGTACCGCGCCAATCGCGGCGTCTTCGGCCAATCGTGTGTGACGGGTCAGCCAGTTCATGCAAAGCAGGCCCACCCAAGCCGAGATAGCAGAGCCTGCGAGCAGTCCCGGCAGGTTGCGTCCATCCCCACCCAGCGCGACCAGAACCATAAAGGCCAGACACACGCCCGGCAGGGTCGCGTGGCTGATGGCGTCACTGACCAGCGCGCGCTTGCGCAGGAACAGGAATGTACCTGTCACCCCAGCAGACACACCCAGCAAGGTTGCACCAATGGCGACAAGCGTGGCGTTGTAGCCAAGCTGCAAACTCAGAGCATCCCAAAGCATGATTTATCCCAGTGCGCGTGAGATCTGGTCGATCTGCGCAGTTGCCAACCGACCGCCATACGCAGATTGCAGGGTCTCAGCGGTAAAGGCTTCTGCCACTGTTCCCTCAGCCACTTTGCGTGTGTTGATCAGGAAGACATGGTCAAAGTAGTCCGTGACCGTCGCCAGGTCGTGATGCACGACCACTACGGTCTTGCCGGCCTCTTTAAGCGATTTCAGCACCTCAATAATCGCTTTTTCGGTGGCCGCATCGACCCCGGCAAAGGGTTCATCCAGTAGATACAGATCTGCATCCTGAGCAAGGGCGCGTGCCAGAAAGACCCGCTGCTGCTGACCGCCAGACAATTGTCCGATCTGTCGGTCTGCAAAATCCTGCATGCCAACTCGTTTCAAGCATTCCTTGGCGTAAGACACATGGCGGGCACGAACACGCCTCAGCAAGCCCAATTCGCGCGACAGCCCCATCAGAATCACATCGATCACACGGGTGGGAAAGTCCCAATCTACACTGGCACGTTGCGGGACATACGCGATACGTGCGCGCTGTTTTTCCAACGGCCTGCCAAACACGCTCAC
Source organism: Ruegeria sp. CK2 (assembly GCF_056536585.1). Classification (NCBI taxonomy): domain Bacteria; kingdom Pseudomonadati; phylum Pseudomonadota; class Alphaproteobacteria; order Rhodobacterales; family Roseobacteraceae; genus Ruegeria; species Ruegeria sp. CK2. The sequence goes on from NZ_JBQFPW010000005.1 coordinate 83,917, forward strand.
CTGACCAGATAAAGGTGAGACAATCCCTAGCGCCGCTTTCAGCAAGGTCGATTTCCCGGCCCCGTTCGGACCAATGATCGCTGTCATGGCGCCGGGCTGCACGGTCATGTCTACCGAAAACACGGCCGGTTTTTGGCCGTAGGACACGGTCAGACCCCGGATGGCCAGGGGGCTTGCCACCAACCCTTGGTCCGCCACTTTGACACCTTGATCCGCTACCAGATCCAGCATTTCTCAGAACCCCGCCGACAGTCTTCCGTCCATGCCGCAACCGGGCACGTCACCGTCCAATGCCCCGGCAATCACCGTTATGTTGTGATCCAGCATGCCAACATAAGTGCCTTCGTAGGTCCCGTCATCGCCCATGGCGTCCGAGAACAGCTCACCACCAACCTTAACCTTGTGCCCTTTCGCGGCAGCACCTTCGATCAGCGCCCGCATCGAACGATCCGAGACTGAGCTTTCGACAAAAACGGCCGTAATCTGACGATCAACCAGCAAATCAACCAACTCGCCAATCCGGTTCAACCCGGCTTCAGACTGGGTCGAGATGCCCTGAATTCCCAGCACCTCGAACCCGAAGCTTTCACCGAAATAGCCAAAGGCGTCATGCGCCGTGACCAAAACCTTGTTGTTGTCCGGCACAGTCCCAAGCGTGTCCTGTGCATAGGCGGTCAGACGGTCGACATCAGCCAGATGGGCCTGCGCGTTGGTCGCAAAGATCTCGGCCGCTTCGGGGCGTACTTCCGTCAACGCGGCCTGCACTTCGATGACAACATCACGCCACAGCTCGGGCGTCATCCACACATGTGGGTCGTATTTGTCGGCATAGTCGTCATGGGCGCGCAGTTTGGACTTATCAATTCCATCCGCAACCGCGATAACCGTCCGTTTACGCGCGAGATCCTGAAAGAAGCCTTCCATCTGCGCTTCAAGATACAGACCATGCCAAAGCACCAGATCTGCACGAGTCATCGCCACAATGTCACTGCGGGTCTGGCGATAGGCATGCGGGTCAACGCCTGGTCCCATCAAGCCCTTAACCTCGACCTGATCGCCACCGACCTGACGCGCCGCATCTGCAATCATGCCTGTCGTCGCAACCACTTTCAGTGGCGCGTCAGCCCAGGTTGCGATGGGCAAAGCAGCGGCAAGTGCCAAAGCTGCAAGAAAACTGCGACGAATCATGTGCGTGCCTTTCAAGGTGCTCTCTTGCGACTGAATATGAGAACCATTCGCAACTAAGTCAACGCTAATGCGAATTATTCGCAACTAAATCCCCATATTTTGTCCAAATGGTCAAATAATCTCCTGCCAATCGGCTTGTATGCCTTCCATTTGGTCGCATGCCGTGCGATTTTGACGCAAACCTCCCAAAGGACGTGAAGATGGAAACGCAGAGCTCAGAAAGCCCCGTGCGCACCGCGCATCTGCCGCAAGTGACTGAACCCCGCAATCCGGGCATGGATCTCGATCTGGATTGGGTGCGCGCCGTGCAGGCCAATACCTCGGCCATTGAGCGCCGCGCCGCCACCCTGCCCGGTCGACGGTCGGTCAAGAAAGAGTATCAGGCAGCATGGTTGCTTAAGGCGATCACGATGATCGATCTGACCACCCTGTCCGGCGATGACACCGTGGGTCGTGTCCGGCGGCTATGTGCCAAGGCGCGGCAGCCGGTGGCTCCTTCGACACTGCAAGCATTGGACATGCCACCAATCACAACCGGGGCGGTCTGCGTCTATCACGACATGATTGAAACCGCGGTAAGCGCATTAGAAGGAACCGGGATTCCTGTTGCAGCCGTCTCGACCGGCTTCCCCGCAGGTCTGTCGCCCTTCCATCTGCGCGTAGCCGAAATCGAGGAAAGCGTGAAGGCCGGAGCAGAGGAGATCGACATCGTGATCTCACGCCGCCACGTCCTGTCGGGTGACTGGCAAGCCTTGTATGAAGAGATGAAGGCCTTTCGCTTGGCCTGCGGCGACGCACATGTCAAAGCCATCCTTGCAACGGGCGAACTTGGATCCTTGCGTAACGTGGCGCGCGCCTCGCTGGTCTGCATGATGGCCGGGGCGGACTTCATCAAAACCTCGACCGGCAAAGAAAGCGTCAATGCCACGCTGCCCGTGTCGCTGGTGATGATCCGCGCGATCCGAGATTACTATGACCGCACCGGGTATCGCGTGGGTTACAAACCTGCAGGCGGTATCTCGAAAGCCAAGGACGCATTGGTCTACCTGTCTCTGATCAAGGACGAATTGGGCGTTCGCTGGTTGGAACCCGACCTGTTCCGTTTTGGCGCGTCTTCCTTATTGGGCGATATTGAGCGGCAGTTGGAACACTATGTGACTGGAGCCTACTCGGCCGGATACAGGCATTCGATGGGGTGAGCCCGTTGGTGACGTCTGGGCGATGAGTATTTGGGAAAAGATGAAGCGATGACAGTCAAAGAGATTTTCGAAACCATGGATTACGGCCCTGCCCCCGAAAGCGCTGCCGAGGCGCTGGCCTGGCTGGTCGATCAGGGCGACAAGTTCGGTCACTATATTGATGGTGCGTTCACCAAACCGGGCAAAGGGTTCGAAAGCCGCAACCCAGCGACCGGAGAAGTTTTGGCCAAATTGAGCCAAGCCAAGCAGGCCGATGTGGACGCAGCCGTAGCCGCCGCCCGCAAGGCGCAACCGAAATGGGAGAAGCTGGGCGGTGCGGGTCGTGCACGGTACCTTTATGCCATTGCGCGCCTGTTGCAGAAGCATTCCCGTCTGTTTGCGGTGCTGGAGAGTCTGGACAACGGCAAACCGATCCGTGAATCGCGTGACATCGATATCCCACTGGCGCAGCGTCATTTCTACTACCACGCGGGCATGGCGCAGTTGATGGAAAGCGAACTGTCCGATGCAGAAGCGCTGGGGGTTTGTGGTCAGATCATCCCCTGGAACTTCCCGCTGCTGATGCTGGCGTGGAAGATCGCCCCCGCTCTGGCAATGGGCAACACGGTGGTTCTGAAACCTGCCGAATATACTTCGCTAACCGCGCTTCTGTTTGCCGATATCTGCACACAGGCCGGGCTGCCCAAGGGCGTGGTCAACATTGTCACCGGTGACGGCGCGGTGGGTGAGATGATCGTGGCCTCGGACGTGGACAAGATCGCCTTTACCGGCTCGACCGTTGTGGGCCGCCGCATTCGGGAAGCGACTGGTGGCTCGGGCAAGGAACTGACGTTAGAGCTAGGCGGCAAGTCCGCCTATGTCGTCTTTGACGACGCCGATATCGATTCAGCAATCGAAGGGTTGGTCGACGCGATCTGGTTCAATCAGGGCCAGGTCTGCTGTGCAGGGTCTCGCCTGCTGGTGCAGGAAGGTATCGCGGACCGCTTCCACGACAAGCTGCGCGCGCGGATGGACACGCTGCGAATTGGTGATCCGCTGGATAAATGCATCGACGTGGGCGCGGTTGTGGACCCGGTCCAGCTGCAGACCATCAAGGGTCTGGTCGAAAGCAACACCGCTGGTCACGTGCATCAGGCAGCCTGCGAGCTGCCCGCGAATGGCTGCTATTATCCGCCGACGCTGATCTCGGGACTCGAAACGTCCGACCCGCTGATGCAGGAAGAAATCTTTGGTCCAGTTCTGGTATCTTCAACCTTCCGCACGCCGGAAGAAGCCGTAGAGCTTGCCAACAACACCCGCTACGGGCTGGCCGCGACTGTCTGGACCGAGAATGTGAACCTTGCGCTGGACATCGCGCCAAAGCTGGTAGCGGGGGTGGTCTGGGTGAATGCCACCAACCTGTTCGATGCGGCTGCCGGGTTCGGCGGTGTGCGTGAAAGCGGCTTCGGCCGTGAAGGCGGCTGGGAGGGTCTGGCGGCTTACACCAAACCCAAAGGCAAGACCAAGTCGCTGATAAAGGTTGAAACGGCGACCGGCGAAGGCGCTCCCATCGATCCGATTGACCGTACCGCCAAAATGTATGTTGGCGGCAAACAAGCGCGACCCGATTCTGGTTATTCGAAGCCGATCTGGGGCAAGTCCGGCCTATTGGGTCATGTGGGCCTTGCCAACCGCAAAGACATTCGCAACGCGGTTGAGGCCGCAGCAGGCGCCAAAGGCTGGTCCAAAACCACCGGCCATCTGCGGGCACAGATCCTGTATTATATCGGCGAGAACCTCTCGGCCCGAGCCGATGAATTCGCTGCCCGCATTGACACCATGACCGGCAAGAAGGACGGTACGAAAGAGGTCGAAGCCTCGATCCAGCGCCTGTTCACCGCCGCCGCCTGGGCCGACAAGTATGACGGTCAGGTGCATGGCGTTCCAATCCGGGGCGTCGCCATTGCCATGAAAGAACCGGTCGGTGTCATAGGTGCCCTTTGTGCCGACGAAGCTCCGCTGCTGGGTCTTGTCTCGGCTATGGCCCCAGCGATTGCGATGGGCAACCGCGTGGTTCTGGCTGCGTCCGAGCCCCATCCGTTGGCGGCCACCGATTTCTATCAGATTCTCGAAACCTCCGACGTCCCTGCAGGTGTGGTCAACATCCTGACGGGCAGCCACGCAGAACTGGCGAAACCGCTGGCCTCGCATCTGAACGTGGATGCGGTCTGGTCATTCTCGTCCACCGACCTGTCGAAGGAAATCGAGGTCGTATCCGCCGGGAACCTCAAGCGGACCTGGGTCAATAACGCGACGGCAATTGACTGGAGCATGGACCATTCGCGTCGCTTCCTTCAGGCTGCCACTGAAATCAAGAACATCTGGGTGCCCTACGGCGAGTAAGGCTCTCGCAGTTTGGGAGGTCTACATGGACTTTGCAGGAAAAACCGTCATCGTGATCGGCGGCACAAGTGGTATCAACCGTGGCATTGCTGAGGCTTTTGCAGCCTCCGGTGCCAAACTGGCCGTCGCCAGTCGATCGCAGGAGAAAGTGGACGATACGGTCGCGGCCCTGAAAGCGGCCGGCGCGGCTGAGGCGATCGGTACCGCCTTTGATGTTCGCGACTCTGACGCGGTGGCTGCAGGTCTTAGACAATTCCATGAGGCTTTGGGCGACTTTGACGTGCTGGTGTCCGGCGCGGCCGGCAACTTCCCGGCACTCGCTGCCGAGATGTCGGTCAACGCGTTCAAGACGGTGATAGACATTGATCTGATGGGTACTATCCATGTGTTGAAAGGGGCCTATCCTTATCTGAAACGCCCCGGTGCCAGCATCATCAACATCTCGGCCCCGCAGTCTTATCTGCCTTATGAAGGCCAGGCCCATGTCTGCGCCGCCAAAGCGGGCGTGGACCAGATCACGCGTACTTTGTCGATGGAATGGGGCGTCGAGGGCATCCGCGTGAACTCGGTTGTGCCCGGTTTCATCGAAGGCACTGAAGGCGCCAAACGTCTGGCACCGACACCCGATGCCGGAGAAGCATTGCGCAAGGACGTCCCATTGGGCCGTTGGGGGCAACCGCAAGACGTTGCCAATGCCTGCCTGTTCCTCAGCTCGGACATGGCCAGCTATATCAGCGGCACAGTTCTCGCCGTTGATGGTGCGTTGTATCAGCGAGGCTCAGGTAAGTTCGGCCAAATGATGGGTCAGATGCTGCGTGGCATGAAAAAGGGTTGAGCATCGCTCAACCCCCATCATTCAATTGGTGGTTTCCAAACCAACCGGCTTGCCAACAACAGTGAAATGCAGCCCGTCTGGGTCGAGCAATTCAGACGCGACACGGTTCACTTCTTCCAGCGTTACCGCGTTCACCTTGTCGTTACGTGTGGCGATATAGTCGATCGGCAGACCTTCCATCTGCATGCCAACCATTATCCCCGCGATCTGCGCGTTGCCATCGAACCGCAGCGGATAGGCGCCAGTCAGATAGGTCTTGGCATCATCCAGCTCTTTCTGCGTGACGCCGTCTTCAGCAGCGCGGGCCCATTCGGCCCGGATAACTTCGACTGCCTCAGCGATCCGGTCATTGGCCGAAGATACCGAGCCTAGATAAACCGAAGCCAAATCCTTGGGCACCAGATACGTCCCCACACCGTAAGTCAGGCCGCGTTTTTCCCGAACCTCCTGCATCAGGCGACTTTCGAAACCGCCACCGCCCAGGATATGGTTCAGGATGTAGGCGGCGAAGAAATCCGGATCATCACGGTCGATCCCTTTCTGGCCGAACAGGGCGACCGATTGCGGCGTATCAAAGTCGATAACGCTGACACCGCCTGAGATTGAAACCTCGGCCTTACCCGGGATCGGCTTGCCCGTCTCCGGCAAATCCGCAAGAAGCTGGTCGAGCAATACGCCCAATTCTTCTGCCGTGATATCGCCTACGGCACCGACAAACAGGCGGTCCTTGGCAAACACATTGTCATAAGCTGCCACCACGTCTTCGCGTGTCAGGCCCGCAACGCTGTCCAGATTTCCTTTGCCTTCGGACCCGTAAGGGTGCTCTCCGTACGCCATTTTGGCGAAACTGCGCCCGGCAATGTCGTTCGGGTCAGTCTGATCCGATCTGAGGCCCGACAGGATCTGCGCCCGCACCCGATCCACCGCATCCTGATCAAACCGAGGCTGGTGAAGGGTGGTTTGCAACAATCCCACAACCTCGTCCCGGTTTTCGGTCAGAAACTGCGCGGAAATGGACACCGTATCGTCGCTGGCATTGTAGCCGAATGAAGCGGCCAGAGACTCAAGCTCCCGAGCATAAGAACGGGCATCCATGTCGCCAGCCCCTTCTTCGATCAACCCGCTCATGAGGTAAACCGCGCCGCGTTTGTCCGGATCATCCAGCGATGTTCCGCCCCGGAACCGCAATTCCAGAGCGGTGAACGGGATCGAATGGTCTTCGACCAGCCAAGCGGTGATGCCGCCGGGCGAGGTGACCTCTTTGATCTCGATCTCGGCCCAGGCGGGCAGCGCAAAAACAAGGACAATCAGAGTTGTGACAAAGGCCTTCATTGCGTCACCTCGTCGTCGCGCATCAGCCAACCGGTGACGGATGCCTCGGGTTGCAGCACGTCGCGGGCAGCCGCGATGATCTCATCACCGGTGACGGCCTGCAGGATGTCCGGCCAAGCCTGAACATCTTCGACGGTCAGACCACTGGTCAATGCCCGGCCATAGCGGTTGCCAATCCCATCCACATTGTCGCGCGCATAGGTCTGAGCAGCACGCAATTGCATTTTGATACGCTCCAGATCCTCTTCGTTCACACCTTCGGCAATGAAATCGGCAACGGTCTGATCCATGGCATCTTCAGCCTCTTGCAGTGAAACGCCTTCGGCAGGTACGACCAAAAGATCAAACGTCGTGTCATCCAGAGATACGCCGCGATAAAACGCGCCAGCATAAACAACCTTCTGATCTCCGAACTGAAGTTTCTCATTCAGGTAAGAGGTCGTTCCGCCCCCCAAAAGCTCAGCCAGCAGATACAAAGCAGCGGCTTTTTCCTGCGCACCCGGGTCGCGTTCAGGCGCAAGATAGCTGCGCTGCACATAAGGTTGCGAAACGCGCGGGTCCTTGTAAGTCAACCGACGTTCGGTGGTTTGCGGCGGTTCCTGAGAGCGCACGCGTTCAGGCAAATCCGCGTTGGCAGGGATCACACCGTAATACTGGTCGGCCAAGGCGCGAACCTCGTCCGGGTCGACGTCTCCGGTCACGACCAGAATGGCGTTATTAGGCGCGTAATGGGTTTGGTAGAAGGACAGGGCATCATCCATATCCAGCGTTTCCATCTCGTGCTTCCAGCCGATGATTGGCACGCCATACCGATGGTTAAGATATTGCGCCGCGCTCATCTGCTCACCAAACAAGGCGCGCGGATTGTTTTCAGTGCGCTGGTTGCGTTCTTCTAAAATCACATCGCGTTCGGTGAGGATGTCGTTTTCGGACAGGCGGATGTTACGCATCCGGTCCGCCTCCATCCGCATCATCAGTTCCAGACGATCTGCAGCGACGCGCTGAAAATAGGCGGTGTAATCGTATGAGGTAAATGCGTTGTCATTGCCACCGTTTGCCGCAACGGTGGCCGAAAATTCACCGGGCGCCAGCGTATCGGTGCCTTTGAACAACAAATGTTCCAGAAAATGTGCCACGCCGGATGATCCGACAGGTTCATCAGCCGAACCAGCCCGATACCAGACCATATGCTGAACGACTGGCGCGCGGTGATCTTCGACCACCACAACGTCCATGCCGTTGTCCAGCGTAAATGTTGTGACCGCCTCTTGTCCATCCTCGGCAAAAACCGGGGTGGCGGCAATCAGGGCGGCCGACAGTGTCAGGGCCCGAACCATGGGGCATCCTCCGTTTCGTTTCTGGGTTTCAAACTACGGTGGTGCGGCGCAGGTTCAAGGGAGATGACGGAAAGTTAAGAATTATTCATTCGCAGGGGGCGACGATGGTGTTTCTAGGCCAACGCCGCGGGCTGCCTCGGTTTCCTGAAATGGATCAATGGATTGACGTTCATAAACCTGGGCATAGCGATCAACCGGGAACAAGCGCAGGCCGGTCCAGCGACCACGTCGCTTGCGGAACGCATCATCCTCTTCCTGAACAACCTGCCGCGTGTTGGCGGGCACACCATAGCGGCTGGACGCCGTAACCAGCGCTGCATCAGAAGATGGAACAGAGGTGTTCGGGTTCAACGCTGCAGGGTTTCCACCCAATGCGGCAACTGCATCGGCATTGGGGTTGGGATCCGTCAGGTTCCCGCCACCCGGCGTCGGCGCGGGCAGGAAAGCATAATCCTGAGGTTCCGTCAGCGGTTTGACCGGCAGCACCGAAAACTCATCCGGTCCCTGACCCGGAGGCTCGAGATCGCGCAAGCCAGGGTTGGAGCATCCCACAACGGCGGCTGCAACAGTCAAAGCAAGTATCGCACGCGGCATCCGCATTATCGTCTCCAGCCTGTTTTGTCAGCTTTTATCGCATATCAACCGGCGCGTCACGAGGGCTTTTTGCCATCGAACAAAACCAGACCAATTGCTCCGGCAAATATGAACACATCGGCCAGATTGAACACAAACGGATTGTTGATTCCACAGCAGGACATGTTCAGAAAATCCAGAACAAAGCCGTATAAGATGCGATCAATCACATTCCCCAACGCGCCGCCAATCAACAGACCGCCACATATCAGCATGAAGTTTGTCGCTGTCGAACGCCGCAACCAGATCACGACAGCGAAGCAGATGGCGATGGAAACACCAATCAATACCCAGCGGGACGCGTCACTGTCGCCCTGAAACAAGCCGAAATTGATCCCGCGATTCTCGCCGTACTTGAACACCAGAAGGGGCGGCAGCACATCGATGCCTCCCAGTTGATCAGCCACGCGCATCACATGAACGACCAGATACTTACTGACCTGGTCGATCACAAACGCGGCCAATCCGGCCCAGATCAACAGCCGATAACCCATCAGTGCCGGAAATGCCTCATGCCGGTGAAGACCATCGCTAATCCGGCCTCGTCAGCGGCGGCGATCACTTCGTCATCCCGCATCGAGCCGCCCGGCTGAATCACACAGGTCGCGCCGGCCTCGGCGGCCTCCATCAACCCGTCGGGGAAAGGGAAAAACGCATCCGAAGCCACGGCGGACCCGATTGTCAACGGCTGCGGCAAGTTAAGTACGTCGGCCATACGTTCGGCTTTTTTAGCAGCAATCAGGGCCGAATCGACGCGGCTCATTTGACCCGCGCCGACGCCCACAGTTGCGCCGTCTTTGACATAGACAATGGCATTGGACTTGACGTGTTTGGCCACTTTCCAGGCAAACAACAGGTCGCTCATCTGCTCATCTGACGGGGCTTTCTTGGTGACAACCTTCAGGTCGTCCAGGCCAACAAAGCCATTGTCCTTGTCTTGCACCAAAAGGCCACCAGCCACCTGACGCACCGTCTTGCCGGCCGCAGTTACATCCGGCAGTGCTTCGGTCGTCAGCAGTCGTAAGTTCTTCTTAGCCGCAAAGATCGCTTTTGCCTCATCCGATGCGCCCGGGGCGATCACAACCTCGGTGAAAATGCCTGTGATTTCCTGTGCAGTTTCGGCGTCTAGTGGCTGGTTCAGCGCCACAATCCCACCAAAGGCCGAGGTGCGGTCACAGTCGAACGCAGCCTTGTAAGCCTCAATCAGCGTCGCGCCCTTGGCCACACCACATGGGTTGGCGTGTTTGATGATTGCACAAGCCGCACCCTGAGCGGGGTCGAACTCGGCAACCAGTTCAAAAGCCGCATCGGTGTCGTTGATGTTATTATAACTCAGTTCCTTGCCCTGGTGTTGCACGGCAGTGGCCACGCCGGGGCGATTGGTCCCATCGGTGTAGAACGCAGCCTGCTGATGGCTGTTCTCGCCATAACGAAGGGTCTGTTTCAACTCACCCGCAAAAGCGCGGCGTTTGGGTGCCTCAAGCCGCAGAGCGTCGGCCATCCAGTTCGATACAGAACTGTCATAAGCTGCAGTGCGGGCATAGGCCTTTTGGGCAAGCCACTGACGGAACCCCAGCGAGGTCTTGCCGTAATTCTCTTCCAACTGATCCAGCAGAGAGGAATAATCTTCGACATCCACCACCACGTTCACAAATGCATGGTTCTTGGACGCTGCGCGGATCATTGCCGGGCCGCCAATGTCGATGTTTTCGATGCATTCATCGTAGTCTGCACCTTTGGCGACGGTCGCCTCGAACGGGTAGAGGTTCACCACCAGAAGGTCGATTGCACCGATACCGTATTCATTCATCGCAGCGACATGCGTATCATTGTCCCGCAGCGCCAGCAGGCCGCCATGTACCATGGGATGCAGCGTCTTGACCCGGCCATCCATCATCTCGGGGAAGCCGGTGATTTCGCTGACATCCTTAACCTCTAGCCCTGCATCGCGCAGCGCCTTAGCGGTCCCGCCAGTCGACAGCAGCTCGATCCCGCGCTCGGCCAGCGCCTTTCCCAGCTCGATCAATCCGGTCTTGTCGGAAACGGAAAGCAACGCGCGGCGCACGGGGTGAAAGTCGGTCATGGGTCCAAGGGTCCTTTTGGCGTCAGTCGAATTCGGGCTCGTCCCGGTGCAGATCGCGCACGGCATAGGCTGTATCCTGTGCCTTGCTCAGCGTCCACCCGATGCGCGTCGCATACTCCATCGCGCGCCCGGATAGAACGATCTGTTTTGTCGCGCGTGGCTTTAAACGTCCTTTTTCAAGATAAACGCTTGGTTCAACAGACAACTTTCCAACGCCATCATGGCGAAATACCCAGATCTCGCCACTTTTCAGTGCCATTGACACCGCCGCCCCGCCCAGATCGACCGCCGCATCCACGTCAGGATGCAGATGAAACCGAATATCAAAGGCAAGGCCTGACAGGCCAGACGCGTCTATGGCTTTGTCGAACTGCCGCTTTGCTTTGTCTGTCGCCGTCACCAAGATATCTTCGCCGACCAGTTTGCGCCCGTCAAATCGTAGCTCGAATGTTCTGGCATGTGTAAGGCCAAAAACCTTTGCATACCCATCATGCCCGGCCATGAACCCGATCCCTTCGAACGCGTCGGCGAATTCGACCGGAACGTCCTCCGGCGCATCCATCAGCGCCTGATGCTCGCTGCTTGCAACGGGATTGGCCAGCCGGGCACTGGAATAGCCATCCAGGCATAGCGTGGAATGCGAGGGGGTCGCCCGCCCGGCACGACGCCACTCCACACCAAAACTCGCACCTGATCCGCAGTTCACGATCAATGGACGACGTCCGGATGTCAGTTCGAATGCCAGTGTCGAGGCGTGGGCATTCAGCGACGCTGCGCCGGAAGGTGGTGTGCTGGCATCGACGATGACTGTTGTTCGCGCAGCAGCGAGGCGGGCGTAGCCCAGCGGCAGTTCGGTCGCGGCCTTGAACTTCACACCGCTTTCGGCCAGAGCCTGTTCCAACCGGCCTTCAACCCCGCGCCCGCCACCGTGGAATCGTGCAAGCGCCCCGTCTGCATGACGCAAACTGCGCAAGGTCGGCGCGATCCGCTTGATGGCATTGGCTTGCGCTGCGGGCGTACCGCGTCCCAACTCATTCAACGCGGACGAAGTCCAGCTGAGCAGCGTGAACACTTCGAGCAGTTCTTCCGGGTTGCGCGTTGGAATGCCGCCGTGCTTGTCTACCTGCCTGTCGCATTCACGCGCCAGCGCACGCAGGGCCGGATCCGCCATCTGCTCAAGCCCTTCCAACGCAAGACCTGCCTGTACCAGACCCGCCAAGGCTTCGAACCGGGGCAGCCCCGGTGTCGCGGCATGCCAGCGTTTCGACAAAAACCAGGTTTGTTGTGCAAGCGCTCCGAAGAATTGATTGCTTTGTTTTTCGTCAACACCGCGCAGCAGGAAGATTGCGTGGTTGATCCAACGCATCACTCGCCGTCCGGTCAGATCAGGCTCCCAGCCGGGCCCGTGACCGCGACCATGCGCCTCGATCCAGCCCCAGACCCAGCGTTGCGCCTTTTCCCTTGCCCGCATGTCTCCAACAGCGGCCAGATCATCCAGCCATGCAAAACCGTGGCGTTCTTCATCAAATCCAGCGCTTGGGGCTGCGACGTCCCACAACCCTGTGTCTTGCGCTTCGACCAGATATCCGGCGAACAGAAGGTTACCGGCAACAAGCTGCCGTCCCCGCGCAAAGGCGCCAACACTGCGCGGTTCCGGCTGTGCCACAAAGCCCGTCACAGCCTTTTGCCGTTGGCTCAGGCGTGCATAGAAACGGTTCTGAAACCGCATCCATCGACTGGTCATGGTATCCGAATTTGACATGACGCTTGTTACTCTGCCCCTTGCGCTCTGCTGGCGCTTGAACCAACGATAGACCGCGCCGGTCGTCAAGTCATCGAAAAGCGTGCGCTCAGGCGGATTTGTTCAGGCAGGCGATGTAGAACCCATCCATCCCGCCGCGATCCAGCCAATAGTCCGGTCGCAACCGCAGACCGCCTTCTTCGGTGATCCAGTCTTTTTCGATACCGGGTATGTTCAGCGTCGTGCGATCCACGCTCATGTCCGAATACTGCGGCAGCGCCTCTTCGATTTGAACTTCGCCTTCGTCAGGCAGCAGGGAGCATGTGCAATAGACCAGCCGCCCGCCGGGTTTGAGCAACGTCCAGGCATGTGCCAACATCCGGGATTGTAGATCGATCAAATCGCCGAATTCCGAACCATCCTTGGCGAACGGCAAATCGGGATGACGCCGGATCGTACCCGTGGCAGAACAGGGCGCATCCAGCAAAATCGCATCATACTGTCCAGCATGACCCAGCGCATCGCCTGCAACCACCTGAGCGCTCAACCCGGTCCGAGCAAGGTTTTCTCGCACGCGCTCAATCCGCGCCTCTGAGATATCCAGCGCCGTGACCTCGGCGCCAGCAGCCGCCAGCTGCAGTGTCTTGCCTCCCGGCGCGGCACATAAGTCCAGCACCCTTTCGCCAACCTTCGGGGCCAGGATCTGAACCGGCAAAGCCGCCGCCGCATCCTGAACCCACCAATCTCCGGCAGTGTATCCCGGCAGGGCCGAGACTTGCCCTGCATTGATTAATCGCACCGATCCGGTTGGCAGCGTCTCACCAGCCGGAGCATCACGGCCCGGTTTCAAGGTCAGATCCAGTGGCGCACCCGCGAAGTGCGCTTGCTCCATGCCTCCAACAGCCTCAGGCCCCCAAGCTGCAACCAGTGGGTCGCGCAGCCACTCTGGTAGGCGCGGCACCCGCATTTTTGGCCAGGCTTCCGGCCCTTCAGCGGCAACTTTACGCAATACCGCGTTCACCAGCCCCTTCAACCGCCCGTGCTTGCGCGACCGCCCGATGATCTCGACCATCGAATTCACCACGCCATGCGCTGCCTCACCGTTGCAAAGCTCAACCGCACCAAGTCGCAAGGCGTTGTGCACAGTCAAAGCGGGAGCACGGTTCAGGTGATTTTCCAGCAGACGGTCGGCACGCTCTATACCCCGCAGGGTCTCGAGCGCCAGCCGCTGCGCCCGGGCGCGGTCTTCCGGGGGCAAACGATCGAGCGTACCCGCTGCCAGACATTCAGACAGCAACCGACCCTCACCCAGAATCTGATCCAGCAGGTGGATTGCGCTGCGCCGCGCTGCTGTTGCGCTGTTAGACATGGTACCGCCTTCATGTGACCTGGATCCGCATTGCCTTTGGCGGACGGGGGCGTATATCAAGGCGGTGGACGGAAAGGAACCCGATGTCATGAGTGACGACCCCAAAGACTTGCCCGCCGCCGCTCAGCGCGCCTTGGCCGAGGCTGAAGAGCGTCGCCGCAAAGCCAAAGCCCAGGCCAAGGAACTGCCCAATGAACTGGGCGGACGTGATGGCCCGGACCCTGCCCGCTATGGCGACTGGGAGAAAAAAGGGCTGGCGATCGACTTCTGATCGGTCAACCGCGCAAGGCTTGCAGAAAATCATCAATCAGTGCGCGCTGCTTTTTGGATTTTGCCCGTTCCTCAGGCCAGGTCAGCCAATAGCCATCCTTGGTTTCTAAGTCCGGCAAGTCCAGCCTATGCAAGCGCCCAGCCTGTAAGCCATCCGAGGCCAACGGGACGGACCCCAGAGCCACACCCATCCCCAGCCGCGCCGCCGTCAATGCATGTTCCATCGAATCGAAACTGACGCTTGATTGCGGCAGCTCCGGCTGATCGGCCTTAACGGACCAGTCCTGCCACCCCGGCCTTTCCCCCCGTACGTCAATCAGCGGGGCACCCCAGCACACCCCCTCGGCGGCAATCGGCACCAACACTTCATCCGCGATCAATACTGCATCCCGGCCGGGCCAAGCACCGCGCCCGTAGCGGATTTGAAGCCACGTGCGTTCTTCGTCCAGCGACGACCGTCGCGCCACCGAGTCGGTCATCACCCGCACGTTGGGGCGCGTTTCCTGAAATCGCGCGAGACAGGGCAATACCAGAGCGTGAATATGTGACGACAGCGCCGCCACCCGTAACGCGCGAGGCGATTTTCCGAACAACTCTTCAGTATTGCGCTCCAAGGCCTGCAGGCTGTCTTGCACCAACGGCAGATAGCTTTCGCCTTCAACGGTCAGCGACACGCCGCGTGCCTCGCGCACGAATAGGGACCGACCCAACCATGCCTCAAGATTGCCGATCCGCTGGCTGACTGCCGCTTGCGTCAGACCGAACTCTCGCGCCGCTGCGGAGAATCCACCTAGCCGACCGGCCGCCTCGAACACGCGCAGCCAGTCCAGCGGAGGCAGTCCGATCTTTTTCCCAGCCATTAGATTTTCCATGCCTCAGCAGAAAGAAGGATTAATTGCCGTAATGCCACAAGGGGCGTATGTGCTCAAGCAAAGCCCGCGCTGAACAGGAGATTCCCAATGCTGCGCTCCGCTACTTTCGATGCCTCGGTCGTGACTGTTGAGTTCGACACCGATACCCAGGCTCGTTTCCACGCCATCTGGCTGCGCGACAACGCGCTTGACCCTGAAACCCGCGCACCCGGAAATGGTCAACGCCTGATCACAATCGGCGATATCCCAACCGACATTTCCGTCAGCGCCGCCACGATCAGCAATGGCGATCTGAGCGTCACGTTTCAACCCGAAGGCAAAACGGTCACCTTCCCTGCCGATTGGCTGGCCGCGCATAATTATGACTGGTACAGGGTGCAAAAAAACGGCTGGCTCACGCCCGATCTGACCACGTGGCAACGTGGTTTTGAGGCGCCCAGCGGCGACTGGTCCGACGTACACACCAACCCGACCGCCAAACGCGACTGGCTGACCGCTGTTGCAGAGTTTGGATTTGCCAAGCTGACCGGCGGCCCCACCGATCCGGAGTCTCTGCTGCAGATGACCGATCTGTTCGGTTATGTGCGCGAAACCAACTATGGGCCCTATTTCGAAGTCCGGACCGAAGTGAACCCAACCAACCTAGCCTATACCGGCCTTGGGTTGCAGGCCCACACCGACAACCCCTATCGCGATCCGGTGCCAACTCTGCAGATCCTATACTGCCTTGAAAACTCGGCGGAAGGTGGCGATTCTATTGTCGTCGATGGCTTTCGCGCCGCCCAGCGCCTGCATGAGCTGAATCCCCAAGGGTTTGACCTGCTCGCAGGTTATCCCGCTCGTTTCGAATACAAGGGTTCGGGCGGTGTCTGCCTGCGCTCGCGGCGCCCTATGATCGAGCTTTCGCCCGACGGTGAGCTGATCGGCATCCGGTTCAACAACCGTTCATCCGCACCGTTTGTAGATGTGCCCTTCGATCAGATGCAGGCTTATTATGCCGCCTATCGCCAGTTGGGAGAGATTATCGACGACCCAAACATGGGCGTGTCGTTCAAGCTTGAACCGGGCGAAAGCTTCATCGTTGACAACACCCGTGTCTTGCACGCGCGATTGGGCTATTCCGGCTCGGGAACGCGTTGGTTGCAGGGATGCTATGCCGATAAGGACGGGTTGCTGTCCACTCTGGCGGCAATGGAAACGGCGCAGCAGGAGGCGGCGGAATGAAACCCGACTTTTCGACCCTGACCCGCGCCAACATCGTGGCCTTCATCGCAGATATCTTCGACCGTCGCGGCGGCGAGGAATATCTGGGCGAACCGGTGACCATGGCCGAACACATGCTGCAAGGTGCAACTATTGCCGAGCAGAATGGGATGCCCGAAGAGATCATTGTTGGTGCCCTGCTGCACGACATCGGGCATTTCACGTCCGAGTTCGGCACCTATCACCCGGACGATACCGAAGACCGCCATCACGAAGACGCAGGCGCAGATGTGCTAGAGCAGTTCTTTCCAACCGTCATCACCGATTGCTGCCGCTATCATGTCGCGGCCAAACGCTACCTGTGCGCCACCAAGCCTGAGTATTTCAGCCGTTTGTCCGAGGCATCGGTCCACACATTGGAGTTACAGGGCGGACCGATGAGTGCCGAGGAGGTGACCGAGTTCGAGGCAAATCCGAACCTGAAAGAGATCATTCAGGTGCGGTATCTGGACGAAGCTGGAAAACGCGCCGACATGGAGACCCCCGATTTTCCCCATTTTGCCCCTATAGTGCAGCGGATGGTCGATCGGCATTTGGGTGCGGCCTAAACGCGCCCGGTCAGAACCTGATCTGAAAACCGCGTCATAGGCCTGCCAACGGGTTTTCAGAATTTCTTAACATCTGCTCCAATCTTCTGCGATAGTCTGAGATGGAACCGTAGATGCACTAAAAGAAGGGCCGCGACATGGAATTGAACAGACGCAGAGCTGTGCAATTGGGCACCGCAGCCACGCTTGGTGCAGTCCTTCCAGGCGTTACTAATGCAAATATCGATCCGAACCCGGACTTTGAGGCGGCGTTTGAAAGAACACTCGCCAGGCTCAAAGACGTGTTTTCAGATCTGGGTTTTGCTGAAACCCAGCCTTTGTCCATTGTCACCGGGGATGATGCTTACAATGGCGGCTTGAGGCATGATTTTGACCAATCTGCCCTGCCAAACGAGGCCTTTGTTGTTCAACCGCTGGCCCGCGTCGGGGATGTTGCGGAAAAGGATCGCCCAGACATTCTGCCCCTGTTTCACGAAGTCGGCTGTCATCCAGCCCGCGGCACGGACGGTAAGGTCGCCACACGGCTAATGGTGCACATATTGACCGATAACCTTGGTCTGGACCCCGCGCGCATTGCCTTTGTCAGTGTCCCGCAATCCACCGATATGCGACCTGTTCTGGACGAAATGGGCCTGCCCTTCCCGGAAAAAGTTCTGCTGCGGGACGATGTCGAAGCATTGGCCGCGCGCGATGCTTCGGGATACTTCTTTCCGGACCCCTTTGGCGAGGACTACCTCGTGACCATGGGTGTCTACTATCGCGTCGGCGAGACAGATGAGCCCGCGCCTGCCACCTATCCGCCACCACCCAACTGGACCGAGATCGGAGAGATAATCATTGGGGGCGAGGTCGCACCCCTTGGCATCTCCATCGGGGCTGAGCGCCTGACTTACGCCATGACAGGTCAGTTCCCGACATGGGAAGAACGGTTGGGCACGCTGTTGATACAAGTCGAGCAGACCGGCGTGGCGCCGTCCGGCCTGACTGCGTTTCGCTAGCTAAAACCACTCCTTTGCGAGGCAGAAGGCAAATAGAACTGCTGGCTCTGTTTCTGTTTATGTTTGGCTTCGTGGTTGTCATGATTGCCTCGTCATGGATCGCGATGCTTCTGCTTACTTCGACTATTTCGATCTTCAATTTCAAAGATGAATTTATCGAGTTTTGGACAAAAGCACACGGCGCCCCTCCGTCACACAGAAGGTTTCTGCTGAATGCATATGGGGCGGCGAACAACTTTTTCATGGTTGAGAAATGCAATGACCAGCATATGCCAAATGCAATACGTCTCGTTCCCAACGCAAACAGTTTTCGCTTTTTCTTGTTGCAGTTTGCCTCACTCGTAATTGCGGGGCTGTTTTGGGTCTCGATGTTTATTGCCTACGCTTTTGTCGCAGCCTACATCTAAAGGCGGAGCCTACAATCCTAACACATCCACCATGTCATACTGACCCGGAGCCTTGCCTTGCCCCCACAGCGCCGCCTTCAGCGCGCCGCGGGCAAAGATGGCGCGGTCGGTGGCCAGATGGCGCAGCACGATCCGTTCGCCCGGTGCGGCAAACAGAACATCATGCTCTCCGACAATGTCGCCACCGCGGATGGCGTGAAACCCGATGTCGCCGCGCTTGCGGGCTCCGGTCATCCCATCGCGGCCCCGGTCCGACACATCGGCCAGATTAACGCCCCGCCCCTCGGCAGCCGCTTCGCCCAGCATCAGTGCCGTGCCTGACGGTGCATCAACCTTGTGGTGGTGGTGACCTTCGATCACTTCGATATCAAAATCTTCATCCAATGCAGCTGCGACCTTTTTGGTCAGTTGGACCAGCAAGTTGACCCCAAGACTCATATTCCCGGCCCGTACAATCACAGCATGGCGCGAGGCTGGTTCCAGCGCGGCGATCTGTTCGTCCGTCATGCCGGTGGTGCCGATGACATGCACGCAGCGCGCTTGCGCCGCCAGCGCCGCAAACTCGAGTGTCGCCTGAGGGGCGGTGAAATCGATCACCGCCTGTGCCTGTGCGAAAGCCTCAAGCGGATCGTCGGTCACAGTGACGCCCAGTGCCTGACCGCCCATGGCTTCGCCCACATCCTGACCGACCCAGTCATGACCCTCGCGCTCGACCACTCCGGCCAGTCGCGCCCGGTCGCTGTCAGTCACGGTCTTGATCAGCATCTGCCCCATACGGCCCGAAGCCCCTGTGATGACGATCCCCGGAATATGGGTCATTGCGCTGGTCCTTCTTGTCAAATTCGGCTCAAAGCCTCCTACCCGGTTCGGGGCCGCTTGGCAAAGCCCCGCTTTGCGCTTAGATCGGGGTTTATGGCTAAGAACAAATTCCACGATGGCCCCGGCCCGTCCCAACGACAGCTCCGTGTCGGCGAACTGATCCGCCGCACCCTGTCCGAAGTGTTGGCACGCGGAGATGTCCACGACCCCGACCTGAACCGCATGTCGATCACCGTAGGTGAAGTGCGCACCTCGCCGGATCTGAAGATTGCAACCGCCTATGTGCTGCCGTTGGGTGGCAAAGGGCAGGAGGACGTGATCGAGCTGCTGGCCCGTAACAAACACGAATTGCGGCGCATGGTCGGCAAAAAGGTTGGTTTGAAATTCTCGCCCGATCTGCGGTTCCGGTTGGATGACACGTTCGACCGTCTGGATGACACTCGCCGGATGTTTGATCAGGACGCGGTGCGCCGCGATCTGGACGAGTGATCCGCACGCTTGTAGTTCTGGGCGCTGTTCTCTGGGCCGCGCAAGCCTCGGCAGTCACCTGCGAAAAACTGACTCACGAGGATAAGCGGTACACCATCTGCGAGGTGGATGCCGCGACTGAAGACTTGCGCCTGTTCCTGAAGGACGAAAACGACGAACTGTTAGGGCATTTCTCATCCGTGAATGAAACGCTGGAGCCAACAGGTAAGCGCTTGGCCTTTGCAATGAATGCGGGCATGTATCACGACGACCGCTCGCCCGTCGGCCACTATGTCGAAGACGGGCAGGAGGTCATGCGCGTGATCTCAAATCCCGGTCCGGGTAATTTCGGCCTGCTGCCCAACGGTGTCTTCTGCATCCGAGAGGGCCGTGCCGATGTGTTCGAGACGCTGGATTTCATCGATCAAGCACCGGAATGCCGCTTCGCCAGCCAATCCGGCCCGATGCTGGTGATCGATGGAGAGCTTCACCCACGGTTCCTGCTCGATTCGACCTCTCGTTACATCCGCAATGGCGTTGGGACCAGCAAAGACGGAACGCGCGCGGTTTTTGCCATTTCAGAAGACTACGTGACCTTCCACGAGTTTGGCAGCCTGTTTCGAGACGTGCTGGAAACACCAAATGCGCTGTTCTTTGACGGCAATATCTCACGCGTTTACGACCGCGCTGCGAACCGTTCCGATGTTGGGTTTTCGCTGGGTCCGATTGTTGGCGTTGTCGAAGACGCGCCCTGAAATTGACAGGGCCCATGTGATCCGATAGGTCGCGCGCCTCAGCAAGATTCAAGGTACAAGATGGGACGTAAACGCAAGGGTCGCGACATTTCCGGTTGGCTGGTGGTGGACAAGCCTGCGGGCATGACCTCGACCGCCGTGGTCAATAAAGTGCGTTGGGCGATGGACGCCAAGAAGGCTGGACACGCCGGTACGCTGGATCCTGAAGCAACTGGCGTTCTGGCCGTGGCATTGGGCGAGGCCACAAAAACCGTTCCCTACATCACCGATGCCCTGAAAGCCTACACATTCACTGTTCGTCTGGGTCAGGCGACCAATACCGACGATGCCGAGGGCGAGGTGATTGCCGAAAGCGCGGCACGGCCTTCCGATGATGACATCAAGCAAGCCCTGTCGCCTTTCATAGGTGAAATCATGCAGGTTCCTCCAAAATTCTCCGCCGTAAAGATCGACGGCCAGCGCGCTTATAAACTGGCCCGTGACGGAGAAGACGTAGAACTGACCGCCCGCCCCTTGTGGGTCGAGGAACTGGTGCTGGTCGACCGCCTTGATGACGATCACGTCGTTCTGGAAATGACCTGCGGCAAAGGCGGTTACGTCCGGTCCATCGCCCGTGATCTGGGCGCTGCGCTGGGATGCCACGGCCACGTCCGCGAGCTCCGCCGTATCTGGTCCGGCCCGTTCGAGGCCAAAGATGGTCTGAACATCGAGCAGGTCGACGAGATGGCCAAAACCACCGCGCTGGACGAGTATCTTCATCCGCTGGAAACAGGCCTGACCGACCTACCCGAATTGAAGTGCACGCCCGAGGGCGCCACCCGTCTGCGCAATGGCAACCCAGGCAGGGTTCTGGCATCGGACGTGGAGTATGGCGACGAAGCCTGGGCCTCGCTGGACGGTCAGGCCGTGGCGGTGGGTATCTACAAATCAGGCGAATTGCATCCCAGCCGGGTGTTCGTCAGCTGACAGCCGTGCTACGCGAATTTCATGATTACCCGCACCCATACCAAGGGCGATGCGCCCTCAACCGCTGTCTATTCCGATTGCGAGAAATATCGCTATAGCCTGACCCGAATTTGGGACCCGCAAGGTCGCAAAGCGCTGTTCGTGATGCTGAACCCCTCCACGGCAACCGAGGTGCAGAATGACCCGACAGTGGAACGCTGCGAACGGCGGGCGCGGGCGCTTGGCTTCGGGGCGTTTCAGGTCACCAATATCTTTGCTTGGCGCGATACCGATCCGCGCAAAATGCGCGCCGCAGCCGATCCAGTGGGACCGGAAAATGATACGGCTATTCTGGACGGTGTGCGCTGGGCCGATCAGGTCATTGCCGCTTGGGGCACCCATGGCGCACATCTTGAGCGCGGCCCATCAGTTGAACAGCTGCTTCGCGGCACCAAACAGCCCTTGTTTCATCTGGGCCTGACCAAGGACGGGCACCCTAAACACCCTTTATATATAGCGTACACGCAGCAACCCGAGCCCTGGGGGTAGTGACAAAGGGTTAACCACAACCGCAGCCAGTCTTTGACCAAAGGCCTGAAGACATGGGATATTTCACCCTCGGGGCAGCACGCTTTCGGAGGGTTCAAATGTTTCTGGCCGGATTGCTTGGATTGGCCGCTGTAGGTGGCGCGGCTTACGCGATGAGCGATATGTTTCTCGCCGACGAGGATGAGGCAGCCGATTCACCCGAAGATGATTTATCGGCAGACCTTTCCGAAGGGAACCTGCTAGAGGCCGGTGAGAACGTTGAGGAGCCCGAAACATCCGAACCAGAAGACCCGTCAACTGGCACCGTGATCTCAGAATTTGAAGGCGCTCTTGTCATTGCCGGGACGGATGGTGTGGATGTCCTGACCGGGCAGGATGGCGACGATCAGATCAATGGATATGGTGGCGATGACGACATTTCCGGCGGCTGTGCTGACGACGTATTGCATGGCGGCGAGGGCGCTGACCTGATGTCAGGCGGGCACGGCGACGATGTCCTGCATGGCGACGCGGGTGATGATCTGTTGGTCGGCAATGACGGTGATGACAGTCTGTATGGTCACCTTGGCGAAGATGAGTTGGACGGCGGCGAAGGCGCAGATGCGCTTTATGGCGGACAGGGCAACGACAGTTTGGCTGGCGCTGAGGGGGATGACGCGCTGCATGGAGGTTTCGGCGATGACACCTTGGCCGGTGGCGCGGGCGCAGATGTAGTTTTTGGCGGTGATGGAAACGACGTTTTGTACGGCGATGATGCGGACGGCGCGCCGCAGGTCGATTTCCTGAATGGTGGCGCTGGCGATGATACGATTCTGGCCCAAGGCGGCGATGTCGCAACCGGTGGCGAGGGCAGTGACAATATCATATTGGACACTGATGAGGATGACGAAGAGGTAACGGTCATGGGGTTCCAACCGGGTCAGGACAAGCTTTTGATCACATGGGACGATCCGATTGACCCGGATATCGAGATTGAAACCGATAACGAGAATGCCAATTTGACACGTGTCCTAGTCAACGGTCAGGAAGTGGCGCATCTGTACGGCGCGGAAGGCATAACAAGCACTGATATTCAGTTGATATCAGAGGCTGAACTAACGCAATACGGACAGACCGGCTGAGCCCGCAGAATCCTTTTGCTATTCCCTGTAAAAGCGCCTATACGCGCCCATCCGCATCGGAATCGGTGCGGTTTTCTCCATGGGCCTGTGCTGGACGACATCCCGGCCTGCGCCATTCACGCTAACCTTTAAAGGAGACCCCGATGTCGATTACTGCTGACGAAAAAGCACGCGTTATGAAAGAATTCGGCACCAAGGACGGCGACACCGGTTCGCCAGAAGTCCAGGTTGCCATCCTGACCTCGCGCATCACCACCCTGACCGAGCACTTCAAGACCCACAAGAAAGACAACCACGGTCGTCGCGGTCTGCTGAAGATGGTTGCCCAGCGTCGTAAGCTGCTGGACTACCTGAAGGGCAAAGAAGAAGCACGCTATCAGGACCTGATTAAAAAGCTGGGCATCCGCCGCTAAGCGCGTTTTGTACGAATTGTACAAGATCTGAGCCCCGCTTTGTAGAATCTGTACGCCCGCCATTTTGGCGGGCGTATTCTTTTACTCCTCCAAACGCACCATCTTCCGCGCGGCCCGACCGATTTCACGGGGTCGGTGAGCAAACTCAAAACACGCGCGACGACGCGTTTCTCATCAAAATCTGCACAACTCGGACCGGGGAAGTGCGCATCTGGTCGTCACACCAGACGACATGAGATATTTGAGCGTTGATACCCTTGCCTGGTCCGCGTTAGCCGCAGCATCACTCATTCTGGCGGCACAACCGTTGCAATGGCTTTTCCAAAGCTGGGTCAGCCCGGCCTACGGATCTTACGGCTATGTTTACGTCGTTTTGATCCTTGGTCTTGGCGTCGCCAGTTTACTGAGTGGCAAGCCCGTCGCAGCTGGTGCAAAAGCGCCCGTTTTACTGCTTCTGTTTCTGGCGGCGTTGGTCCGGTTGCTTGGGCAGGTTCTGGCCATCAACATCCTAAGCGCACTGGCCCTTGCAGTTGATGTGTTTGCGCTGGTTGGCCTTTTGCGGCTAAACCAGAGACCCTTTGCACTGTCACCCTTCTGGATGGCGGCGCTGTTTCTGTTTTCCTTGCCCACCGAGATGGTTTTGCAGCGCACGATGGGATTTCCGCTGCAAATGGTGTCGGCGGACCTATCCTGCAAAATACTTAAACCTCTGTTCGCCGAAGTGATCTGTGATGGTGTTCGGATCACGTTGGAACAGCGCGACATTCTGGTGGACCTTCCATGTTCCGGCGCGTCAGGTTTGTTGCTGTCGCTGGCCTTTGTGGTGGCCCAGAACGCAGTGATGCGTCCGCGTTGGCATGTAGGCATCCTCAGCCTTTTTGCCGTGCTTGTAAGCGCAACGATTGGCAACAGTTTGCGGATTTCGCTTTTGGCTGTTGGTCTTGCACATGATCTGGATGTCATGTCCGAGCCGATGCATTCGGCCATCGGGTTGCTGACGCTTGGGCTAACGGTTCTGCCTTTTGCCCTGTTCTACCGCCCCTACAGCTTCAATCCTGTCCGCCCCAAACCGCAACGGCCCAAAACACCGGCTGTACCGAAATGGATCCGAGCGTCAGCCTGCCTGGCCTGTCTTGCGGGCAGCCTGGGTATCATATCGACAAAAGCTGATCCGGTGGACGTTTCGGCATCGGTCACGCCGCCGATCCTTCCCAGTCAGGTTCGGGGGTTTATGGCCGAAGACGTCCCGCTGACAAGTATCGAGACGTCTTACTTCCAAACCTATGGTGGACAGGCGCGGAAAGTTCAGTTCGGTCCCTTGGGCCTGAACGTGGTCAGCACCCGCGCACCGCTGCGGCATCTGCATGCCCCGGAACTTTGCCTGCGCGGTCTGGGCTACGCGGTTCGTTTCCTCGGCACCCGCTACGAGGGCGTTCCCAGCGCCTATTACCAGGCCACCGGACCTGAGGGCGACCAGTGGTTGGTCGCCGTCAGCTATGTGGCGCAGTCCGGGCACGTCACACCCAGCGTTGGCGAAGCGATCTGGCGCTGGATGAACGGATCCAACGGAACCTGGAGCAGCATTCAACGGATCACGCCATGGGCTTTGGACGCCAAACTACGCCGCGATCTGGACGCAGCGGCGCTTGCTGCGCTCGACATTCAAAACATCAAAGGAACCGACTTATGATACGTCAGATTGTGTCGCTCTCGTTTCTCATATTGCCCGGGATTTGGGCATCACACCTTCTCGCTCAGACCCCGGATGAGATTGCTGGTCGTGTCATCGGGACGAGCGCTTCCGGGCAAATGGACATGCCCCTGCTGAAATCGGACCTGAGTGTGGACATTCAGGGGGATCTGGCAACTGTTCAGGTTCGTCAGGTTTTTGCCAACCCGTCAGATGCGCCGATGTCGGCGGAATACCTGTTTCCACTGAACCAAAAAGCCGCGATCTATGCCATGCAGATGCAGGTGGGCGAGGAGATGGTTGAGGCCCAGATCCAACACAAGGCGGAGGCGGAAGAGACGTTCAAAAATGCAGAAGAATCTGGTAAGGCCGCAGCGCTTTTGACCCAGCACCGTCCCAACATGTTCACGCAGAACATCGCCAATCTGATGCCCGGACAGCCCATCACCGTAACCCTGAGCTACGTTCAGGCGGTTCCTAAAATCGATGGCGCTTATGAACTTGTTCTGCCGCTGATCGTCGGGCCCCGCTACGAAGGCAGCACCCCGGGATCCCCATCCGCCGAAGAGTTCTATGGGTCCGACGACCTGGTGATTGATGCAAATGTCTCGAATGGTGGTTGGCAGGTCGCCAAAGTGCCGGACTATCCGCCAGTTGTGGGTCTGACGATCCCGGATGAGATCGACATGGACCGCGTGTCGCTAGACGTAACCCTTGAAGCCGCCATTCCGGTATCTAGCCTGACCAGCCCCACCCATGATCTTAAAACCGAGCAGGCAGAGAACTCGATTCAGGCAAGCTTTCTGTCCGGACGTGTCATCGACAACCGCGATGTGATCCTCCGCTATAAACTGGGTGGTGAAGATGTGACCGCCGGCGTCCTGTCCCATCATGATGCACGTGGCGGCTTTGTATCCTTGATGATTGAGCCGCCGAACATCCCCGACCCTGACCAGATCACCGCGCGCGAGCTTGTTTTTGTTCTGGATACATCCGGGTCCATGGGCGGTGCGCCGCTGGACGCCAGCAAACGGTTCATGCAAGCCGCCCTCAAGGGGCTTCGGCCCGAGGACTACTTCCGCGTGATCCGGTTTTCCTCGGACGCATCTGAGTTCTCCACCGATGCGGTTCCTGCAACTGAGCGCAATACAAAGGCGGGGCTTCGGTTTGTGCGAAATCTTCGCGCCTCGGGTGGGACCGAGATTGACAATGCCATCCGCACCGCATTCGCAACACGGCGACCGGACAACACCTTGCGTGTCGTTGTATTCCTGAGCGACGGCTATATCGGCGACGAAGCGACAGTGTTGCGCACGATCCGCAGGCAGATCGGCGACGCCCGCGTCTATGCCTTTGGTGTGGGAACAGCGGTCAACCGCTATCTGCTTGATGCCATGGCCGACGAAGGACGCGGCTATTCGCGCTATGTCGATCCGACAGATCGCGCTGACGATGTGGCCGAAACCCTGGCCCGCGATCTTAAATCGCCGGTTCTGACGGATATCTCGATCGACTGGGGAGAACTGCAAGTCACCGACGTGGTCCCGCAGCGCGTCCCCGACCTATTTGATGGCGGATCGGTACGTGTGTTGGCCCGTTACAACGGCGGCGGACCGGCAAATTTGCAGATCAACGGTCTGGTACAAGGGCGCAAGGCTGCGATGCCCTTGTCGCTGAAGTTACCGGCGGAATCCGACTCTGAAGACGATCAGTCGAAAGGTGCCTCTATCCCGCTAACCTGGGCCCGGTCACGCATTGCGGATCTGGAGCGCGCTATCGCGGTGCAAGCTGGTGACAAGGACACATTGAAGACGCAAATTGCCGATCTGGGGATGCGGTTCAACCTGCAAACGCGGTACACATCCTTTGTCGCCGTCTCGAAAACCATCGTTAACGAACGCGGCTTGCCAGCCCAGAAAACTGCCGTGCCTTTGCCTCAGGTCGCGGGTGTTAGTGCTGCAGCCTACCCCAAGACCGGGTTCAGCGGGTCCTCGACCCCCGAGCCGCAAACACTGTTTGGCATATTGACCCTTCTGGCCCTTGCGACCCTGCGCCTGACCGGTCTGCGGAGGAAACCGGCATGAGAGGGGTTCCGTACAAACTGCAAACTGACGCGTGGTGGCTCGATGGTGACATCAACTGGCGCGTGCCACGGCAGCAACATCAGCCCGTCGTCTCACTTGACCGGGCCGACGGCAGTGTGATCTGTGATCGACACAACAGCGCAAATTCAACGGCAGACACCCATGGCGAACCACATCCTTATCGTAGATGACGATGCCCGCATTCGCGATGTCGTACGCTTTGCGTTGGAGGACTCGGGGTTTCAAACGACAGAAGCCGCAACCGGGTTGGACGCGCTGGAGCGTTTTTCAGATCACCCCGCCGATCTGATTGTGCTGGATATCGGTATGCCGGATATGGACGGGCTGGACACGTGTCAGGAATTACGTCGGACATCGTCGGTGCCCGTCCTGTTTCTAACGGCCCGCGATGAGGAGATTGACCGCATTCTGGGCTTTCAAACCGGTGGGGATGACTATGTCACCAAACCGTTCAGTCCGCGCGAGCTGGTGCTGCGGATCAAAGCCATTCTGGCGCGGGCGGTTTTGCCAACCCCGAAAGACACATCAACGGTCTATCAGGATTTGCGTCTGGACGAGACCGCCCATCGTTGCACCCTTGCAGATGCCGAGGTTCAACTGACCGGTATCGAATTCGCGGTGTTGTCGATCCTGACAAAAGCCCCTGACCGGGTCTTTTCGCGGTCGCAGCTGATTGAGCTGGTTTATGGACGAAACACATATCTCTCCGGTCGCACGGTAGACAGCCACATCCGCAACATCCGTCAAAAAGCACGCATTCTTGGCTATCCGGAACTAATCCAGACCGTTCATGGGGTTGGGGTAAAGCTAGGCAACTGTCAGTGCTGAAGGTCGCGCGAAAATGGCGCCCATCACTGGCCTTGGTGATTTCGATGGTTTGCCTGTGCCTCGTGGCTTTGCCAATTGTCGGCGTGCTAGGGGCCCGGTTGTCCAGCAATCAATTCGCGCGGGAAACCGAGAGAAGCCTGATGGCGCAGGCCGCTGTATTCGCCGAGGTTTATGCCAAAGCCTTTGCTGAACATCAGCCCTCACCGCAGGTTGGGCACGAGATGTCCCCAGAACACATCGCGTTTCTTGCGCAGGACTATCACCCGATTCCGCCCAAGTTAGATTTGTTCCACGGACAGGTATCACCCCCCCGCCCAGACCCGGTGACCACGTCGGACGAGGTTGATCCGCCTTATGCCAAAATATCCGACGAGCTGTCGCATCTGGCCGCGAAGGCCAAGAAAACCACGCTTTCAGGTTATCTTTTCCTGGATCACTCCGGTCAGATCATTGCCAGCAGCGGATCCATGGCAGGGTCCTTCGCGCATGTCCCCGAGGTTGCGCAAGCTTTGCGCGGCGATACCGGGACGCTGCTGCGATTCCGGGACGATCAGACCAAACGACATGTGATGAATTCCCTAAGCCGGGACACCTCGTACCGGGTTTTTGTGGCCCACCCTGTTGTATTGGAGAACCGCGTTATCGGCGCCGTTTACCTGTCGCGGACACCAATGGACCTGCGGAAATTCCTGTTTCAGGAACGATATACGCTGGGGTTGTTGGCGATTTTTATGGTGCTGTCAGCCGCATTGGTTGGCGCGCTTCTGTGGCGCCTTATTTCGCGCCCGATCCATGACCTCAGCAGACAGAGCAGAGATGTTGCAAGCGGGGTGAAACAAGTCCCAAGCCCGGTGCGCCACTACGGCGTTCAGGAACTCGCAGATTTGGGTGACAACGTTGTATCCATGGCGTCAACTTTGTCCGAGCGGTCCGCGGCAATCGAAACCTACACAACCCATGTCACACACGAGCTGAAATCCCCCGTCACCGCCATCATCGGCGCGGCGGAACTGCTGGCCGACAGTAATCCGGATATGGCGGGCGACAGGTACAAAAAGCTGGTGTCCAACATTCAGGAAGAAGGTCAGCGCATGAATGCGCTTCTTGGCAGGATGCGCGAATTGGCCAGGGTAAGTGTTCAGACTGACCGGACACCTACGCTGCTTAGCGACATGGTTGCGGCAGCCTCAGTCGAGTTTTCCGACCTAGAGGTTCATCTGCAGGTTGATCCGGATACATGCCTTCCGCTGTCGAAAGACCAAGGTCAGATCGTTTTGCATCATCTTTTCCAGAATGCGCTGCAACATGGCGCGACCGAAGTGACAATGACCTTTGATGTCATCTCAAACAGCCTGCTGATAGCGGACAATGGCAGCGGGATTTCCCAGAAAAACCGTGCGCGCATTGCGGAACCTTTCTTCACAACCAGACGGGATGCAGGTGGGACCGGAATGGGGCTGGCCATCGTTGCGGCGATACTTGATCAGGCTGGCGCGCGGATCGAAGCATTGCCGGTCGAAACCGGCGCCACGTTTCGGTTGGAGTTCTAAAGTCTTACAAGAAGTGCCGACCCCGACAAAGGCACCAGTTCGGTCCATAGGCAATGGTTGAGCAGACCCACCGCGCCTTACGCGTTGACCAACGCAAGCGCCTGCTGGTGCAATTCTGGCGTTGACGCGGAAATGATCCGACCGTCCGAGGATAAATCCACCGGGTTACCTTCCCAGTCAGTCACCACACCACCGGCGGCGTGAACCAACGCAGAAACCGCCATGAAGTCATAGGGCTGAAGGTCATAGTCGAACACCAAATCGATGTGACCCGCCGCCAACAGTGCATGCGGATAACAATCATATGCGAAGCGGCGGGTCTGCCCGGATTGCATCAACCGATTGAACAGCTGTGGTTCACTCTGAAAAATCTTGTCGCCCTCGTTGATGTAAAGGATCGAGCGGTCCATACGGGTGGCATTTGAAACGGATATCGGGTCAGAATTTAACCACGCACCTTTCCCTTTCACGCCCATATAGACCTCGTTCAAGGCTGGCATCGCGACGATGCCCATCTGAGGTTCGCTGTTCTGCAACAACGCCAGCAAAAAGCCGAACAGGGGATGGCCGGACAAAAAAGATCGCGTGCCGTCAATCGGATCGACAACCCACAGGTATTCACTGTTCAGCCTCATTTGCCCGTATTCTTCGCCATAAACCCCGTGATCAGGCAAATGACCTTCCAGATAGGCAAGCACAGCCGCTTCGACAGCCTTATCTGCCTGTGTCACCGGGCTTTCATCAGACTTGAAGGACACATCCAGAGTATTGCGAAAGTGGTCCATCGCAATCTCTGAAGCAATTTGGGTGATCTGTTTGGCATGCGCGCCAAAATCGGCAAGCGGCTCTAGATGCGTAACCTTGTTCGGATCAGAAAGAGGCAAAGCATGCCCGCCGTGCGAAGAAAGTCTTGTCATAGTTTGACCCGCTGCATTTTGGGGTCATATAGGGGCTCCAACTGCACGTTGGCCGCGACACGTTCTGTTGCAACCTCCAGTTCATAAGCTCCGGACAGAACGTCGTTGGATGTCACGCCATCCGCATCGCGCACATAGCCATAGCCAATCGATTTGCCAACTGTGTATCCGTAGCCACCCGAGGTCAGCCACCCAACCCGCTCGCCATTGCGATAGATCGTCTCGCGACCCAGCAGAACGACGTCGGGATCGACGGTAAAGCAGGCCAGCACCTTCTTGACGCCCTCGCTTTTTTGCCGCTCGGACGCTGCACGACCTTTGAAATCTGTGTTGTTGCGCAGCTTGACCGCCCATCCGAGACCAGCCTCAAACGGGGTATGGTCGGGGCCGATATCCGACCCCCATGCGCGGTAGCCTTTCTCCAGGCGCAGGCTTTCAATGGCGCGGTAGCCAGCATTCACCAATCCGTGCGGTTTGCCTGCTTGCATCAACGCATCATAGACGGTGTGGGCGTATTCAACCGGCAAGTGCAATTCCCACCCCAGCTCACCCACATAAGTTACGCGCAGCGCTTTGACCGGGCATCCGGCGATGCCAATGGTGCGGATGGTGCCAAATTTGAACCCGTCATTCGAGACATCGTCGCGTGTTACAGCCGTCAGAACTTCCCGCGCCTTGGGCCCCATCAGGGACAAAACTGCATTGGACGAGGTGATGTCGAACAGCTGGCAATTCAGGCCGTCGGGGATGTTGCGGCTGATCCAGTCAAAATCATGGGTGGCAAAGCCGGTGCCGGTGACAATGTAGAACTCGTCATGCGCCACACGACCGACGGTCAGATCGCATTCGATCCCGCCTTTGTCGTTCAGCATCTGTGTATAGATCAGTGCGCCCACCGGCTTGTCCACGTCATTGGCGCAAATCCAGTTCATAGCCGCTAGCGCATCTGAACCCTTCAAAGAAAACTTGGCGAATGAGGTCTGGTCGAACAGCACCGCAGCCTCGCGTGCAGCCTTGTGTTCACGACCCACGGCGGCGAACCAATTTTGACGGCCAAAGCTGTAATCGTCTTTGGCGACCTCACCCGCAGCTGTATCCGCGAACCAGTTGGGCCGTTCCCAGCCCAGCTTCTCGCCAAAACACGCGCCTCGCTGTTTCA
This sequence comes from Ruegeria sp. CK2, assembly GCF_056536585.1. NCBI lineage: Bacteria > Pseudomonadati > Pseudomonadota > Alphaproteobacteria > Rhodobacterales > Roseobacteraceae > Ruegeria > Ruegeria sp. CK2. The sequence continues at coordinate 115,693 of NZ_JBQFPW010000005.1, forward strand.
GCGCGTCATACAAAGGAGATTTCCGGCAGGGCCGGCCCGAGTCATGTTCCTCATGCGGCCACGCCATGGTGTAGTGCTTCCCATAGGCCTCGACGGTGCGGGTGCGTACCCAATCCGTGTCGAAATGCGGGCGCCCAAAGCGACGGATATCCGCAGACCAAAGATCGAACGGAGGTTCACCCTTTGCAGCCCATTCCGCCAGCACCATGCCAGCCCCGCCACCTGCCGCGATACCAAAGGCGTTAAACCCCGCGCCCACGAAAAAATTCTTGAGCTCGGGCGCTTCGCCGACGATGAAATTGCCATCCGGAGTAAAGCTTTCGGGTCCGTTGGTCAGGGTTTTGATCCCAGCCGTCTCCAGCGCTGGCACGCGGCCAAGTGATAGCTCCATGATCTGTTCAAAGTGATCGAAACTGCTATCGAGTAAAGTGTAGTGAAAGCCCTTTGGAATGCCGTCCTTCGCCCAGGGGATCGGGTTGGGTTCATAGCCGCCCATGACCAGCCCGCCGACCTCTTCCTTGTAGTAGGTCAGCCGGTCGGGGTCGCGCAGGGTTGGCAGGTCACCGGGAACGCCAAAGGGCTCGGTCACCATGTATTGGTGCTCCATCGGCACCAGCGGCACGTTGACACCAAATCGCGATGCAAAATCGCGAGTCCATTGACCGGCGCAGACAATGACCTTTTCGCATTCGATGCGCCCATTCTCGGTGACAACAGCACGGATCTTGCCGTTCTCGACCTCCAAGTCCGTGACTTTGGTATCCTCGAATATCTTGGCACCTGCCATGCGGGCCCCTTTGGCCAAAGCCTGCGTGATGTCAGACGGGTTCGCCTGCCCATCGGTTGGCAGGAAGGCCGCGCCAATGACGTCAGAGATGTCCATCAGCGGCCACAAATCCTGTGCCTCTTTCGGCGTCAGCAACTGCATGTCCAGACCAAAACTATGGGCCGTCGTGGCCTGTCGCTTCACCTCGGTCCAGCGTTCCTGATTGCAGGCCAGACGCAGCCCACCATTCATCTTCCACCCCGTGCCAAGCCCGGTTTCTTCTTCGAGCTTCTTGTACAGGTCCACCGAGTATCCCAGCAGCTGGGTGATATTGGCATTCGAGCGTAGCTGGCCCACCAGCCCCGCCGCATGAAATGTCGTGCCCGAGGTCAGCTTTTTACGTTCCAGCAAAACGGTGTCGGTCCAGCCCAGTTTGGCCAGATGGTAAGCAGTCGAGCAACCGATGATACCGCCTCCAATAATGACCGCTTTTGCAGAAGAGGGGAGTTCTGTCATATCTGTCCTCAGGTATTTTTGAAATCTGCCAGGGCCGTGCGGAACCGCACGAGGTTTTCGGCTGTGTACGCCGCGTAGTCAAAGTCGATGTCAGATGTCAGTTCGGAAACCATGCTCCACATGGTTTCCCGCAACAAAGAAGCGCATTTCATTGCGCTGTAACGGCGGCGCAGATCAGCCGTCACCGGAGCCTCAAAATAGGTCTGCAGCATCCAGTCTTCCTGTTGTGGAGACAGGCCGTTGTTCGAGGCCAGACCACCCAGATCGAACAGCGGTGAGTTGAACCCGGCATAGTCGAAATCGATCAGCCACAGTCGGCTCCCATCGTCTAGAAAATTGCCGCTCAGCAGGTCATTATGGCCGAACACAATGTCATAGGGCCCGGCCTCCTGTTCGAGGTGATTGCCCGCCTCGACAAGCTCGGGCACCAGTGACAGATGCGAACTTCCTCGGTCTTTCAGCGTTGCGGCATAGTCCCGGATGACATGAAACACCCAGAACACCAGCGATGGGCCGCGTAGATATTTGGGAACATCGCGATGGCAAGATTTCACCAACTCCAGAATACGGGGCAGCATATCGGGCTGGCGCACATCCTCTTCGGTCAACGTGCGGCTTTCGACATAATCCAGAACCGTCAGATCGCCCGCAGCATAAACCACCGCCGGTGAAAGCCCTGCGGCATGTGCTGCCTTGCTTGCCGCTAATTCGTTAAAGCGCATGACCTGATGCAGAGGAATATCTGCGCCCACACGCACGACAAATTTGCCTGCCCTGTCCTGAACCAGATAATTGATGTTGGTGATGCCACCAACCAGAGGCTGGGCTGTGATGTCACCCTGCCAGATGGGCAACGCGCGGATGCGGGTCATCAGATCGGATTGATTCATCTCAACTCTCCAGTCCAAAGCGGATGCGGGCCTGACGTGCACCGGCATTGATCAACCTGTCGGCGATAATTGCAATGAATGCGATGGACAGCCCTGCAACCAGCCCCCGGCCGGTATCTGCCTTGGTCAGGGCAATATAGACCTCCTGACCCAGATCGCGCGTGCCCACCAGGGCGGTTATCACCAGCATGGAGAGGGCCAGCATGATCGTCTGGTTGATACCCAGAAGGATCTCGGGCAGAGCCATTGGCAAACGGATATGGCGCAACAGCTGTCCGGGTGTGCAGCCCGAGACAAGCCCGGCCTCGATCAGATCCTCGCTGACTGATCGCACCCCGTGGGCGGCATAGCGCACCGCCGGGGCCAGCGCGTATAGCACGATGGCGATCAGCGCTGTGAAATCCCCAACGCGGAACAGCATCACCACCGGGATCAGATAGACAAAGCTGGGCAAGGTTTGCAGCGTGTCGATCAGCAGGTTGATCACGGTGCCCGCACGTTTGTTCAATGCCGCCAGAACTCCCATCGGAACCCCGATCAACGTCGCCAGGATCACCGACGCGCCGCACAGATAGACCGTGACCATTGCCTTAGCCCATAGGCCCGACAGCAGGATCAACGACGCCATGCCGCCACACAGCAGTGCCAGCCGCCAGCCCCCCGCATGCCAGCCCAGCAAGGTCAGCATTGCAATTGCCCAAAGCCACGGGATACCCAGCAGAACCTTTTTGATCGGGATCATAAACCAGTTCAGGAAAAAGACTTTGATCGCTTCGAACGTGTCGAAATAGTTCACATTCAGGTATTTGACCGTGTCATCCCAGAAGGCACCAGTGGTGATTGTCTGGCTCTCGGGGTATTCCAGCAATAGGGGCGAGAATTGGCCAAGCACCCAGGTCAGAACCAGCAAGATCAGAACCAGTGTTGTGCGGCGGTGCCTGTGCACCCACGTGCCAGCGGCAGGTTTATGGACCTGACCCATACGCTCGGCAAAGGCCTGGCTCAGCCGGTCTACGGCGATGGCCAGGACAACGATGGCGATGCCAGCCTCGAACCCGGCGCCAATATCAAGCCGACGCAATGCAGCCAGCACGTCAAACCCCAGCCCGCCCGCGCCGATCATCGAGGCGATGATAACCATGTTCAGTGTCAGCATGATAACCTGGTTCACGCCGACCATCAGGCTATGACGGGCCGAAGGCACAAGAATCCTCCACATCAATTGCCGCTTGGTGGAACCCGCCGTGCGGCCAAAATCCAAAATTTCGGGGTCAACGGCTTTCAGCGACAAGGTGGTGATGCGCACCATGGGTGGTGTGGCATAGATGATTGTCGCAACCAGTGCAGAGATTGGGCCAAACCCAAACATGAACAGAATAGGCACAAGGTAGGCAAAGATCGGGATTGTTTGCATCAGGTCGAGGATAGGCGAGATGATGCGTTCGAACACCGGGTGGCGATAGGCCAGAATGCCCAGCATCAACCCGCCACCCGCGCCAATCGGCACCGCAATCAAAACCGATGCCAACGTGACCATGGCGCTGTCCCATTGGCCAAAGATCGCCAGATACAGGAAGCACGCGCCGACAAGTATGGCCAATCCCCAATCGCGGCAATACTGGCCCAATGCAACAACGGCGGTCGTCACTACGATCCAGCTGATTGCGGGCAATAGGACCCGCGCGTCATTCCCCTGACCGCGGACAAACCCGTCCGCCAAGAGGGACAGAACAAGGTTGTAAGGCTGCTCAATGATCCAAGCGATGGCCCGCGTCACATCGGTGAAAGACACCGGCCCGACGGCGGCATCTTCGATCAACCACGCCATCGCCGACGAGATATACGTTTTGAACGGGATCACCCAAGCCGATGGGAACTTTGTCAGCCATCGGGCATCCAGCGTCTTGGACAGGTCGCGCCCGAAATACCCAAGCAGGATCGTAAAGATCACCAGTCCCAGAATGACTGTCTGATTTCGAGTCAGACCGATCATGCGGGATCGCCCTTGCCGAACAGCACACGTGCAACTGCTTTGCGGTCGATTGACCCAACCACTTGCCCTGCCCCGTCTGATACCGGCAGGGGCGCGTCTGCGGCGATGATCTGTTCGGCGACATCAGACACTTTTGTATTCAGCGGGATGGGATCGCCTTCGCCACGCAATTCGCCACTCATCACGCCGCCGACGGTCAGGACCTTGGATCGCGGAATGTGATGGGTGAATTCGGCCACGTAATCTGTGGCAGGGTTCATCACCAATTGTTCGGGGGTGGCGATCTGGATCACTTCACCATCTTTCATGATCGCGATGCGATCAGCGAGGCGGACGGCCTCTTCGAAATCATGGGTGATAAAGACAATTGTCTTATGCAGTCGTTCCTGAAGACGCAGAAACTCATCCTGCATTTCACGTCGGATCAACGGATCAAGTGCGGAAAAGGGCTCATCCAGAAACCAAATGTCCGGCTCAGTGACTAATGAGCGGGCGATGCCCACACGTTGCTGTTGCCCGCCGGACAGTTCGCGCGGGTAATTGTCCTCGCGCCCTTCAAGGCCGACCAGTTCGACAACCTCGCGCGCTTTTGATTCGGCGTCCGGTTTCGGAACGGCCTGTATCGTCAAAGGGAACATAACATTTTGCAGAACAGTCAGATGTGGCAGCAGTGCAAAATGCTGAAATACCATGCCCATCTTGTGGCGTCGGATTTCGATCAGCTCGGCATCGCTGGCGCGCAGCAGATCAATCCCGTCAAACAACACCTCACCACCGGTGGGTTCGATCAGGCGCGACAGGCACCGCACAAGGGTGGATTTGCCAGACCCGGACAGGCCCATGATGACAAAAATCTCACCCTCGGCAATTTCGATATTCGCCTTACGCACTGCGCCTATGACACCGGCCGAGCGGATATCCTGTTCAGTCGGATCAGGGGATCGCTGCAACAAAGACGCAGCGTTGGCACCGTAGAGTTTCCAAACATTACGGCAGGACAATTTCGTCTTCGGAGTCATTTTGCGTTCCGGTCGAAAGGCTGGAAAAGGACCGGGGCGAGAGAGAGGAGGCTGCCCCGGCCATACGGATTACTTCGAGACCCAACCAGACCAGCGATCTTTGTTGGTCTGCATCCAATCCGCAACCACAGTGTCGATTTCGACCCCCTCCAGGTCTGCCTTGCCGACCATGGCGCTCATTTCGTCATTTTCGATGGTGTAGGCTTCGATGATGTCATAAGCGCCGGGCCATTTTTCCTGCAGACCCGACCAGGCCGCTTTCCAAATCGGGCCTCGGGGCTTGCCGCAATCATAGGCCATATTTGGGTTCACGCCGACCGATGGGTCCGAATAGCATTCCGCTGAGAACGGTGGGAATTCGACGAATTCGCCATCGTATTTTGCCGGAGCCCAATGCGGGACATAGACCCAAAGCATGATTGGATCTTCGCGCTGGTACGCAGATTCCAACTCGGCAAACAAGGCGGCATCAGTGCCGGCGTGGACAACTTCGAATTCAAGCTCCAACGCCTCAACACGTTCTTCGTCAAAGCCACCCCAGGTTACGGGGCCACCTACGTAGCGTCCCATCGGATCGGTTTCAGCTGTGGCGAATTCTTCTGCGCAGTCTTTCAGCGCCTCCCAATTCGGCAGGCCGGGGCAGCGGTCTTTCATGTACGAGGGGTACCACCACTCTTCGATCGCCATCAGCCCGGTCTCACCCACATTGACCACATTGCCGGTGGCGGTGGCTTCGTCCAACGCTTCGCGACCAGTGGTTTCCCAGATTTCCATTGCCAGGTGCAGGTCGCCGGTCTTAAGACCCGCAAACTGTGCGATGTAGTCGGCTTGCACATATTCAACGTTGTATCCCGCCTCTTGCAGGATCGAGCCCATGATCTTGGTGTTGATCAATTGGCCCGACCAGTCGTGCAGCGTCAGCTTGATCGGATCGGATGATTCTGCCGCCCAAACTGCGGATATCGATGTCGTTGCTGCGAAGGCGAATGCGCCCAAGGCACTGATTTTTCGTGTCATCTCTTGCTCCCGGTTGTGGCTTTTTGTGAGTATTGTTCTTCTTATTGAAAACAGACTGCGGAAAATTTGCATATCAGTCAATTAAAACCACATAATGTCACAAATTATCACCTAAAAGCCTCAATATTCTGGAGTTTGGCACCGGAAACTAGGCTTTTTGTTGCGTTTCACCACAGCGCTTCTTATCACACCGTGCGGAGGCACCATGACGAGACCAAGAAAAACCACGAACCAGCGTGAGGAAGAGATTCTGCGGGAATTGCAGCGCGCTGGTGGTTCGTGCCGCGTCAGCTATTTGGCAAATCGACTGGATGTTTCGAACGAGACGATCCGCCGGAACATCCGAACGCTTGAGGATGCGCAGGCCGTTCGCAAGGTCCATGGCGGTGTTCATCTTGTTGAATCTGTCACAGAGCAACCTTTTCAAAGCCGAATGGACACGCATGCACAGGAAAAGGCCAGATTGGCCGCTTCCGTCGTTGAGATGATAAGCGATGGAGATTCTGTGTTTCTGGACATCGGATCGACGACGGCATATGTGGCAACTGCACTCAAAGTCAGATCAAATTTGCTGATCGTGACCAACTCGGTTTTTGTCGCGTATACCCTCAGCTCACATAACAGCAATCGAGTCTTTTTGGCGGGCGGCGAGCTGCGTCAGCACGATGGGGGCGCATTTGGCGCCGAGGCGATTGAGCTTGTGCAAAAACTGAATGTTCAGTTTGCGATACTTTCGATCGGCGCAATCAGTGCTGAAATGGGCTTTATGCTGCACGACCTGCAAGAGGCCAACCTGACCAAAATCGCGGCGAAGAACGCCCAGATTCGCATTGCCGTCGCCGATGGTGAAAAGTTCAACAAACGCGCGCCGATTGCGTTGGATAACTCGGTGCAACTGGATGTTCTGGTGACAGATCAAGACCCCCCTGCCGAGATCGCCACAATGCTTCGGGATCGTGACATCGATCTGGTTGTCGCAAACTAAATTCTGGACGCGAGGGTTTTCCACGCATCATATTGCGACAGAAACACCTGACCGTGCAGCTCATCCAGAAAATGCGAGGTCTTAAGCCGATCCATGACCGGCCCTTTGACCTCACTCAGGTGCAGTCCGACACCCATGTCGCGCAGCCGGTGATTGATTGCCTCAAGGCTTTCCAGCGCCGAGTAGTCAACCTCGTTCACCGCCGAAAACATCAGCACGACATTGCGGATCTCACACCCGTCGGTCACACGCGATTGGGTCAGATCCTCAAGGAACCGTGCGTTGACGAAATACAGGCTTTCATCCACCCGCAGCGTCACTAGTTTAGGGTCGGTTTCTACCTTGTGGCGTAGGATGTTGCGGAAATGCTGAGTACCGGGCACCAGTCCAACCTCGGCCACGTGAGGTCGCGACGTTTTGTAGAGGTGCAGCAGGATCGAGGTGGCGACGCCACTGGCCACACCAACCTCGACCCCCATCATAAGAGTCAGCACGATGGTTGCAGCAACAGCGGTGAAATCGGCTCGGGAATACCGCCAGGTCTTTTTTAGGATCGACATATCCACCAGGCTGAGCACGGCCACGATGATCGTTGCGGCTAACGTCGCGTTGGGCAGAAAGTGGACAAGCGGCGTCAGGAACACGGCCGCGAACGCAAGACCAATCGCGGTGTAGGCTCCGGCAGCGGGGGTTTCGGCGCCTGCGTCGAAATTGACAACAGATCGCGCGAATCCGCCCGTGACAGGATAACCACCGCTAAAGGCGGCGCCCAGATTGGCCGCGCCCAACCCGATCAGTTCCTGATCTGGATCGATCCTGTGCCGCTTTTTGGCAGCCAGCGTTTGCGCGACCGAAATGCTTTCGACGAAGCCGATGATCGAGATCAGGATCGCGGGCATCAGCAATGCACTGACCAGATCGGGCGAAAACCCGGGCATTGTCAGCGGTGGCAGACTTTGCGGAACCTCGCCTACAATCTTGACGCCATGGCCTGCCAGCCCCATTGCCCAGACGGCAACTGTTGTTGCAACGACGGCCGCCACAGGGCCGGCCTTGGTCATCACATCCGCTAAAAGGGGTGGGATGTCTAGACGGAGCAGTATTGGCTTTAGGTTCTTACGAACCCAGAACAGGAACCCCGTGGCCAAGACACCAATGATCACCGTAATGCCGTTGACCTGATCAAGATGGCCCAGGATTGAGCCCAGCATTTCGGGCAGAGTATGCCCGTGCGCCTCGACGCCCAGAATGTGCTTAAGCTGGCTGGTTGCGATCAGAATACCGGACGCAGTAATAAACCCGGCGATGACCGGATGGCTGAGGAAGTTGGCCAGAAAACCAAGGCGAAACACACCAAGCAACATCAGAAACCCCCCCGATAGAAAGGCCAGCGTCAGCGCAGCCACCGCGTAACCCGCCGTGCCCTGTTCCGCCACCTGCCCCACTGCTGATGCTGTCAGCAAGGACACGACGGCCACCGGTCCGACCGCCAACGCCCGGCTGGTGCCAAATATCGCGTATAGAATGATCGGCGCGATCGACGCGTAAATCCCCGCTTCGGGCGGCAGCCCGGCCAGCAACGCATAGGCCAGCGATTGCGGGATGAGCATGATCGTGACAATCACTGCCGCAATCAGATCGTTGGACAGCGCTGCCCGATCATACTGACGGCCCCATTCAAGGATGGGGAGGTATCGAAGAAAACTTTGCATCGGATCAACGCCCTGAAACGGCGGCCGTCAGAGCCTTACAGCTCTGACCACCTGACAATGGTTGGACAAAATGAGGATGGGCCCGAATAGATCAGCCGTTCTGGATTTCGGCGCTGTTTTGGCCAGGCGTCGGGCTACTCGGCCGCCACGTTCAAAGGTTCAGGTTTCGCCATCCACTCTTTCCCCTTCAGCATGGCCGACCAATAGATCGGCGGCAGGAGCTTTTCCTTCAAGATCCAGGCCGCCCGTGTCGGCTTGGTCCCGTCGACAAAAAACTTTGGAAAGCTGGGCTTGAGCACACCGCCATAGCCGAACTCGGCCAATACGATCTTGCCGCGCTCGACCGTCAAGGGGCAGGACCCGTAGCCATCATAGGCTGAAACAGGCGAACCGCCATTGATGTCAGCCACGATATTGTCCGCCACGGTTGGGGCCTGCTTGCGCGCAGCGGCGGCCGTTTTGGCATTTGGCGCATTCATAACATCGCCGAGCGACCAGATGTTCTCAAAGCTTTTGTGGCGCAGCGTTGCCTGATCCACATCGACCCACCCCACAGCATCCGCCAGGGGCGAGACGCGGATAAAATCGGGTGCAACCTGCGGCGGGCAAACATGCATCATGTCGAAATCGACGGTGACCTGCTGTGGTTTAGTGTCCGGCGTGCCCACAGTGAATGTCGCCTTTTTTGCGGCACCATCCACGGCGGTCAGGTTGTGGAAAAAGTTCAGCGTCGCGTCGTATTTCTGAACATATTCCATCAAGGCCGGAACGTAGTCTTTGACGCCAAACAAAACGCCGCCCGCATTCATGAACTGAATGTCAACATCCCTCAGAACGCCGCTTCGGAACCAGGCGTCACCGGACAGATACATCGCCTTTTGCGGCGCGCCAGCGCATTTGATGGGCATTGGCGGTTGCGTGAATAGCGCGCGACCTTCTTTCATCTCTTTAACCAATTGCCAGGTATAAGGCGCCAGGTCGTAGCGATAGTTGGACGTCACTCCGTTGCGACCCAGCGTTTCCTCAAGCCCCTCAACCGCACCCCAGTCAAGCTTGAGCCCCGGTGAAACAACCAGACGACCGTATTTCACCACCCGGCAGCCGTCCAGAATGACCGCGTTGTTCTGCGGCTCAAAGGCGGCCACAGCGGCCTTGATCCATTTGACACCGCGCGGGATCAGAGACCCCATGGTCTTTGCTGTCTGTTCCGGTGAAAAAACACCGCCCCCGACCAAGGTCCAGCCGGGCTGGTAATAGTGCACATCCGAAGGATCGATGATGGCGATCGAAAGGTCGGATTTGCGTGCATGCAGGCTGGCCGCTGTCGCGATCCCTCCGGCGCCTCCACCCACGATGACCACATCGAAAGACGCATCGCCAGTATCCGTCGGGGTGCGGCCACCATTTGCGATACGGCGGGCCACGCCGCTCATGTCATAACCAGCGGCTTTTGTTGCGGCCAGGATTTCAGAGACCGGGCGCTTGTGTGCCGCCTCGTTCAGCGACCACAGCGTCGCCGACCGTGTCCCAGTTCGGCAATAGGCCAGAACAGGCCCCGGCAATTCGGTCATCGCGATACCAAACGTTTTGGCATCTTCATCCTTGACCAACCCACTTTGCACCGGGGCATAGCGCGCCTCGATACCGACGCGCTCGGCCGCGGCTTCGATCTCTTCAAACGTGGGTTGATCGGCCCCTTCACCATCGGGTCGGTTGCAGATGATTGCGCGAAACCCAGCCGCTTTGATAACCGCGATATCATCCTGCACGATCTGAGGGGAAACCGAGAGCGTATCAGATATCTTCTTCATCTCCATGCTCGTATCCTCTTCACAGCGCATTCACAGGCACTTTGAGCATCGGGTTTCCGTCCTTGTCGGTCGGAACTTCACCAGCCCGCATGTTCACCTGTAAAGATGGAATGATCAGTTTCGGCATGGCCAGCGTCGCGTCGCGTTCAGTCCGAAACTTGACGAACTCTTCCTTTGTTTTGCCACCGCCTACATGGATATTATGTGTTTTCTCCTCGGCAACTGTAGTTTCCCATCTGATATCGCGCCCGTTGGGGCCGTAATCGTGGCACATGAACAAACGTGTTTCGTCCGGCAGGCTCAGCACTTTCTGGATCGAGTCGTATAGCGTACCGGCGTCGCCTCCCGGAAAGTCCGCCCGCGCCGATCCACCATCAGGCATGAACAACGTGTCCCCGGCGAAGGCTGCATCCCCCATGACATGGACCATGCAGGCGGGGGTATGGCCGGGTGTGTATATGGCAAACGCGCGCATGTTGCCGATCATGTAGGTATCGCCATCCTTGAACAGCGCATCAAATTGGCTGCCGTCACGTTGAAACTCGGTGCCTTCGTTGAATACTTTGCCGAACGTGTTTTGAACGACCATGATCTTGTCGCCGATTCCGATTTTGCCGCCCAGTTGCTGCTGGATATAGGGCGCCGCCGAAAGGTGGTCGGCATGCACATGGGTTTCGATGATCCACTCCAGAACCAGCCCTTGTGCTTTGACCTGACGGATCAGTTCATCCGCGTGATCATAGGTGATGCGACCGGCGGCATAATCAATGTCCATCACACTGTCGACAATGGCGCAAGCATTGGATGTCGGGTCTTTCACGATGTAACTGATTGTATTCGTGGCCTCATCGAAAAACGCCTGAACGTCGGGTTTGACATTCATATCAATGGGGTAGTCAATCATTTCAGTTCTCCTGTTATTGGTCAGGGCGGATCGGTGACCTCGGCCCTGATCCATAATCAATTCGTGCAATGCGCATGGCGGCCTGCCGCGCCCGGTTAAAGGCGCTGGTGCAGCGGCTGCGGCTTGGAGTCTGAGTGCTGGCTGTCGCCTGCTGATCGCTGTTCAGGCGTTGGCTGAGCGGGAAAACAACGGTTGGCCTTGCAGGATACGGGCCAAAGCCAGACCCATGGCGACCGCGCCCAGAAACAACAAGACCTCCCACCGGCCTGTTCCTATTGCTGGAATGGCGGCACCGGGACAGAACCCTGCGATCCCCCAACCGATTCCGAACAGGGCCGACCCACCGATCAGTTTTGTGTCGACAACCTTCGAGGTCGGGATCTGAAACAGGCTTGCAAACAACGGCGCATCGCGGCGCCAGACAAGGCGGTAGCCGACAAAGGTAACCACCAAGGCACCCCCCATCACAAAGGCCAGGCTGGGATCCCAAGTTCCGGCCAGATCGAAGAAGTTAAGCACCTTGGCCGGATTCATCATGCCCGAGATCGCAATCCCGAGGCCGAACACAAGGCCGGTCACAAATACAAAGATCAGTCGCATCCCCTACCCTCCGAACATGTGGCGGATCACAAAGACGGTGATTGCAGCAGTCACCATGAAGGTCGGCACGGCCACAAGCGAGCGCACGGACATGCGCGACAGGCCACATACACCGTGACCGGATGTACATCCGGACCCAAGGCTCGCGCCCAGCCCAACAATCACACCGCCGATGACGATCATCAGGGGACTGATCGGAACGTCAATTGCAGGCATGTTGCCAGTCACTGCATAGATCAGGCCCGGCGCAAGGATCATCCCTGCCGCCAGTACCGCCCGCCAGGAAAACTCGGCCGTGTTTTCAGCAAAGACCAGTCCGGACATGATGCCGGTGGCCCCCATGATGCGCCCAAGGCCCAGCATCAGCAACACGGCCCCAAACCCAATCATCAAGCCGCCGCTCAGAGACGCAAATGGGGTGAATGCGGTTTCCATATCAGCAGGCCTTGCAGGTCTTGATGCCGAGCAGCGAATACAGCGGGCAGATTTTCATGGCCGAGGTCAACAAAACGACGCCTCCGATGACCGCCGCGCCATATTTGTACAGCGGTTCGGCAAACAAAGGCTGGGCACTGAAGAAGGCAAGGTACAGCAGGGCCAGACCCAGCGCGGCGCGCAGCACTCGGTCGATTGCTCCGACATTGGCGGTCATCTCGTTCTCCTATTTATAAAGCTCGTCTGAAAATATAACTTTGAGAACAGATCTTCAGTGACAATGTCACCCAAACTCAGAAATATTCCACGATACCTCAATCGCTTTGCGCCAGCGCACGTAATGCGGGCTTGTCGATCAATGAGATTTGGCCACGCGACTGAGCGACCAAGTCGCGCTTTTGAAAATCATGCAAGACCCGCGACACCACTTCGCGAGCGGTTCCCAACTCGCTGGCAAGCTGCTGATGTGTGGCTAGAATTTCGGCCTTGTCGCTGGCAAGGGACAGAAGACGTTCGGCCAGCCTGACATCGATGCGCCCAAAGGCAACGTCGTCCACGACCCGCAGCAGGTCGATCAGACGACGGGAATAGGCCGCAAACACGAAATTGCGAAACGTGTCCTCTTCGGCAGCCAGCCGGTCGAAGGCGGGTTTTGGCAGCACAATCGCCGTCACGTCTGTTTCAGCGACGCCTTCAGCATTATACGCTTCTTCGGCCAACATGCAGGCGGTGGTCAGAACGCAGCTTTCACCAGCCTCGACCCGGTAAAGCACTATCTCGCGCCCTGATTCCGAGCTTTGCGACACCCGGATTCTGCCTTCGTAGAGGAAAAACAGGCTATCTGGCACGTTATCCGGACCAAAAACCTGGCTACCTTTGGAAAACCGCACGATGCGCGCAGCCGACACAAGGCGATCGCGGACGGACCGCGGCAGCCTGCTTGTGCCTTGAAAACGTTCGGTCCAGTCCGTGATCGTCATCGCGCTTTCCTGATGGGCGCCACTATGCCGCCCTCAATCGGAGCAATGCGCGCCAGCAGTTCCCCTTTGTTCGAAGCGATATCCGCCAGGGTCAGATCATCCAGCACGGCCAAGAATGCATGAGTTGCCTTCTGCATCGCAAGTGACAGCTTGCAAATGCCGATCAATGGGCATGTGTTTTTCTCCGGATTGAAACACTCGACAACATCCAGCGGGCCCTCGGTCAATCTGATGACATCGCCGATGACAATTTCACCCGGTGGCTTGGCCAGCAAAAACCCGCCGCCCCGACCGCGCAAGGTCTTAAGGTATCCGGCGCGCCCAAGCTCGTGCACGATTTTCACTATGTGAGGTCGGGCCAACCCATGGACGCGAACGACATCGTCTACCCGAATACGATCAGGGGCCTTCAGTGCCGCAAGTTGCAAGGATCGCAGCGCATAATTCGAATAAGATGTCAGCTTCATTTTGTCCTCTCGAACAAAACTCTAAAAAGAATATAACTTTTCTACAAGTCCAGTGATTTTGTCACTGAAGACGATGCTGAACCCACCTATGTGGATTGCAAACGACAAGATCGGAAAGGAAGACTCATGTCACGAATTCCTGGTGATGTTGCTCTGATCGTCTCATCTGAAATCTCAACATGCTCCAAGTGGGCGCTGCGGCGCCTGTCCTCTGCGATGGCGGCCATTCGCCTTGTCGAAAAGGAACCGATCTAATGCTTGAAAGTTTTAGTGCAGAGACCCTGGCGCGGGTGCAATTTGCGTTCACAGTCTCGTTCCACATTATCTTCCCGGCGTTTTCAATTGGACTGGCCAGCTATTTGGCAGTGTTGAACGGATTGTGGCTGCGAACGCGGGACGAAACCTATTTGAACTTGTTCAACTACTGGAAAAAAATCTTTGCCATGGCGTTTGGAATGGGCGTCGTCTCGGGCATTGTGATGTCCTATCAGTTCGGCACAAACTGGTCGGTGTTTTCCGACAAAGCCGGGCCGGTTGTTGGGCCGCTCATGGCGTATGAAGTGCTGTCGGCCTTTTTCCTCGAGGCCGGGTTTCTAGGCATTATGCTGTTTGGCCGGGACCGCGTAGGCGACAGGCTGCACATGTTCGCGACAGCCATGGTGGCGGTTGGCACGTTGATGTCGGCCACCTGGATTTTGGCTGTGAACAGTTGGATGCAGACACCTGCTGGCTTTGGTATCGGCGAAAACGGGCAGTTCATTCCGCTGGATTGGTGGGCCATCACATTCAACCCCTCATTCCCTTACAGGTTGATACATATGGTGCTGGCCGCCTTTCTGACTGTCGCCTTTGTGGTCGGCGCTGTCAGTGCGCTGCATTTGCTGCGCGACCGGGCGGATCGAGAATCCCGCCGCGCCTTTTCGATGGCCATGTGGATGGCGGTTGTGGTCACGCCGATGCAGATCATGGCGGGCGATCTTCACGGCCTGAACACGCTGGAACATCAGCCTATCAAAGTTGCCGCGATGGAAGGTCATTTTGACCGGGAAGGTGATCATCAGCCCTTTGCCTTGTTTGGCATCCCAAACGAAAAAGACGGTCGGCTGGATCATGCGATCGAGATTCCGTATCTCGGCTCTCTGATCCTGACCCATACCATTGACGAGCAGATCAAGGGTTTGAACGAGTTCGCCCGGGAAGAGTGGCCACCGGTCGCGATTGTGTTCTTCAGCTTCCGGGTGATGGTCGCGATCGGCTTTGCGATGCTGGGCCTGGGCCTGTGGAGCCTTTGGGCACGCTGGCGCAACGGGTTGTATGACTGGCCATGGTTACATCGCGCAGCGCTTGTGATGGGGCCAAGCGGGTTCGTCGCCGTGCTTGCGGGGTGGATCACGACCGAGGTCGGCCGACAACCTTATACAGTTTATGGCCTGCTGCGCACATCGGACAGTTTGGCCCCTGTGGACGCTCCGGCTGTTGCCACATCACTAGTGGCTTTTGTGGTGGTCTATTTCTTCGTCTTCGGGGCGGGCGTCTTCTACATCCTGCGCATGATGAACCAACGCCCAGCGACTCCGAAGACTGGTCTTCACGACGGGCCAGTCCGCGCCGCAGGTATTACACCTGCAGCACAAGTTGATCCCACTTTCATTCCCGGCGCTCAGCCCAAGGAGAATTGATCATGCCATTCGATCTTGCCTTTATCTGGGCCGGTATTATCGCTTTTGCCGTTCTTACCTATGTGGTGCTTGACGGTTTTGATCTGGGTATCGGCATACTGTTCCCCTTTGGAAAATCCGACCACGACAGAGATCTGATGATGAATTCGGTCGCGCCAGTCTGGGACGGCAATGAGACCTGGCTTGTGATGGGCGGTGGCGGGCTTTTTGCGGTCTTTCCGCTGGCCTATGCCGTCTTGATGCCAGCGCTCTACATCCCGATCACCCTGATGCTGTTAGGCCTGATCTTTCGCGGTGTGTCCTTTGAATACCGCTGGCGTACCAAACGCTGGAAGGGTGTGTGGGACATGGCCTTTTTCGGCGGCTCGGTGCTGGCAGCGTTTTGTCAGGGCGTTGCACTTGGTGCTTTGGTGCAAGGCATCGATATCGCCGACCGCGCCTATGCGGGTGGCTGGTTTGACTGGCTGACGACGTTTTCAATCCTGACCGGGCTGGCTGTTGTCATCGGCTATGCCCTGCTAGGCGCGACATGGCTGGTTCTGAAGACCGAAGGCGACTTGCAGCTCCAAATGCGCGGCTATTCGTGGTGGCTGGGGGCCATGACACTTGCACTGATCGGACTGGTCAGCATCCTGACACCGTTTCAGGACGCGGTCTATTTCCAGCGCTGGTTCAACCTTCCGGGCAGCCTGATTTCGATGGTGGTTCCATTGCTTATGCTGGCCCTAACCTGGACGTTTTTTGCCGGGCTCAATGACCGGAAGGATCTGCAACCCTTCCTGTCGGCGCTTGGTTTCTTCGTACTGAGTTTCATCGGGATTGGAATCAGCTTCTACCCGATGATCATCCCGCCATCGTTGACAATCTGGCAAGCGGCCGCACCGGATGAAAGCCTTGCGTTTGCATTGGTTGGAACCGTGATCCTGATCCCGATTATCCTAGCCTACACGGCCTATGCCTATTGGGTGTTCCGCGGCAAGATGGACCCAAATGAGGGGTACCATTAATGGCCAAGCGGTCTTCGTTGTCCAAGTGGCTTTGGTTTGCCGGGCTTTGGCTGGCCGGGGTCGCTGTCTTGGCAATCGTCGCTTTATCCATCCGTCTGATGATTTAAACGCCGAACAGCCCGGCACTTAGCCCGGACATCCAGTCCCAAAGCGATATAGTTTTCTTGCGATCCAATTGATATTCATTCATATTCGTATAAGAGAATTCAATGGAGGGATGTGATGTCATTTTCGCGCCGCAGGTTTCTGCAGGCCACCACGGTTGCGCCGTTGGTAAGCACCTTTCCAACTCTTTCGAAAGCCGAAGTTTCAATTGGGTCCGCAACCCTTACAACCATAAGCGATGGCTACCTTACATTGCCCGGCAGCTTCCTGTTTGCGCCCATGCCGCAAGACGACCTTGCGCCGATCCTGGCCGAGTATGGTGTGTCGGGCGAAACGCTCCTGCCCGAGTGCAACCTGACCCTTTATCGCGATGGGAAGAATACGGTTCTTTTTGATGTGGGATCCGGCGCGGATTTCATGCCTTCCGCCGGGACGGTGCTGGACAGTCTGGACGCTGTTGGGACGGCACCGGAAGACATCACACATGTCGTGTTCACCCATGCCCATCCCGATCACATCTGGGGCCTTCTGGATGAGTTTGACGAGCCTGTGTTCTACAACGCGACCTATATGATGGGACGAGCCGAGTGGGATTACTGGTGGAACCCGGAAACCGTGTCTGACATCGGTGAGGCCCGCGCTGCCTTTGCCGTGGGTGCCAAGCGTAGAATGGAAGCGATCGAAGACAGCGTTCAACTGTTCGATACCGATCAAGAGATACTGCCAGGGATCGCTTCCGTCGCGACGCCCGGACATACGCCGGGGCACATGTCCTTTGAGATCAGGCAGGGAAATTCAGCCGCGATGATTGCAGGCGATGCGATTGGCAATCACCACGTGGCGTTTCGCAAACCAAGCTGGCTCAGCGGGTCTGATCAGAACGCCGAGCTGGCTGCGACAACCCGGCAGATGCTGTTTGATCGCCTGACGCACGAAGACCTGAGCCTTGTTGGATTTCACCTGCCCAACGGAGGCATTGGTCGCGCCGTTGCAGACGGTGACGGTTATCGGTTTATCGAGGGTTGATCATGCACAAAACTATCTCTCTGATCCTTCTGGCGTCGCCGGCTTTTGCCAGCGAAGATATTGCAGATCAGTATCCGGGATCCCCGCTGTACTCCAAACCGGTCGAAGTCATTCCACATGTATGGTCCGCGATAGGTGCAACTGCCCCGCCAACCTACGACAACAGTGGTCACAACAATAACCTCAGCTTCATTGTGACGGGGGACGGCGTCATCGTGATCAATGGCGGGGCGGCCTATATTCTGGCACGGGCATTGCACGAAGAAATCAAGGCCATCACGGACCAACCCGTGAAACTGGTCATCGACGAGAACGGTCAGGGTCATGCTGTGTTGGGCAATTCGTACTGGGCCGAACAGGGTGTACCGATCCTGGCACATGTCGACGCAGCGCATGAGGTCGAGGAACAGGGAAACCGGTTGCTTGAGCAAATGAAGGGCTACAACCGGGACAAGGCCGAAGGCACGTTCATTGCCGCCCCGACCGAGACGTTCGAAGACAAGAAAACCATCGAAATGGGAGGGTTCCGGATTGACGTGCTGCATCTGGGCCCCGCGCACGGGCCGGGTGATACCCAGGTGTGGCTGCCCGATCAGGGTCTGGTCATTGCCGGGGACATGGCCTTTCACGAGCGTATACTACCCATTTTTGAGGACACAATCGTGCTGGACTGGATCGAAACCTGGGAAACAGCCTTTGAGCCCTTGAATGCCACCTATGTCATTCCGGGGCACGGCCATCCGACCAACATGGATCAGGTCCGCCGATACACGCACGACTATCTTGTCTATCTGCGCGAGAAAGTCGGCGAACATCTGGACAATGGCGGGGATCTGGCCGAGGCCTACTATGTTGACCAAAGCCCCTACGCAAATTTGGATACGTTCGAAGAACTGGCGACCCGCAATGCCGGACGCGTCTACGAGCAGATGGAGTTCGAGTAAGCAGGTGCCACTGGGTGTTTCAGCATTGAATATCCCGAGATTGATGATTTGACTGCCGGTTAGACACGCCACAATTGCGCGAAGTCAAGGACGCTCTCAAACAGCCGATGCATGGTGGTTCAAATGATGACGAACCAGCGGTTTGAATGGAACAACTCATTGATCAGTTCGGTGAACCAAAGCTTCTGATGGCGTCAGGAGCTGGTGTCGGGCTTGTCTTTGGCGCGACCGCCTACCATTCGCGGTTTTGCTTACGGGCTGCGACGGTAGAGGTTGCGCAACTTTCGTTTGGGCCAAAACTGGCGATCTGGCTTGTGGCTTTTGCAGCCGGGCTGGCAATGGTTCAAATCGCAATTCTGTCAGGTCATCTGGATGTGAGCACCGCGCGGCAACTTGCCGGAACCGGCAGCCTGTCTGGCGCCGTAATAGGGGGTCTGTTGTTCGGAATCGGCATGATCCTTGCGCGGGGCTGTGCCAGCCGACTCCTGGTTCTGTCTGCCTCAGGCAACCTTCGGACAATTGTGACAGGCCTTGTTCTGACCTTGACGGCGCAGGCATCGTATCGCGGCGTTCTGGCCCCGGTGCGCGAAAAACTGGCCGGGATCTGGACAGTTTCCGGCGGGTCAGAAAGGTTGCTGCTCGAAACCACGCCTGTTGTCGGGATCGCTTGTGGGCTGGCCTTGCTGGGAGCCCTAGCATTTGGCATGTCGCAGAACCTGCGAAAATCAGAACTGCTCTCAGCAGCGCTTGTGGGCACGGCGGTTTTTGCGGGCTGGTTCCTGACTTACCGGGTCGCTGCGGTTTCCTTCGAGGTGGTTCCCGTTCAATCCATCACCTTCACAGGACCGTCCGCCGACACCCTGATGGCATTGGTCAATGAACGCGTGCAGCCCATGAGTTTCGGACTGGGGCTGGTTCCCGGCGTCTTTATGGGTGCCCTGAGCGTCGCGCTTGTCACCGGTGAGGCCAAGATCCAACGGTTCGAGGCCGACACACCGATGGAGAAATACCTGGCCGGAGGTGTTCTGATGGGGTTTGGCAGCATGCTGGCAGGCGGATGCGCCGTTGGGGCCGGTATGTCGGGCGGCGCCATTCTTGCACTGACGGCATGGGTTGCCGTCTTTTGCATGTGGATCGGTGCGACTGGAACCCATGTCCTGATGACCTGGGGACGCGACGCCAGATCGGTCAATTCGTAGTCCGATCTAACTGGTTATTGCGCTGCCAAAGGTTGCCGGGCCAACTGGCACTGGGACCAAAGGTCTTCAAGTGCGGTGACCAATCGATCAATGTCCTGCTGCGTGTGAACAGGGGACGGCGTGATCCTCAGACGCTCGGTACCTTTCGGCACAGTCGGGTAATTGATGGGCTGTATGTAGATGCCGTAGTCCTTCAGCAGCGTGTCCGAGATGAACTTGCACTTGATCGGGTCGCCCACCATCACGGGAATGATATGGCTGGGGTTGTCGATATGGGGCAAACCAATCGCATCCAGCTTGGCCCGCACTTCGGTCACCCGCTCTTGTTGCATCGCGCGTTCCTGATCGCTGTCCTTCAGATGCCGGATCGAGGCCGCCGCCCCGGCCGCAATGGCGGGTGGCAGCGCGGTGGTAAATATGAATCCACTGGCGAATGAACGCACAAAGTCACAAACCTCGGCCGAGGCTGCGATGTAACCGCCCATGACGCCAAAGGCCTTGCCCAAGGTGCCTTCAATGACCGTTAGCCGATCCATAAGACCTTCGCGTTCGGCAATACCGCCACCCCTTGGACCATAAAGACCAACGGCGTGGACCTCATCAAGATAGGTCATCGCATCGTAGCGCTCGGCCAGATCGCAGATCTCTTTGATCGGGGCGACGTCTCCGTCCATCGAGTAGACGCTTTCAAACGCGATCAGTTTCGGCTGGTCAATCGGCAGTGCGGCCAGCTTCGATTCCAGATCGGACAAATCGTTGTGTTTCCAGATCACCTTTTGAGCGCGGGAATGACGAATCCCTTCGATCATCGACGCGTGATTCAGCGCGTCAGACAGGACGACACAGCCCGGAATGCTTGAGGCCAGAGTACCCAGGGCGGCCCAGTTGGACACATATCCCGAGGTGAACAAAAGCGCGGCTTCCTTGCCATGAAGATCAGCCAGCTCATCTTCGAGCAACACGTGATCATGCGTGGTGCCGGAGATGTTGCGCGTTCCTCCTGCCCCGGCTCCGGTGCGATCCAGCGCGTCATGCATGGCTTGCAGCACCTTGGGGGATTGTCCCATGCCCAGATAGTCGTTCGAACACCATATAGTGACCTCGCCCGGCCCATTGTGACAGGTCGCGCTGGGGAATTGCCCCCTGTGGCGTTCAAGCTCGGCAAACTCGCGATAATTGCCTTCATCACGCAAGCGCGTCAGTTTGGATCGGAAGAAGCCTTGGTAGTTCATTAGTTCCCCGCTGCCTCAGCAACAATGTCAGTGAGAAGGGCTTGCACTTTCTGCATCGGCCCATCTGGGTATGATCGATACCCTACCATGACCTGGCCTTCCCGATCTGTGACAAAGATACCATAAGGACAAAACTCGATATTCATCGGGTCCGCTTCCATCACCTCGCGCGAGATGACGGCCGAGCAGAACAGGAATATATCGGCATCGTCGAAAATCGTCACTTCGCTGCCCACATCCTGACCTGTGCGGTTCAGCATGTCACCAACATGGCTGACGGAATCGATCACCAGCCCTTTGCCGACAATCGCGCTTTCGACGGCAAAGGTTGCGTCATCGAAGCTGCCATCAAATGGCACCAGTATTGGCTCGGCGGCGGCTGCACCAGCGGTCAGGGCAAGTGCCAAGAGTGTCGTCTTCATATTGCAGCTCCTTCTTCGTTCAGCGCCGTCAGATCTGCGGCCGGGGCCTTTAAACGTTATCCGGAGAGTTCAAAGAGACGCCCTTGATGCCTGATGCGCAAAAAGGACGTCCAATCGCCTCAACCGAACATGTCGGCGGTAATTCCTGAATACCAACCCTCAGATTCTTCGTAGGTGGCTTTACGCAAATCAGCACTTTCGCCTGTTTGGGAAATGAACCCATCCACCTTGGCGATCTTTTCGGGTGTCGCCTCGTAAGTAGCGCCAACTTTGACGCCATCATTGGTTTCGATGAGGGACCAGCAGGTGTTCGAGAACTTGGCCGGGAACACTTTGGATCCGGTCAACGCACCACGCACGGCATTGGCGCACACCTTGGCCTGGCTGTTGGCCGAGAACCCCGATTTGGGCATGTCCCCTTGTTGCGAGGCATCCCCCAGCACATAGATGTCGGGATCGGCCTTGGTGGACATGTCCGCCGCGTTGACCGGAGCCCAGTTGCCATCGGTCACACCCGCAATCTCGGCAATACGACCGGCTTTCATGGCCGGGATAACATTGCAGACATCAACCTTGGTTTCTTCACCATCAATCGTCACAGTCATTGCAGCCGGGTCCACACTGACATTGCCGCCACCGAAATCCTCACCGATCCAGTCGATCATCCCTTCGTAATGGTTCGCCCAACCTTCCTGGAACAGCGCCATTTTCGAGAATTTTGGCTTGGGGTCCGCAACGATGATTTTGGCAGTCGGGTTATTGGCTTTCAAATAATGCGCGACCATCGAGACCCTCTCATACGGGCCGGGCGGGCAACGATACGGGTTTGTCGGGGCCACCATTGCAAATGTGCCGCCTTCGGGCATCGCCATCAGTTGCGCTTTCAGCAGTTCGGTTTGTGATCCGGCCTTATACGCGTGGGGCATCGCATTTTGTGCCGAGATGTCCCAACCGGGGACGGCCATGTCGACGAAATCAATACCGGGGCTGATAATCAGCTTGTCGTATTTCACGCTGCCACCACCGGCAAGCGATACTGTCTTGGCATCTCGGTCGACGCCTACGGCCCAGTCATGCACGACATTTACACCACCGGCTGCAAGGCCGCCATATGAATGGCCGATATCCTCGATCTCTTTGAAGCCTCCAAGATAGAGGTTTGAAAAGAAGCAGGTGTAATAGGTCCGCGTCGGCTCGATAAGTGTTACGTCGATCTCGCCTTTGCTGTCTTTGGCGATATAGCGGGCTGCGGTCGCACCACCTGCACCCCCTCCGACAACGACGACGCGTGGTTTGGCATGGCCATCCGCCAAAACCATTGGCGCTGCCACGGCGGCCGTCGCCACGGCGGTTTTGCCCAGAAAAATCCTCCTGTTCATCTTCATTGCAGTCTCCTCCCTGTTTTGCCTCAGTTTTCGAGGCTGTTGAAATACGCCGCCAAGGCGGCGATTTCTTCATCGTTGAGCCGTCCTGCTATCATTTGCATGACAGGATGGTTGCGTTGCTTGGTCTTGTAGGCATGCATGGCGACAACAAATTCGTCTTCCGGCCATAGTACGATTGATGGGATGCCCGCATCCCCTCCGTCCGCCTGATGGCAGGTTGTGCATTCACTGCTCAGATACGCTCCATATTCGGGATCGCCCTGAATTGTCAAAATGGCCTGATCGATGTCATGATCGGTTGCCGTTGCAGTAGGGTCCGCTTCGGGAATGTTTGCGGGGTCATCCGAAAACAACCGCAGATACGCGATGACATTGTGCCGGTCTTCAGGGTTTTTTAGCCCACGAAAGCTCATCCGCGTTCCAGACGCGTAAGACCGTGGGTTTTCCAAGAACGCATCCAGGGTTTCAGCATGCCATTCCAGCCCACTGGATCCAGCGCGCTGAATGCTTTTGGAATAGGTAAACTCTTTCAACCCGGCGGCGGGGCGGCCGAACAAGCCGTTCAGATGCGGTCCAATACGGTTCCGCGCGCCTTCGCCGACCTGATGGCAGCCTTTGCATTTTGCGAAAACCTTCTCTCCAGCCTCGGGATCCCCGAGCGTATTCGCCGCCGCGACCGTAGAAACCGTCATGGCGAGAACTGAGAAATAAAGTCGCAAAAATGGCACCATCTACTATTCACCGATTGATTTGAGATACGCTGTTATTGCGGCCCGGTCTTGCTCTTTCTTCAACCCGGCAAAGCTCATCTTGGTGCCTTTCATATAGGCCTTTGGCTTTGCCAGGAATTCGTCCAGCGTAACCTCGTCCCAAACACGGCCTTCGTCATGTGCCGCTTTGAAGACAGACGAGTAACTGAACCCATCAACAGCACCGAATTCCCGTCCGATCAAAGCGTTCAACTGCGGGCCCACCTTGTTGGTGGCCCCTTCCCCGACAGCATGGCAGGCCTTGCACTTCTTGTAGACTTTTTTGCCCGCCGCGACCAATTCAGGGTCTATTCCGGCGATGCTGGCAGTGCCATCTACGGAAACTGCGGGTGTTTCGGTGTCAGCGGATGACGTCGAGGTCGCAGTGAACGTCGGCGTATCGGACGTGGTTGCGTCATTCATCACCGACTCTCCGCCCTCTTCCGGCGTTACGTCCAGGAACGTGGCCCGCATGGTGATTTCCACGCTGTCTTTGCAGTTCTCCATACAGGGCTCGACGGACCATTCGGCGTATTCCAGATCAGGCCGATCATCGATGACAAAGCCGTCCTTATTGTACATCTCGAACGCTGAGAAATTGTCCTGGGTCAACTCGAACTCATCATCCACCAAATCGTTGGAGTACAGAATATATGCAACGATTGCATAGGTTTCGTCAGCGCTTAGCGTTCCGGCCTCGCCAAAAGGCATCGAGCGGTTCACGTAGTCCCAGACCGTAGACAAATGCGGCCAGTACGAGCCGACGGTTTTAACCGGATCCTTGTCGGCCAACGTGTCAAAACCGCCAGCAAGAACCGGCCAATTGTCGACGCCTTCGGCAAAATCTCCGTGGCAGGAGGCGCATTTATCGGCAAAGACCTCTTCCCCCGTGAACACATCGCCTGAACCTTCCGGCAGACCACGCCCATCCGGAAGAACATCTACATCCCATGCAGCGATCTCTGCGGGCAGAGCTTCACGTCCAACCCCAAGTTTCCCGTCATGTGCGGGCGCCTGTTCTGAAACGCCCATACTGGCAGGGGCCGGGCTGCTATTGGCCTGCACCTCCTGCAATTGCGTTTCCAGTTCGGCAACCCGCGCCGCATTTTCGTCCGCCAATGCCCGCGCTGCGGCCTCATGGGTCTCGACCTGCGACAGCCGTGTCTTCAGCGTGTCAATCTGGCCGTCGCCATACCCGCGATTTGCAACCGCCACAGCGAGGCTGGAAACCAGCGCGATGCCACCAAATACAGGAAGATAGATACTACTAAGAGACTTCGACACTCTCGGCGATCCCTTCTCCATTCACGTACCAGGTCTGGATACAATTGTTATGATAGACAGAGTTTTCGCCGCGCTTTTCACGCAGCTGTTCCTTGGTCGGTTGGACATATCCGGTTTCATCCATCGCCCGGCTTTGCAGCAGCATCGGCGCGCCGTCCCAGTCCGTATCCAGATAGAACCGAGTCAGGGCCTTTGTGTCACCCTGTTTCCCCAGCCGCGCCGTGTCCCAGGTAATGCCTCCGTCTTTGGAGACGTCGACCCTGGTGATCTGACCGTGGCCGGACCATGCAAGACCGGAAATGATCAACGGGCCTTGGCCATGTTTGATCGGCATCTGAGGGCTGGGAGAGGTAATGACCGATTTCGCGTCCATGACCCAAGTCCATTTCCGCGCAACTCCGTTTTCATACACATCCGTGTATTTCGACGTTTCTTCGCGGCTTTCCACGGCTGCATCCGTCACCTCAACCCGACGGAGCCATTTGACCCACATGTTGCCTTCCCAGCCGGGCACGACCAGACGCACAGGATAGCCATGCTCCATCCGCAGCGCCTCGCCGTTGGCCTTGAACGCGACCAAAACGTCATCCAGCGCTTTTTCCATTGGGATCGACCGGCCGTTGGACGACGCATCCGCGCCTTCGACATAGACCCATTTGTCCGCAAAGTCCCCGGCCGCATCCAAACCGGCCTCTTGCAGCAACAGGCGCAGCGGCACACCGGTATACTCCATGTTGTGAATCATGCCATGGGTGAATTGCACACCATTCAGCTGTGCACCTGCCCATTCCATGCCGGTATTGGCGGCGCATTCACAGAAATAGACATGGTTTTCGCGCGGGAACCGCTGAAGATCGTCATAGGTGAAGACCAGCGGCTGATCGACCAACCCGTTGATCATCAGGCGATAGTCACCTTTGCTCAGTTCGATCGCGCCGGAATGGTGCCGTTCGAATGCGCATCCCTGAGGCGTAATCGTCCCGTCAAGCGCATGAATCGGCGTGAAGTTGATCGATGATATCGGCGAAGCCGTCAACCATTCCACGTTCCGACGTACCACATCGCTTTCGAAGTGAATCGGAAGGCCATAGGGCGTTTCGTCAACGCCTGCGCCGGTGTACGAGGCCCAGTCCTGCAGCTCGGTGATCAACGGGTCAGCGGATTGGGCGGCAACCGAGCCAGCAACCGAGCCGGCCGCGATCGCGGCGCCGCCTCTCAGGAAGGCTCGGCGGGACGGCTTGAACATCTCATCCATGTCTCAAGTCTCCAGTTTTATTTAAACGCCGACAACGTCGACATTGGTGTTATCCTGTACCGTCACGGTACCCAGCTTTCGAATGTGGCTTTCGACGACATCCCAGATCTGCGGACCTTCGGTGTCTTCATTAACCGACGCCCATCCGGCAACCACATAGGATTTGGCCGGATCGATCGCCTCGCCCGTGTTCACAAGCGTCATGTTCGAGATACGTTCGCCCTGCGGCTTGGACACGTCGATCCGATAGCCAAGCCCACCAGTGCGCACCATATCGCCGCCTTGTTGGTAATAGGGATCCGGGTTGAAGATGTTGTCAGCAATATCTTCCAGCACGACTTTCAGGAAATCCCCTGTCATCTCGGTGCGATAGGCTTCACCATAAGACATCGAAGTCACGCCAAAGATATCTTCGCGGGTGATATCCTGACCGGGCACCAGCGACGGGCCCCAGCGTACACCGGGGCTGAGCGCGATTTCCGCGTCACGCTCGCTGAGCAGTGCGTCGCAGATCAGGTCGTCCCAGGTGCCATTGAAATTCCCGCGCCGATACAAAAGGCTGTCGGTCTGCCCGATGACTTCGGACATCTCGGCCAGATAGGGCGCGCGCTGTTCGTCGATCAGGGCGGCCACTTCGGCGTCCGGAGTTATCACATCCGAGAAGATTGGGATCAGTTTCGTCCGATACCCCATCATCCGACCGTCACGGATATCAAGATCGACACGGCTTACGAATTTTCCGTTCGAGCCTGACGGCACGATGATGGTTTCACCAACCTGTACCGGCTCGGGCAGGGCGTCGTGCGTATGGCCAGACAGGATGACGTCGATTCCGGGGACAACGCTCGCCATCTTCTTATCAACGTCGAAACCATTATGGCTCAGCACGACGACACATTCCGCCCCGGCGGCGCGCACCTTTTCCACCATCGCGGCCATGTGTTCGTCACGAATGCCAAAGGCATATTCAGGGAACATCCAGCCGGGATTTGCGATGGGCATGTACGGAAACGCCTGCCCAATGACCGCAACCTTTGTGCCGCCGCGTTCAAACATTTTGTAGGGGGGGAACAGCTCGGTCGGTTCGTCCCATTCCGCGTCAAAGATATTCTGCCCCAAGGCCGCAAAGGGCAGCTGTTCAACCAACTCGGCGACGCGATCACTGCCTAAGGTGAATTCCCAGTGAAATGTCATGGCGTCCGGCGCCAGGGCGTTCATCACATTGACCATGTCCTGGCCCTGCGTCTTCAGACAGGTGTAAGAACCGTGCCAGGTATCGCCGCCATCCAGAAGAATGGCGTCTGGACGATCTGCGCGGATCGCCTTGATCACAGTTGCAACCCGATCAAGCCCGCCAACACGCCCATAGGTCTGTGCAAGCGATGAAAAATCCCCGGAACTCAGCGCATAGTGGCTGGGGCTGCCATCGGCGATGCCATAGAGTTTCCGGAAGTCAGCACCCGTCACATGTGGTACAACGCCCTTGTTGCCGCCGACGCCAATATTTGTTGACGGCTCGCGGAAATAGATCGGTTTCAGCTGTCCATGAATATCCGTGACATGGATCAGGGAAACATTGCCGAACGTGTCGAACTCTAACAACTGGTCCTGTGTAAGAGACTGTTGTGCTGCAAGCCGCGCCCAATTCCCGAAACCGGACGCGCCGACAATGGCTGAGGCTGCCATCCCGACCTGCAAAAAGTCCCGACGCGAAATCATAGTTGCCTGCTCCCGTAAACACATGCGCATGTTTGAATTTTAAGTTAGTGCAATGGCCCCGTGCATGACACGGGGCCAGTCAGATCATCAGTTTCTTACAGAAGGCGTCTCGACCGACAGGCCCTGGCCGCGCGACGCTATGTAAAGCTCCAGCGCTTTGAACTCTTCACCGCCTTCTTTGAAGGGTGTGGCCCGAATGTTCTTCATGCACCCTTTGAAGCGCCCGTGGATGGAATTCAGCTTTGCGTTCTTTAAACGATAGGTGGGAAAGCCATTGACCTGGCCCTGGGACAGGTGGTCCGCCCGGATCATGACGCCATAATTGTCTTCGTGACAATTCGAGCAGGCCATGTCCAGCTGACCGACACGCGTATAGTACAGGTCCTTTCCTTTTTCCCAGAAAGGCGCGGCATCGCCGTCGATGGCAACTTCGACAGGCATACCACGTGATTGCACGCCAATAAGCGCGGTCATCGCCGTCATCTGGCCGCCCGACCATTTCCAGGGCTCGGCACCCATATGTTCGACGCGGCTGCGGTTGATCAGATCCTCCAGCGTAACAAGTTCGCCGTTTTCAACACGTGGTAGCTGAGCTCGTAGCCCTGCGAACTCTTCAACACTCTCATGGCAGGACGCGCATGATTTCTCGGCTGACCCATCGACCTGCTCCCACAGATCCTCGGCTTGCTCAACGAACACAAATGCCGGGTTGTCAAAGTCGTCCACTTCCAGGGCCTGAGTTTCCGGCGAACGAAACCGCCATCCGGAATAGATCGTGTCGATGTTTTCCAAATGATCCGGCGCTGCCACCTCAGTGATCATTGCCTCACCGTCAATGCTCAGCGAATTGCTGTCCTGAGCAGTCGCGGCGCCGGCCAACCCAATCGCTGCTGCCGTAATCCATAATGTCGCGCGCATGTGGCTACCTCCCTGGCTCTGCACCCTTGTCTTCTTACGAGACCGATATTTTTTTGCTTTCCTCGTAGACGGACCCGTCATCGTCATACCAGGTGAACTTGAACTCACCGGTTTCCGGGACAACAGCTTCGAACTGGAAATAGGGGTTGGTTGAAATCGCCGGTTCCAACGTCACATCGATCACGTTCTGGCCATTGAATTCAGCGGTGAAGCGATTGATGATCGAGCGTGGGATGATGTTGCCATCATCGTCTTTACGCTGCCCGCTTTCCATCTTGTGGCTGATCAGGGTCTTGATGGTGATCGTCTCACCTGCTGCCGCCGTTTTTGGGACTTTGACCCGGGGTTTTACACCAGATGCCATAGTGTCTCTCCTTGCGTTTCGTGAGTTCAGCCGCCGCAACCGCCGATTGTTACTTTGACATTGGCTTTCGCCATCTGGAATGAACCGTCTTCCATCTTGGCGAT
Source organism: Ruegeria sp. CK2 (assembly GCF_056536585.1). Taxonomy (NCBI): domain Bacteria; kingdom Pseudomonadati; phylum Pseudomonadota; class Alphaproteobacteria; order Rhodobacterales; family Roseobacteraceae; genus Ruegeria; species Ruegeria sp. CK2. The sequence continues at coordinate 145,180 of NZ_JBQFPW010000005.1, forward strand.
GGCAACAACGTTCTGTGTTGCGGCAAGGCGGATACGCGTTGATGCACTGCGTGACGCGCTGAGCGGGCCAAAGTTGAACGTTGCGACGTTCGGCACCGGGTTGCCGTCTGCGTACAGCGTGATCGAAACGGCACCGGGTGCTTCGACCTTGACGGGTACGGTATTACCGTTCTCTGCGATTTCCGGCGCGGTCAGTACAACCACACCTTCCCCAATGTCAGCGCCCCCGGTCAGGGCTGCGATCGCTTCGTCCGTCAGGCTGGCAAACGCCGGAAGACCGGTAAAGCTTGCCAGGGCAAGCGTACCGGAGCCGATCGCGAGGATTTTTCGCCGTGTCAGTTCCATATCATGCTCCAAATTTCGTGGATTACTGTTCTTTCAGCGTCATCAGGTAGGCCACGACATCTTCGACCTGCTGCGCGGTCAAAATGCTCTGGCCTGCGAAATCATCCAGTGGCCGCTCATAGCCGCTGTCGATGTAGAAAGCGGGCATGATCGTCCCTTCGAACATATTCTTCGAGTTCGAAACGATCCCGCGGAGTTCAGCTTCGGTCCAACGATCCGCTACGCCGTCCATTGGTGGGCCAACTTCGCCGTGGAAGCCTTCTTCGGGTATTTCCGAGTTCGTATGGCAGGCGAGGCAGTTACCCTCTTTGCGGTTTGCAAAAACCGCCCTGCCCGTTGTTGGATCACCGGCGACGCCGGTCAAGGATGTTTCAACCGCGCCATCCGTAAAGGACACGTCCATCGGTTTCAGTTCACCCGCTGTGGCGGTTGATGCACATAGCATCATGGCAAAGCCTAGCTTCAACGCGTTTCTCATGCCTCCTCCCAAAGACGATTCTTGTCGGTCGTTTTCTGCACACTAATGCACACATTCGGCAGTTCGCAACAATAAATTCATTTAGATGAATTTTTCAATTACTTTGCTGATGCAGAAAATTTCGCACTAAAATTTCAAAGCCAACGGATCATCAGCCGTTTTGCTCTTCAAACTTGCGGGCATGATATTTTTGGAACGGCTCGTCCCCTTCATATCCTTTTTCGACAACCCAGTTCAGCATATTGAAGGTTGTCCACCGACCAAAGGCACCGGGCATGTTGGCCACTGCAGCTTGCGGAGCAGTCAGGTCATCGCCCACCGCAGATGGAAAGAAATAGATGCTGGGTGTAAACAAGGCGCCCCAGCGTTTGACCATGTCCTTTTCGGGCAGCACAGTGCCATCGAAATCGGTCACCTCGACATCCCCGAACATGTTGATCTGTAGAACAAAATAGTTGTCTTCGATGAATTGTTCGATTTCCGGGATGACAAACACCTCTTCATGCATCTTCTTGCAATAGATGCAGCCGCGCTGCTCGATGATGATCATCAGGCGCTTACCTTCCGCATTAGCCTCGGCCAGGTCTTCGCGCAAATCCATGAATGTATCGCGCATCCAGGGCGCCTTGTGCAGGCCATCATCGCCAAGCTCGGCCGCAAGGGCAGCCGGAACCATCAGCATCAAAACCAACGTTAGGACTAGTCTTTTCATGATCTCCTCCTGGGATTTATCCAATCGCACTGAACCAAGGCACATGTTCCAGCATCCATTGAGCAATGTAGTTGATCGAGTTGGTAGCGATCAGAATGCCAAAAAGGATCAAGAACGCCCCCATCAGTTTCTCGATCAAGCCAAGGTGTTTTCGAAACCGGCCCATCCAGGACATGAATGGCCCGATGAACAAGGCGGCAACGACGAAGGGCAAGGTCATGCCCAGCCCATATGCCAATAGCAGCAGCGCCCCTTGATCGGCAGTGTCTTGCCCCGCAGCCGTAAACAGGATTGCCGCCAGAACCGGCCCAACACAGGGCGTCCAACCAAAGGCAAATGCCAACCCGATGACGTAGGCCCCCAACAGGCCAACATTCGAGGTGTCGCCAGCATCGGCGCGGAATTGGCGGTACAGAAAGCCGATCTTGATCACCCCAAGGAAATGCAGGCCCATCGCAATGATGATGGCGGCCGCAACCCAGCGCAGTAGATCAAAGTACTCTCTCAGCAGGCCGCCGAACACGGTCGCGGTTGCACCAAGTCCCACAAAAACCGTAACGACGCCCAACGCGAAACAACACGCGGCCAGAACAGCCCTGACCCGCACCGCTTGCGAAATTTCAGCCTTTGCCGAAATCTGGTTCATCCCAACGCCGGCAAGATAGCTCAGGTAGAAAGGCACGATGGGTAAGATACAAGGCGACAGAAAGGACAGCAGCCCGGCGACAATTGCACCCATAATCGTCACGTCAAACATGTCGCTCTGGCCTCACAGCTTGAGATATTCAAAAATATAATTATGATGAAAGAACCAGTGCTCGTCAATTTAGGACGTCTGAAAATGATAAAGGCGTTGATCGCCTGTTTAGCTCTGATGTTGCCGGTTTCGGCAACAGCTGACCCCTATCTGCTGATGGCAGAGGAACAGGGGTGCTATTGGTGCGCCAAATGGAACGAGGAAATCGCACATATCTATCCGAAAACCGCAGAAGGGCGCACCGCCCCGTTGCAGCGTTATGACGTGCACAGCGAAGCACCCGACGTTGCGTTCGATCGCAGGGTTCACTTTACTCCAACATTTATTCTGGTTGAAAATGGTCGTGAAGTCGGGCGAATTGAGGGATACCCGGGGGAAGACTTTTTCTGGGGCCTGCTGGCCATGATGTTCGAACGCGCAGGAATAGACTTGAAACAAACCGGGTAAAGGAAACCTTTTTGTGACCTACAACACTGAAAGCACACCTCAAACTGTTTCGCGTCTGCCGGTGTTCGACAAGAACATCTGTGCAGAAGACATGCAGCGCATGATGGAAAATGCGCAACGCGCATCCAACTTTCTGAAGGCCATCAGCCACGAAGGCCGGTTGATGATTATGTGCCATCTGGCATCGGGCGAGAAATCGGTGACTGAGCTTGAGGAGCTGCTCTCCGCCCGACAAGCCGCTGTTTCACAGCAATTGTCGCGCCTTCGCTATGAGGGGCTCGTTGTGCCAAGGCGCGAAGGCAAGGCCATCTACTACAGCCTGGCGGACGACCGACCAAGACAAATCATGGAAGTCGTGTACGATCTGTTCTGTCGTACAGACTGACCGGATAGGGAACTGGTATTTGGTCGGGGGAGGACCCAGGTGCTGGAGACACTCGGAGAAGCAAACACTGCCGCACTGATCGGTTTGATCGGTGGGATCGCACTTGGCCTTGCCGCCAGAATCGGGCGGTTTTGTACGCTTGGTGCAATCGAAGACGCGCTTTACGGGGCCGACAACCGTCGCTTGAAAATGTGGGCCATTGCCATCGGTGTCGCCATTGTCGGGGCGCATCTGGCAATTGGGTTCGGCATGCTTGACGGGTCGGAAACCGCTTATCTTGATCGCGTATGGAACCCGCTTGGCACCATCATCGGCGGTCTGATGTTCGGCTATGGCATGGCGCTGAGCGGAAATTGCGGCTACGGCGCTTTGGCGCGTCTGGGGGGAGGCGACTTGCGGTCTTTTGTCATCGTCGTTGTGATGGCGTTATCCGCCTATTTCGTGATGTCCGGACCGCTGGCTCATGCCCGCGTTTGGTTGTTCCCCGAAGTGACGGGTGCCACTTCTCCTCAGGGGTTCGCGCAGTTGTTTGAAGTTTACGGTGTGGCCCCTTTGGTCACCGGCCTCGTCATCGGAACCGGGCTTGTTGTGCTTGCCATCGCACGTGCCGAAACGCGCCCATCGTACAAACAAGTCTTTTGGGCATCTGTGGTTGGTCTTGCCGTGGTATCTGGCTGGGTGGGCACCTATTGGATCGCGACAACCGGGTTTGATGCCGAGCCAATTGAAACACACACCTTCGCAGCCCCGATCGGAGACACCATCATCTATGGGATGACCGCTTCGGGCAATGCCTTGTCGTTTAGCGTCGGATCGGTCGTGGGTGTCGTCATCGGGGCCGTTTTGGGGTCATATTCCAAGGGCCATTTCCGATGGGAAGCGTGTGAAGACCCCCGTGAATTGCGGCGCCAGTTACTAGGCGCCGCTATCATGGGCCCTGGCGCAATTCTTGCGGTGGGCTGCAGCGTTGGCCAGGGAATCTCTGCGTTTTCGGTGCTTGCCTTCAGCGCACCAATTGCCTTTATCGCAATCTTCGCAGGGGCCGCCATTGGGCTGCGTCAGCTGATTACGGGGTTTGCTCCGGCCGAATAGGGTACGCTTTTCAAGATGGCGTTGACAGGTCGGGCCATCGCTCTGTAAAGCAAGCAACCCTTTGACCAACACGCACCCACACGTGAAAACGCCCGCCGGGTTGGCGGGCGTTTCATGTGTTTCGAAACTACGGTTTAGATCTTTGCGCGTTCCGATTTCAGCGCCAGCCACAAACAGTAGCACATCATCAAAACCACCAACGTAAACGGTATGCCCGTTGACACCGCTGCACCCTGAAGCGCCGACAGGCCACCGCCAAGCAAGAGTGCAATGGCCACCAGCCCTTCGAGTGTGCACCAGAACACGCGCTGCACCACAGGCGCGTCCATCTTGCCACCCGCGGTGATCGTGTCGATCACAAGCGAACCGGAATCTGACGATGTGACAAAGAAGATCACAATCAGGACCAGCGAAATGGGGGCCACGATACCGTAGAGCGGCAGTTCCTTCAGGAAACCGAACAGCGCGCCTTCTGGGGCATAGCTGTCGATCACTGTGGCGCGGACACCTTCTGCACCACCAGCGTTCAGCATGTCGATGGCTGCGCCACCAAAGGTGGACATCCACAGCGCACAGACTGCGGTCGGTGCCAGCAAGGCGCAAATGATGAACTCACGCACCGTACGGCCCCTCGAGATGCGGGCGATGAACATGCCTACGAAAGGTGACCATGCAATCCACCAGGCCCAATAGAAGGTTGTCCAGCCGTGGAAGTAACTGGTGTCTTCTCGACCGAACGGGTTCGAAAGGGCGGGCAAGTGCGTGACATAGTCCGTCATCACGCTGAAGTAGCGTGAAATCGCAGTGCCAATGCCGGTAACAGCAATGACAAAGAGGAACAGACCCACGGCCATGACCATATTGATCTCGCTCAGCCGTTTGACGCCTGCGTCCATGCCCATCAGAACCGATCCCAAAGCGATCAGTGTGATACCGATGATTAGCAATACGGTGACTGTCGGGCTAGGTTCGATGCCGAAGACCTCATTGAGACCCGCCGCGACTTGTTGCGCGCCCAGACCCAAAGAGGTTGTCAGGCCAAACAACGTCGCAAACACCGCCAGTGTGTCGATCATATGACCCCACCAGCCCCAGACACGTTCGCCCAGGATCGGGTAAAAGGCGGATCGCAGCGTCAGTGGCAACCCGAGATTGTAGCTGAAGATCGCCAAACTCAGGCCCACAGCAGCATAGATCGCCCAGCCTTCCAGGCCCCAATGGTGGATCGTTCCGACGATACCGGCATATTCATTGCCTGGTACCGCGATATCGATACCCAAGGGGCTGGCACCACCATCTTCGGCAAAGTTGTAGTAAACCGGCTCCATCACGCCAAAGAACAGCAGACCAATACCAATGCCAGCCGCGAACATCATCGCGATCCATCCAGCATAGGAATAGTCTGGCTTAGCATCCTTTCCGCCGATACGAACCTTACCCACCGGCAGGATAATAAGAGCCAGGCAAAACAAGGTGATTGCATCAACAGACAGAACCAAAAACCAGTCAAATGTGCTGGTGAGCCAGGGCCTGAGCCATCCAAAAAACGTGGCGGCGGCTTCCTGGTTTGCCAGAGCGATCAGAACGAACGCAAAAATCAGGATGCTCGAGATCAAAAAGACCGGATTGTGGATGTCCAGACCGAACGGTCGGACGTTGTCCTGCCCCAATTCGTATTCCGTTTCGAAGTCGTAAATCCGTGGATCCGGATCCAACATTTTCTTCGTTTGTACCATTCGACTGCCCTTTGTTCGCTAAGTGCAAGCGCCAAGGTATTCGGCCGACGGACGGGAATGAGATTGTAACCCCCTTGGCGTGTTTCCGTCATTTCGACCGCGGGTTGAGTGGTAACAGCCTACACTGTCATCAAAATTTCACAAAATGCATTCATTTTTTGTTATGTTAGCGATAGCCAACCCTCACGTTCACCACTGGTCTTCAACGAGAGGTTATTTCGGGATCTTCAAGCCGTGCAAACCAGGCGAAGCAACAGCTGTCATCCGAAAAGCCCCTGGCCACTGCCCAGAAATCGCAGGCTGAGTTTGCGGCCTAACACTGCCGGATCAAACGCATTCGATCGGAAACTGAACAAGCGGTGCATATCGGTTTCGGGTCCCTGACGACGCGAACTCTTGTCGCTCCGGTACTTCGGAGCGCATGGGAGGATTCACCGCAAACGCGCGGCAATATGGTGTTCAGCGACCGGCAGGCCCTGATCGAGATGCTCGAAAGTCGGCAGATCGATGCCGCAGGTGGAAAGCGACTATGCCTTTCTGGCCTCACTGCTGATCGATGCGATGTTTGTGTTTTGGGGGGGTCTCAAGACCTTCGCCGAGCAGGTCGCCGAAAGGGTGGTCAAACTGATCGAAACCATGTCGCCCGTCACCTGGAACATCTGTGCCGAGCGCCAATCAGGGCAAGGCCAACCGGCCATCGACATCCAGTGGCAGCAATTCGCAACATTGACTGGCCAGGCGTTCGGGTGATGTGTTATTCACCCAAGTGGTTGACTGAAGCAGAATAAGGTTGTAATTCATCCAAATGGTTGAACGAGAGAGTCGATATGACCTCAACGCGATATTGAAGGCCGCGTCTGACCCAACCCGCCGCGCAATCCTGACGATGCTTGCGCAACAGGGACCTTTGAGGGTGACGGACATCGCGCGGCAGTTTGATATGAGCCTCAATTCGGTGTCCAAGCACATCAAGGTGCTGGAAAACGCCGAGTTGGTGCGGCGCAGGACAGAATGGCGTGAGCATCTGATCGAGGTTCAGATGGCCCCCTTGTCAGCCGTTGATTCTTGGTTTGCCGGGTTGCGTTCGATTTGGGCGCTTCGGCTGGACGCCTTGGAAACTGCATTGGAGGACCCAGAAGATGACGGATCTGTCACTTGAAATAACACGCGCCATCCCGCATCCGCCCGACAAGGTATTCGATGCGTGGCTGAACCCGGAAATGCTGGCCAAATTCATGTTGCCCGGGCCAGGAATGACGGTGTCCGAGGCGCAATCCGACGCCAAGGTCGGCGGTCGGTTCAAAATCGTCATGCGCGCCCCCGAGGCCGGTGATCTGCCGCATGAAGGCGAATACAAGGTCATCGACCGCCCGAACCGGCTGCAATTCACCTGGAACTCTCCTTACAGTCAGGATGATTCCACCGTGACGCTGGATTTCACCCCAACTGACAAAGGTACGCAGTTGCGCCTGCATCACATCCGGTTCCCGTCGCAGGAAAGCCGGGACAACCACGAAGGTGGCTGGACCGCAATATTGGTGGCGCTGGAGGACGCGCTGTGATCAACTGGTTCGCGCTTGCAACAGGGGTAATCGCGGCATTTTTGTTGGGTTATCTGGTTTATGGACCGCTCGGTTTTCAAAAGCGCTGGGCCGAGGGCACACGGATTGACCCAACACCGCCTGACACACCACCACTGGCAGCAATGGCCGCGCAAATTGTGTTCCTGATCTTGCTGGCAGCGGTGATTGCAGTGACCGAAACCACCAACAGTCTGAGTGTTGCCCTGCTGGCGATCCTTGCGGTGGCAGCACAGGCGGTCTCGGTTGGCGCTTGGGCGCAGAAAAGCAGTTTCGCGATCACGGTCGATGCCGGTTATGCGTTGGGCTGCGGCGTTGTGATGGTCCTGGCTCATGCGATCCTGTGACATCTCTACCTCGGCCCGGTTCCAAGCGGATCGGACCGAGGCGAACACATTAGCTGACAACCCTAGTCGGTTGCTTTTCCACCGCCTGTTTTTTTGTGCGCCGCTGCCCGAATTCGGTCCGTTAGGCTGAGTTGCGCCCCGGGCGCATCGCCCGCCTCACTCAAATCCTCAATCTCTGTCACGTCCAGTTTGAACGTCGCCCGCATCGGCACCAAGCCATCTACCACGACAAATTCACGATCAGACGGATCAATAGACAGCGTTCCGGTTACACGAACCGGAACATGGGCGTAACCCGGGGTCCAGGTGCCATCCAACGGCACGCGGATCATCTGGTTTGGCGGCGGCGGCGGCATGTGACTGCACATTCCAAACTGGGGCACCAAATATGCAACCTCCTGGCCATCTGCCTCTGGCGGTGCCGGAATGGCAAAGCCGCTCAGCGTGACAGTCTGGCCATCGAATTGCGGATTGCCGGCCGCGCCAGCCCGTTCCCGGCGTTCGGTGACGACCGGAACCTGTTCGAGAAGCCAGTCGACATCTATGTCGTCCGAGGTCAGCGCATCCTCGGTTTCCAAAAGCAGTTCCTGCCACGTTTGTCGTTCTTCCTCGGTGCCGACATCCTGCTGCAACCTGCCGCGCAGGCGAACCACAAAAAGGACATCGTCGAACTGTTCCGGGCTGAGATCACGGTAGGGATCGTCGAACTCCTGCATCGCCGGATCCGGCAGATCGGGCCATCCAACTGACACGGGCGACGCATTCACCGCTGTAACTCCCCAAAGGGCCAGTAAGGTCCAGGTAATGAACTGCAGGCGGAAGGTCATGGCGTCCTCGGGCAATCAGCGCATGTTACACAGGCAACGATCCTAAGTCGAATGACGAGCGCGTCCATCCAGAAAATAGTCACAATCCTGGTAGGACGATCAGTCGCGCAGACAGCGGTCGCCTCTCTTTCCAGACAAGAGGCTAATCTACACCAGCGAGAGCTGACGTCGGGAAACTGCTTAAATACCTACGCCGACCTATTGCAAATAAATCTACTGTAGGTAGATGCTTGCAAAGCAAAATTTTCAATGACTCAAGGTATTATCCTAAACCCGGAACTCTGTCAGACGGGTCGAAAGTCCCGCCTTGCGCAAACACAACCCAATATTTACAGGCTCTTTTCATGACGATTATCCTCAAATCGATCCCCCTTTCATTCAGTGTTTTTGTGCGCATGATTTTCCCAGTCATTCTAATCAGCGTCGCCTCTATGGTTGTGTCGGTTATTCTGAATATCGTCACCCTTGGGTTGGCGGGCTACATCAGCGGGCCGGTCACAGCGGTGTTCATCAGCCTGTTCGGAATTCGTGTAGCCTTGGCAATCAAAGGTGATTTACGCCGCACAGATCTAACGACGCTGGCATTGAACTCACTCCTGTACGGGGTCTTCTTTATGGTCGCATTAGGTGGCTTAGCCGTTTTTGCAAATATCGTAGCTGTGCTGTTTTCCCTATGGACGTTAGGCGAGCCAATATCCCTGACTGCGCTCAGGGATGCTGCAGAACCCATCAAGATTTCGTTCGCATTTCTCGCTGTGGGCGTCAAAGTTGTCGTGGCATACATTCTGTTGGCGGTTGCCTATGCCGTCATGGCCGTACCAATGGCAAGCGCAGCCCGAGGATCAGGCCAAGGTGCGCCAAGCAAAGGCTTTTTCAATGGGTTCGGACGTAGTTTCATTCCATTGTTCTGCGTCTTCTTCGTTTCAATCTTCCTGCAGTTCTTTTTCGACGTTTTTACCTCTTTGTTTGCGATCTTCCCCCTCATTCTGTCGGTTGTGTCTCTTGTACTCACGCAGTCGTTGCCGAGTTTCGATCTCGACACCATTCTGAAAGGGATAGCTTCGGGCACCGCCCTTCTTTGGCTCAATTCGTGGATTTGGTCAGTGGCTGCACTTGCGCTGCTGAGATTTGACGGCAATGAAACCCCGCGCGCGCCGGTCTCATCTCCCGAGACGGAAACGGCAACCGACATCCGGGGGCTGCGCAAATCTCGCGAGCGATCATTCTGAGCTTGGGGACCTTCGCGGTTCAAGCCAGACTTACCCAGACCAATGGTCGCTAACGAAAGTGACACCTCTTTCAATCCGGCCCATTCTCATGTATGCGCGCTGCATCTGAGACGTTGTGCCCTGACCCCGGCACTCAGACGAAAGCTAAAATGGGGTCGGCGGCAATGGGGTCGCCATGCAAAACGGGAGACCCGCAGGGGCGGGAGTGCTCCCTTCTAGGATACGCAAATGTTTGATGTAACAAAGAAATCAATTCAGTGGGGCGAAGAGACGCTGACACTGGAAACCGGCAAGGTTGCCCGTCAGGCGGACGGCAGCGTGATTGCCACGCTGGGCGAGACCAGCGTGATGGCAAACGTGACCTTTGCGCGGAAGCAAAAACCCGGTCAGGACTTTTTCCCGCTGACCGTCCACTATCAAGAGAAATACTATGCCGCCGGTAAAGTTCCGGGTGGCTTCTTCAAGCGCGAGGCGCGCCCGACTGAAAAGGAGACGCTGACCGCGCGTCTGATCGACCGGCCGATCCGCCCGCTGTTCGTTGACGGCTTCAAGAACGAAGTTCTGGTGATGTGCACCGTGCTGAGCCACGATCTGGTCAACGACCCCGACATGGTGGCGATGATCGCAGCCTCTGCCGCGCTGACCATTTCCGGCGCACCGTTCAGGGGCCCGATCGCCGGTTGCCGCGTGGGTTTCGAGGATGGCGATTACGTCCTGAACCCGACCGTTGACGACATGCAGGACCTGCGCCTGAACCCTGAACAGCGACTGGATCTGGTTGTTGCCGGCACCAAAGACGCCGTGATGATGGTTGAATCGGAAGCTTACGAGTTGTCCGAGGCCGAGATGCTGGGTGCTGTCAAATTCGCACACGAGCAGATTCAGCCGGTGATCGACCTGATCATCTCACTGGCCGAAGACGCCGCGAAAGAGCCGTTTGACTTCCAGGCGCCCGACTATTCTGAGCTGTCCGCTGCCGTTAAGGCCGCAGGTGAAGAGCAGATGCGCGCAGCCTTCGCGATCACCGACAAGCAAGAGCGCACCGCCGCTGTTGCCGCGGCCCGTGAAGCAATCATGGCAGCCCTGACCGAAGAGCAGTTGGAAGACGGCAACCTCGGTTCCGCAATGAAGAAGCTGGAAGCTGGCATTCTGCGCGGCGACGTCGTCAAAGGTGGCAAGCGGATCGACGGTCGGTCTACCACCGACATCCGCTCGATCGTCGCAGAAACCTCGATGCTGCCACGGACCCATGGCTCCGCGCTGTTCACCCGCGGTGAAACGCAGGCACTGGCCGTGACCACGCTTGGCACCGGTGACGATGAACAGTTCATCGACGCGCTGCATGGCAACTTCAAATCGAACTTCCTCCTGCATTACAACTTCCCTCCCTACTCGGTTGGTGAAGCTGGTCGTGTGGGCCCTCCGGGACGTCGTGAGATTGGTCATGGCAAACTGGCATGGCGCGCACTTCAGGCGGTTCTGCCTGCGGCAACCGACTTCCCCTACACGATCCGTATCGTGTCGGAGATCACTGAATCCAACGGCTCCAGCTCGATGGCGTCGGTCTGCGGCGGTTCGCTGTCGATGATGGATGCAGGCGTTCCGCTGAAATCGGCAGTTGCCGGTGTGGCCATGGGTCTGATCCTGGAAGATGACGGCGAATACGCCATCCTGTCAGACATTCTGGGTGACGAAGACCACCTGGGCGACATGGACTTCAAGGTCGCTGGTACCGAAAACGGTATCACCTCGCTGCAGATGGACATCAAGGTCGCGGGTATCACGCCCGAGATCATGGAGAAAGCGCTGGCGCAAGCCAAGGACGGCCGGATGCACATCCTGGGCGAGATGGGCAAAGCCCTGTCCGAGACCAACGAATTCTCGGTCCACGCCCCGCGCATCGAGACCATGAACATCCCAACCGACAAGATCCGTGAAGTGATCGGTTCGGGCGGTAAAGTCATCCGCGAAATCGTTGAGGTTTCGGGTGCCAAGGTCGACATCAATGACGACGGCGTCATCAAGATCGCCTCGCCCGATGGTGAATCGATCAAGAAGGCCTATGAGATGATCCATTCGATCGTCGCCGAGCCGGAAGAAGGTCAGATCTACACAGGTAAGGTGGTCAAAATCGTCGACTTCGGTGCCTTCGTGAACTTCTTTGGCAAACGCGACGGTCTGGTTCACGTGTCCCAGATCGAAAACCGCCGCCTGAACCATCCGTCGGACGTTCTGAAGGAAGGTCAGGAAGTGAAAGTCAAGCTGCTGGGCTTTGACGATCGCGGCAAGGTTCGCCTGTCTATGAAAATCGTTGATCAGGAAACCGGCGAAGAGATCGCTCCTGAGAAGAAAGAAAAGAAAGAAGAAGGCGCAGAGTAATCTGTCCTTCCTTTTTAAACGCGGAAGACCCCGGTTTTGACCGGGGTCTTTTTTTGTTGCGCGCAGTAGATTTCAAACGTCAAGCATGACGGCGGAGGGCGTTGCAAGCTCAATGCACGACGCCTTGTCTTTTGCGACGGCACAATACCTGACCTGCTGATAGTCCTGAACAACGCTAGGCGTATGCACGTTACGCGTGTATAAGTGTAGGAGCATTTAAACTTTTGAGTTTTCCTGAGGCGTATTTCAGCCATGAAGTTCATTACGATCTACGAGATCAATAACGACCCGCTAAGCAGTACAAATGTCACGGTTCTGCAGTCATTTCAGGTTGCGATTGTCGACGGTGACGATGCGCTGGAAGACCCTGATGCGGACGGGGGCCAGCAGATTGATGTCAGCGGCGTTCCCGGATTTATCGGCAATTCCACAAACTTCCAGACCTTCGAAACCTATAGCGGAAATGTGGGCGGAAATCCGGTCACGTTTACTTTGCTGCAATTCTCCAACCCGCAGTACATTGTCGTTACCTCAGGCCAGGTGCAAGTGGGCAACGTCATTGCGGGCACCAACAATTCAATCATAACCGCCCCACCTGTTGACTACGATACACTACCGACATTTGTTTGCTTCACCGCAGGCTCACTGATCCAGACGGCAACAGGCATGCGTCGGATTGAGACGCTTCATCCTGGTGATCCGGTATATGTTGGCGACGGCAGCGTGAAACCGGTCCGCTGGATCGGGCGGCGGCGCCTCTCGGCGGCCGAGTTGAAACAGGACCCACATCTATGCCCCGTTCGGATCAGGAAGGGCAGTTTCGGAAAGGACTGCCCAAGCCGCGACCTTCTGGTCTCACCCCAACACCGGATTGCAGTCTCGTCCGTTAGCATGGAGCTCTACTACGCGGATCCGGTCATGCTCGCCCCGGCCAAGGGGCTGATTGATGGTACGACAATCACACAAGAACCGCCCGACCGGGGTGTTGAATATATTCACATCCTGTTTGACCAGCATGAGTTGGTGAACGTCGAAGGCATCTGGTCTGAATCTTTCTTCCCCGGCGCCGTTACGCTCGGCGCGCTGGCCGCAGAGACCAAGCGCGAACTATACGACCTGTTTCCTAAACTGATGACCACGGACGCTGGGTATGGGGAGACGGCTTTGCCTGTAATGAAACCGTACGAGGCGCGTTTATTGAAACGGGATTTTTCTGTTCCGCTGGGCACAGGGCACCTCAGTCGGCGTGGCGCTCGGGTTCGCCCACAACAAACTTAGAACGATCCGTATCCGTTTAGACCGACGCTATGGCTTTTGGCCCAATCAACTGGCAGTGTTTACCCCCGATTTCGTTTCCCCAACTAGCTCAGTGGGCATGCGGTCCTTTATCATCCACATGTCTACCGGCACAGCGCGACGGCCCAATGCCGAACAGCTTTACAGAAACTTGCCCAATGCCAAGCTCTTGTAGGCTGTAGATGGGCGGGACACGGATCAGGTCGCGGGTATCCGGATCCATCGCGGTAAACTGCACCGTCGCCACTCTCCGTTCGCTTTGCGACCTGCAGAAATCGGGGCCTTTCAAAGCCACCGCCAGATATGGCAAAAAATGATGGAAGAGCGGATCGGCCTCGCGATCATCGCCAAAGCAGGCCTACGCGTAGACCTGGACAGCATAAAGCAGGTTCTGAAGATTCTGCGGCCGATTGCAACGCCCGATCACTATGTCCAGATACCGGTCAAACAGCGCGAAACTTCGCTACAAACCCCATCGGGCAGCGGAAATCAGGAAGTGGCGGTGAAATCGGCGGTTCGACAATTCAATCGAATCCACCTGTCAGTGACAAGATGACCCGCGAGTTCAAACGTGCTGCGTACCGGACAAAACTGCACCTACATCCGCAACTCCCGCCGATGTCACCAAACTTGGAATGCGCCTAACGAGGATCAGGGGGCCAGCGGCCCCCTTCCATATTACGATGGCGCTTTGGTTTTGCGCAGATAAGGGAAGATCGTTTCGAACTCGCCAAATTTCGCCTTGGCATCTTCGTTCGAAACGCTGGGTGGGATAATGACATCTTCACCCGGCACCCAATTTGCTGGCGTCGCAACACCCTTTGAGCTCATCTGAAGACCATCCAGCGCACGCAGGATCTCGGCGAAGTTCCGACCAACTGTCATCGGATATGTCATCGAAAGCTTCAGCTGCTTGTCAGGCCCGATGATAAAAACCGAGCGCACCGTGGCGCTGTCGGCTGGCGTGCGGCCGTCGGGTAGATAAGCTTCGGCGGGCAGCATATCGAAGGCTTTAGACACGGCCAGGCCGTCGTCGGCGATGATCGGAAATCCGGCATTGGCTTTGCCGTATTCCTCGATGTCCTTTTTCCACTTTTTGTGATCTTCAACGCCATCCACAGACACGCCGATCACCTTGGTGTTCCGGGCGGCCCATTCGTCGTTCAACTGGGCAACGGCCGAGAACTCGGTGGTGCAGACAGGCGTGAAGTCTTTCGGGTGTGAGAACAGGATGGCCCAGCTGTCGCCAATCCAGTCATGAAACTGAATAGTGCCGTGATCCGTTTCTGCCGTGAAATTCGGAACCGTATCGTTGATGCGCAAACCCATGGGGCATCTCCTTTCCTGTTAAAAACCGAGTCGGTTGCTGTAAACCTAAACACTTTGCGCGCAGGTTAAACCATCCGTTTGGAGCCGCCGAATTTATTTAGCTCTGTTTCGCCCAAAATAATTTGATCAAATTTCGATTTCTCCCTCTTGCCCGCCCTGCATACCGATGACAGAGTGGCCGCGAAACTGCCCCAGTGGCTGTATGGTCAGGAGGACGTGCCATGATCGAAAAACGCAATTTCTATATCAACGGACAGTGGGCTGCCCCATCTGCGGCGAATGACTTCGAGGTGATCAACCCATCGACCGAAGATCCGTGTGCGGTGATTTCACTGGGGTCCGAAGCAGATACCAACGCGGCCGTTGCTGCAGCCAAGGCGGCCCTGCCCGGCTGGATGGCAACCCCCGCCGCTGATCGTATTGCGTTGGTTGAAAAACTGATCAGCATTTACCAGACCCGCACTGAGGATCTGGCACAAGCCATGTCGCAGGAGATGGGCGCGCCAATTGACATGGCGCGCAGTCAACAGGTCGGGGCCGGGTCCTGGCATCTTGATGGTTTTGTTCGTGCCGCCAAAGCGTTTGAGTTTGAACGCCCACTGGGCGAGCATGCCCCCAATGACCGGATCATCTATGAGGCCGTTGGAGTCGCAGCGTTGATCACGCCATGGAACTGGCCGATGAATCAAGTCACGCTAAAAGTTGGTGCGGCGGCGATTGCGGGCTGCACGATGGTTCTGAAGCCGTCCGAACAAAGCCCGTTGAACGCGATGATCTTCGCCGAGATGATGGATGAGGCAGGCTTCCCGCCCGGTGTGTTCAATCTGGTGAACGGGGACGGTGCGGGTGTTGGTTCGCAACTCTCGGCGCATCCGGATGTGGATATGGTCAGCTTTACCGGCTCGACCCGTGCAGGAACGGCGATTTCCAAAGCCGCCGCCGATACGTTGAAAAAGGTGCATCTGGAACTGGGTGGCAAAGGCGCGAATGTCGTCTTTGCGGATGCCGATGAAAAGGCCGTCAAACGCGGCGTTTTGCATATGATGAACAACACCGGTCAAAGCTGTAACGCCCCCAGCCGGATGTTGGTGCAGCGCCCGATCTATGATCAGGCCGTAGAGACGGCAGCAGAGGTGGCCAACAAGGTTTCAGTTGGACCGGCGTCGGAAGAAGGTCGCCATATCGGCCCGGTTGTGAACGAGCTTCAGTGGGGCAAGATCCAGGACCTGATCCAGAAAGGCATCGACGAAGGTGCCCGCCTTGTTGCTGGCGGCACTGGACGGCCAGAGGGCCTGAACAAGGGGTACTACATGCGCCCCACAGTCTTTGCTGACGCCAACAACCAGATGACCATCGCCCGCGAGGAGATCTTTGGCCCAGTGCTGACCATGATCCCGTTCGAAACCGAAGAAGAGGCCGTCGAGATCGCCAACGACACGCCTTACGGCCTGACCAACTATGTCCAGACGCAGGACGGCGACCGCGCCAATCGCATGGCGCGCGTGCTGAGATCCGGGATGGTCGAGATGAACGGCAAGTCGCGCAGTGCGGGTTCACCCTTTGGCGGCATGAAGCAATCCGGCAACGGCCGCGAAGGCGGCGTCTGGGGTCTGGAGGATTTCCTTGAGGTCAAAGCAGTTGGCGGCTGGGCCACCGAATAACCGGCAGGTTGGACTTTGGCCGCCTCATTCAGGCGGCCAAAACTGTTCAATCGAAACGCACGGACACGCCACCATCGGCCAGCATCGCGCAGCCGGTCACGAAACTGGCGTTTTGAGATAACAGGAACAGCGCCGTCCGCGCTATTTCCGCGGGCTGCGCCAAACGCCCCAGCGCGTGCTTGCCCGAGATATAGGTATGAATATCCGGGTCATCTCCGGCCATAGGGGTCATGGTACCACCGGGCAGGATTGCGTTGACCCTGATATTGTCTTTGCCATGATCCGCGGCCAACGACTGTACCAAACCGATCAAGCCAGCCTTTGACGCAGCATAGGCCCCCATTCCCGGCAAGCCACCGTTTGAGTAACCAACGAATGACGACGTAAACAGCAATGTGCCGCTGCCCGCGCGTTTCAGGGCCGGGATTTGCACCTTCGCTGCCAGAAAGGCGCTGGTCAGGTTGGTGCGTAGGACGTCTTCCCAGGTCGACAAAGACATGTTTTCTGCCGCCGCCAGATCTCCAACAATGCCCGCATTGTTGAAGGCACCGTTCAGGGATCCGAAGTGATCTTCAGCTGCCTTGACCAGCTTTGCCGCGTAGTCTGGGTCGCCGATATCCCCGGCCACGGCGATCGCATGGCCACCTTTTTTTTCAATCTCGTGTGCGACGCTGTCCAACGGCTCGGATCGGCGGGCGCCAAGGACAAGTCGCGCACCCTGTTTCGCCAGCACCTCAGCGGCGGCCTTGCCGATGCCGCTGTTCGCTCCGGTGACAATGAGTGTCTGATCTGCAAAATCCATTCCAAGTCTCCTGTTTATTGGCAGGAGAACCGATAAAACACCGCCCGATGATCCCGCGACCCGGATACTGCTCGAAGCGATTACGAAGTTAAGATTGCGCAGGAAACGGGTCGGAATGGTCAGTGTTTGGTTGGCGAAGGGCCTTTCGCCCCTCGCCTTATTCGATCAAACCGGGTGCACCACCAATTGCGGCTCGCCGTTTGACGTATGTCGCTTGGATCGACCATCCCATCCAATCTCTCCGGTGACGCGCTGCCGAAAGGCCGAAAAGCTGTCGAACTGCACAACGTCCACGGGCGCGTCGAAATGCAGAGTAACGCGGCGATGTCCTCCGTCACCCAGCATGGTCATTCCACGGATTTCCGCAGTAAATGGCTGCCCTAGATAGCGCCCGGAAACCCGGTCGCCAACGCGCAAACGCATCCGGTTTCCGGCCATTGCGTGCAACGTGTTCCAATCGCGAACGCCGTGCTGATGGGCCAGCAATTCCAGCGCCCTGCTATGTGAAATCTCAACGCCCTCATGTCGCAGGTCTTCCCGCAATCGTTTCGCCTGGGCTTTCAGCTCGTCAATCCGAGCGATGTCTGATGTCTTCATGTCTTGCCTCGTTTCCTTGAACGGGCGCGAATTCTGGACGGGGTTCGCATTTCCATCCGTGCGCCGGGAGATTGGGCAACAGATGTCAGGAAACTCGGGTTTCACCATGGCCAATTGACCGCGAACGGCAGGATACCCGAACCTGCGCGGTGTATTGTCATCGGTTGAACGTCCTGTCAATCAAGTGCTTGCGCTTTTCAACTCACTGTCTGGCTCAAGATGGATAACGAATACCGACCCCGGGAACTCACTCAGAAGGGCGGCTTCGATATCGTCGCAGATATCATGCGCCGCAGCGACGGACATTTTGCCGTCGACCACCAGATGAAACTCAGCAAAAATCATATTTGCAGACCGGCGACCGCGCAGGTCGTGATATTGCAGCGCCGGGCCCAGATTTGCCTCAATACCATTGCGAACAGCCTGTAATTCAGCATCAGACAAAGAGACATCCATCAACCCGTCGACCGAGTGCCGGATGACCTTCCACCCCTCCCACAGGATGTTCAGGGCGACCAGAATCGCAATGATCGGGTCCAGGATCAGCCATCCACTTGCCATGGCAAACAACAATCCAGCGACAACGCCAACCGAAGTCAGAATATCCGTGAAGATATGACGGGCACTGGCTTGCAGAGCCGGCGATTTCTCGCGTCGCCCGACCCGAAGAAGAACAAAAGCCCAGGCGCCATTCAGGCAAGTGGCCAGCATGTTGATCGCCAGCCCAAGAAAAGGGGAATCATCCAGATGTGGATTGGGCAACGCCGAAATGGCCTCGCGGATGATCAGAACTGCGGCCAGAACGATCAGGACGCCTTCGACGACGGCGGACAGATATTCAGCCTTTTTGTGGCCAAACGGGTGTTTCTTGTCGGGTGGTTTCGATGAAATCCAAACGGCGAAGTAGGCCAGTGAAGCCGCAGCAACATTGACGATTGATTCCAACGCATCCGACAGTAATGCAACGGACCCGGTCAACCACCAGGCCAGAAGCTTTAATGTCAGAACGGCAACGGATACCGGAATGGTCCATGCGGCAAATGTTTGGGGTGTCGGCCAGGAATCTTGCGTCATTAACAGCCGAGTATCACATGAACCGACCTAGAAAGCCCAAACCTTTTCTCGCCCTAAGCGTCAACCTGCGCCGCTTCATAGGCCAGCATGGCGCGTTTGACCGGCAGACCCCAATGGTACCCGCCCAATCCACCGGATTTGCGCAGGGCGCGGTGGCAGGGGATCAGCCAGCTCACAGGGTTTCGCCCAACAGCCGTGCCCACAGCGCGAACCGCCTGCGGCGATCCAACCCGTTGTGCGATCTCGGAATATGTCGTGACCTGACCCGACGGGATATGCATCAGGGCCTCCCACACTTTGATCTGCAAGGGTGAGCCGATCAGATAAAGCGGTGTGAGTTCTAACCGATCGCTGGCCGAGCCAAAGGCGCCAAGAGCCCAGGGCCGCAGACGCATTGGGTCTTCGACAAATGCCGCCATTGGCCAGCGGGACAACATGTCCTCCATCGCGTTTTCTTCGCCGGTCTCGGCACCAAAGGCCACACCACAGATGCCCTTGTCTGTCCCCATGACCAACGCCGGACCGAACGGGCTTTCGAACCACCCCCAATAGATGGTCAGGTCGGCACCTTTGCGAGCATATTCGCCCGGGCTCATGGATTCCCATTTCAGGAACAAATCGTGCAAACGGCCGCTGCCGGACAGCCCGACATTGTGGGCCGTTTCCAGTGTTGTGAATCTCTCTCGCAGCAACGCCTTGGCGTGGCCCAGCGTCAGATATTGCTGATACCGCTTTGGCGACACGCCGGTCCAGCGTGAGAATAGCCGCTGAAAATGTGCAGGGCTCATATCCATCTGGCGGGCGAGATCTTCAAGGCTCAGGGTTTCGCCCCCTTGATCGATCAACTCGATCGCCCGCCGCATGACGTTGTAGTGATAGCCGGTCTCGGGATTCTGAATGTTCATGACTTACCTCACTCGTTAAAACAACAATAGCGCGCAGGCCACGACCTCGCGACCCGGAACTTGCGCAAAGCCTTTGGGCTTGTGCCAAGGCCAGACCGGCGGCATTAAGGGCCGGATGGCAAAGCAACTCGACTACCACACGATCCGCGAGATCTTTACACGTTTCCACGACGCCGACCCGGAACCCAAGGGTGAGCTGGAGCATGTGAATGTGTATACGCTGGTTGTGGCCGTTGCCTTGTCGGCGCAGGCTACGGACGCAGGCGTCAATAAAGCCACGCGCGACCTGTTCAAAGTCGCCGATACACCGCAAAAGATGCTGGACCTGGGCGAAGAGGGCCTGATCGAACATATCAAGACCATCGGCCTGTTTCGCCAAAAGGCCAAAAACGTGATCAAGCTGAGCCGTATTCTGGTCGAAGACTATGGCGGCGAGGTCCCCAATTCCCGCGCCGCACTGCAATCGTTACCGGGTGTCGGACGGAAAACTGCGAATGTGGTTCTAAATATGTGGTGGCGACAGCCGGCACAGGCGGTGGACACCCATATTTTCCGCGTCGGCAATCGCACCGGAATTTGCCCGGGCAAAGACGTTGACACCGTCGAACGGGCCATCGAAGACAACATCCCGGCCGATTTTCAGCTGCACGCGCATCACTGGCTGATCCTACATGGCCGCTATCACTGCAAAGCGCGCAAGCCGCAATGCCCCACCTGTATCATCCGCGATCTCTGCGAATTTGAGGACAAAACTCTATGAAAACCTACCAACTGACAGGCATCGGAAATGCCGTTGTGGACGTTATTTCTCAGGCTGATGACAGTTTTCTTGAATTGATGGGCATTGAAAAGGGCATCATGCAGCTGATCGAACGGGATCGCGGTGAAGTTCTGTATGCCGCGATGGAAACCCGGGTTCAGACACCCGGTGGGTCTGTCGCCAATACGATTGCAGGTGCGGGTGCATTGGGTCTGGACGCCGCGTTTATCGGGCGCGTGCATGATGACGCGCTGGGCCGGTTTTACGCCGACGCGATGAACGAAGATGGCGTGGATTTCGTCAACCCTCCGGTACCGGGTGGAGAATTGCCCACATCCCGGTCGATGATCTTTGTGTCGCCCGATGGTGAGCGTTCGATGAACACCTATTTGGGGATCTCGTCCGAGCTTTCCTCGAAAGACGTTTCCAGTGACGTGGCGGGCAACAGCCAGATCATGTTCCTTGAGGGCTATCTGTTCGACAAGGAAAAGGGCAAAGCCGCATTCCTTGAAGCGGCCCGCAACTGCCATAAGGGCGGTGGCAAGGCCGGGATCGCCATTTCCGATCCGTTTTGTGTGGAACGCCACCGGGTCGATTTCCTGCTGCTGATCGAAAACGAATTGGATTTTGTGATTGGCAACGAGGCCGAGATCAAATCGCTGTTTGAAACCGACGACCTGGAAGAGGCATTGGCCAAAACGGCCGAGATTTGTCCGCTGATCGTGTGCACCCGATCGGGCGATGGTGTGACCGTTCTAAGCAAAGGTAGCCGTATCGACGTTCCAGTAGAAAAAGTTGTGCCAGTGGATGCAACAGGTGCCGGTGATCAATTCGCCGCCGGGTTTTTGTTTGGTATGGCCACAGGCCGGGACTACGAGACTTGCGCGCGCATCGGCAATGTCTGTGCCCGCGAAGTCATCAGCCACATCGGACCACGCCCCGAGGCAAACATGCTTGAACTGTTGCGAGGCGAAGGGCTGCTTTGAAGCCCGTCGCATTGGAGATGGCGCAAAGCTCTCTCCGCTTGGGTGGCTCTATCCTTGTGTGAACAGGGCCATCCAAATGCCTGCAAACATCATTATTCCGCCAAAATTCACCCAAGTGTGCCATATCGCATACCGGAAAGGTAAAGCCTTTTGGGCGTAGAATACCGTGCCAATGACATAACAGGCCGCCCCACCCACGATACACCACAATGTGGCGATGGGTACGCTTGTAAGATCGGGTATCGCACTCAATCCGATTGCCCCCAGCCCAAGATATGAAGCCGTCGACCACCGGGATTTAACCGTTTCGTTTGTGATTTTGTTCCACACGGCCACTGCGGTCAGACCCCAACACACCCAAAGCAAGGTCATCGTCCATGTTGTCCCGGCCAGCACGAAAAATGGTGTGAACGTCCCACAAATGCTGGGATAAATCGCGGCGTGATCAATACGGCGCAGCAATTTGCGATTTTGATGCAACCCCGAGAAGTGGTAGGCGCAGGAGGCCAAGTTGGACGCGAGCGCGCACAAGACATACACAGCGACCGCAAACACCAACCCGCCTTGAAGGTTGATGTAGGATTTGGAGACAAGTAAACCGCCAGCCGACAGGATCAATACCAGCCCAATCGCATGGACAACCATATCAGCGCGACGATGGGAGAGAACCGGGCTTGGGTAGGTCGTTTGGGTCATGGCGAAATCTTAAATGGGATGTCTTGCGCTAAATGCTGACACCTTAGATGTCCACAGTTTCCGGAGCGTCAGTGACAAGTCATACAACGCGAGTGAGGGAACGTTGCTAACCCAGATAATCGCTGAACTCGGCAACCACGCGTGTATAAACGTCCCGCTTGAAGGGCACAATTTCGTCTACTAAACGATCCTGATCCTGCCATTTCCAGCGGGTGAATTCCGGATGATCGGTCTCAATGTTGATCTGGTCGTCACGGCCGGAAAAGCGGAGCAGATACCATTTCTGCTCCTGACCGCGATAACGGCCTTTCCAGATCTTTGGAACGATGTCGTGGGGCAGATCGTAAGGCAACCACCCTTCAGTCTCAGCGATGATCTCGACCAGATCGGCGGTCACTCCGGTCTCTTCCCACAGCTCGCGCAAGGCGGCATCGCCCGGGGCTTCGCCCTTGTCCACGCCGCCCTGAGGCATTTGCCAGGCGTCCTTGTGGCGGTCGTTGCGCTGACCGACGAAAATCTTGCCCTCCGCGTTCATCAACATCAGCCCGACGCAGGGACGATAGGGTAATTTGGCGATGTCTTCCGGGGTCATGCGCGGCCTCATGGGTT
The DNA here is from genome assembly GCF_056536585.1 of Ruegeria sp. CK2. NCBI lineage: Bacteria > Pseudomonadati > Pseudomonadota > Alphaproteobacteria > Rhodobacterales > Roseobacteraceae > Ruegeria > Ruegeria sp. CK2. The sequence continues at coordinate 168,209 of NZ_JBQFPW010000005.1, forward strand.
GTTTGGTCAACCTGTAACAAGAGCCGCAGCGCCCGCAAAGGGTGTGACGTTAGGTTTCGCGTGACAACGATTACGTTCGCGTCAATCTACGGCCCAAATCGGGAGGGAGAGTTCGCCATGACTGAGTACCCAAATATGCTGGCCCCGCTGGACTTGGGCTTTACCACGTTGAAGAACCGAGTCCTGATGGGCTCAATGCATACAGGCCTTGAGGAAACTGGCGACTGGAACCGGGTCGCCGAGTTTTATGCCGATCGCGCGCGCGGGGGTGTCGCACTGATGGTGACCGGGGGCATTGGTCCGAACCTTGAAGGGTCGGTGCTGCCGGGCGCTTCGATGATGACGAACGACAAAGAGGTTGCGGACCATTCCATCGTTACACAGCGGGTGCATGACGCGGGCGGCAAGATCGCCATGCAGATTCTGCATGCCGGTCGTTACGCCTATGGCCCGAAATGCGTTGCGCCCAGCCCGGTGAAATCTCCTATTTCTCCGTTCCCGCCTCATGAGCTGGACGAAGACGGCATCGAAAAGCAGATCAGCGATATCGTCAACGCAGCCGTTCTGGCCCAGAAAGCCGGCTATGACGGGGTCGAGATCATGGGGTCCGAGGGTTATTTCCTCAACCAGTTTCTCGTCACCCACACCAATAAGCGTACCGATCGCTGGGGCGGGTCTTACGAAAACCGGATGCGCTTGCCCATCGACGTTGTACGACGCACGCGCGAGGCTGTGGGCACGGATTTCATCATCATCTACCGCCTGTCGATGATCGATCTGGTGCCCAACGGGTCAACCCATGACGAGGTTGTTGAACTGGCGCAGCGGATCGAAAACGCCGGCGCCACCATCATCAATACCGGCATCGGCTGGCACGAGGCGCGGATCCCGACGATTGCCACCAGCGTGCCACGCGCGGCCTTCGCCTGGGTGACAAAAAAGCTGATGGGCAAGGTGTCGATCCCGGTGATCACGTCCAACCGGATCAATACTCCGGAAGTAGCAGAAGAGGTTCTGTCGACGGGGTGCGCCGACATGGTGTCGCTGGCGCGCCCGATGCTGGCCGACGCGGAATTCGTCAACAAAGCGATATCTGGAGCCGGCGCTACGATTGCACCTTGTATTGCCTGCAATCAGGCCTGTCTGGATCATACCTTCAACGGCAAGCTGACCTCGTGCCTGGTTAATCCTCGCGCCTGTCATGAGACCGAGCTGGTTATTGGCACAGCGGACACCGCGAAAAAAGTGGCCGTTGTCGGCGCCGGTCCGGCCGGGCTTTCCACCGCGATGACCGCAGCCCAGCGCGGCCACTACGTTACCTTGTTCGACCGCGCCGATGAGGTTGGCGGACAGTTGAACATGGCCAAACAAGTGCCGGGTAAAGAAGAATTCTGGGGGCTGGTTGACTGGTACCGCACCATGATCACCGATCTGGGTGTCAGGATCGAACTGGGCCGCGAAGTTGGCGCAGACGACTTGGTGGGCTTTGACGAGGTTGTAATCGCCACCGGTGTCACCCCGCGTGATCCGCAGATACCGGGGCAGGATGGCGACAATGTTCTGGACTACATCGACGTCTTGCGTGGCAAAGCCAAGGTGGGCAAGTCAGTCGCTGTGATTGGTGCAGGTGGCATTGGCTTTGACGTGTCCGAATTCCTGCTGGAGGAGGGCCATAGCCCAACAACCGATCTGCCTTTGTGGATGAAGGAATGGGGCGTCACGGACCCTGCCGAGCACCGTTCAGGCCTTGCCCCGGAAGGACCGCAGCCCGAAGCACCTGCGCGGCAGGTTACATTGCTGCAACGCAAGAAGCAGGCACATGGCAAGGGTCTGGGAAAAACCACCGGTTGGATTCACCGTGCAACGCTGAAGATGAAGAATGTCAATTTCGTCGGCGGCGTGAATTACGAGCGGATCGACGACACTGGCCTGCATGTCAGCTTTGGAGAAGAGCGGACAGATCCAACCGTCATCGAAGCGGACACGATTGTTCTATGCGCGGGTCAGGTCTCGGATCGCAACCTTGCCGATGATTTGATCGAACGCGGGATTACCCCGCATGTGATTGGCGGCGCCGACGTGGCCGCGGAATTGGATGCCAAGCGCGCGATCAATCAGGGGACACGTCTGGCGGCCGCCATGTAACTTAACTCCGCGTGTATGAATGCGGCGCACGCGGCCAATCCCCTATGCGAGGCGTTCAAGACGCTGATCTCGGATAACCCGGATCAGACGCGCACCGGTGTTCTTGGCAGACAGGACCAGACCCGCTGGCTAGTTCTGATTTGGTCTAAGGTGCCCTCATGTTAGCCAACACCGCGCGTTTCCGGCGCTTGGTCCCGATCAGCTAGCCCATAATCCCGTACAACCGCAGCGACCCTCAGCCGGTATCCGGCAAACAGTCCCGATCGCCCCCGCGATTGGGCCAAGCGGTGTTGTGTCATGCGTCGCCATTCGGCAACCGCATCCTCATCCCGCCAGAACGATAATGACAGGTATTTGCCGGGGGTCACCAGACTCTGAAACCGTTCGACGGATATGAACCCATCAATCTGATCCAACAGCGGTCGCAGATCTGCCGCTATGTCCAGATAGGTTTGGGTCTCGCCATCCGCGGGTTCGACTTCGAATATGACGGCAATCATTTGGCTTCCCCATGCGGGGCCGAAGCAAGCTTCAACCACGTGCGATCCTCGCGCAGGATAAACCGTTCTTTTTGCGCAAAAGCGTAGTTCTCCTGCCCCAGCGGATCGGCGCTGAGGCGGGCGCGATAGGCTTCGTATTCGGCGAGGCTGGGAACATTGTAGATGCCGTAGGCCAGTGTCGATGACCCCTCGTGCGGGGCGAAATAGCCGATCAGGTCAGCGCCGCAGCGTGGAATCGCCTGTCCCCAGTTTTGGGCATAGGTCTTGAACTGCGCTTTCTTGGTTGGGTCGATCTGGTAACGAATGATGCAGGTCAGCATTGAAGGCTCCGATTGTTGACCTGCGCAGAATACATTCTTGTTTGACTTATATGTTTCGACTATGGTCGAACTATGAAAGACGGACCAGATATTGCCCAGATGGCCGCGCTGATTGGTGATCCCGCGCGCGCAAACATGCTGACGGCTTTGATGTCGGGCAAAGCCCTGACAGCCGGAGAGTTGGCGCGCGAGGCGGGGATCAGCCCGCAAACGGCAAGCTCGCATCTGAAAAAGCTGCTGGAAGGCGGGCTGTTGCACCTGCGGGGACAGGGGCGCCACAAATATTACGGCCTGTCCGGTGAGGATGTCGCGCAGACGCTAGAGAATCTGATGGGGCTGGCCGCGGGACGCGGGCATCTTCGCACGCGGACCGGACCCAATGACGCCGAAATGCGCGAAGCACGTGTGTGTTACAACCATCTGGCAGGCAGTAAGGGTGTACAGTTGTTTACCTCAATGCAGACCCGTGGGTTTCTGGACGTCTCCACAGACAACGTTGTTCTGACCGATACCGGATCTGAGTTCTGTTCCGCGTTTGGAATCGATCTGGATACGCTCAGCAAAAACCGCGCGCCCCTATGCCGGCCGTGCCTGGACTGGAGCGAGCGCCAAACCCATCTTGCTGGCAAGCTTGGACGTGCCATGCTGGCACGCATGGAAGACATCGGTTGGGTGTCGCGAAAGCCAGACAGCCGCATAGTCCGGTTTTCACGCGCAGGCATTCAGGCTTTCGACAAGCAATTCGGAGTGTGACGACTATTCGACCGTGATTGTGATTACCTCTGACACGATCGGTGTTGCGTGGGGTACGTGGCCAGCATCGCCCAACACAAGCTGCAGCGTATGTGGTCCAGGGGCGAGATCCAGCGTCACCTCGGTCTGACCACCGCCGAAATGGATGTGATTGTCATCTGCAGGCAAGCCATAAGCCAGCTCATCCGCGCCATCTTCCCCTTCGCCCAGCGGTGGGCGGTCGATCAACAAGTGATGGTGGCCAGTGTTTTCGTTCTCGGTTCCTGCCGGTGCGACCCCCATGCCAGTTAGACCAAAAACAACGGTTACAGGCGATTGGACGGTGTCACCATCCGACAGATTCACAAAATAAACCTGCGCGTCCGGGTTGGATGGGGTTGATCCACCTGCCATGGCAAAGGTGGTGGGCAGACATAAGGCAATGGCGACGAAAATGGCTTTCATGATTTCCTCCCTGGACACAAAAATGCCACTCTCAGCATAGCACGTTTGGCAAAAAGTCCAGTAAACCAGCATCAATGGAACCTCCGGGCAGGTTGGAAATCACTGTTTCCGCGTTTCCCATCTGCAAACGATCCGATTCAAAACCCTGATATTATCCCATGTCTGCCCCGTTTCCGCCCAGATTGAGCGCCAAGTTCAGTCACGAAAGCAAGACCTGGGGTACGAGAATGGACCGACTGACCGAAATGGAAGCCTTCGCCAATGTGGTGGACCAGGGTGGCTTCACCGATGCGGCCAAAAAGATGGGCATCTCCAAATCGGCCGTGTCCAAGCACGTCTCAAGCCTTGAGGCACGTCTTGGCGCACGTCTGCTAAACCGGACGACGCGCCGCGTGTCGCCGACCGAGATCGGGCTGGCCTATTACGACCGCGCCCGTCGCGTATTGAATGACGCTGGCGAGGCAGACTCGCTGGTGACCTCGATGCAATCAGCGCCGTCTGGCCTGTTGCGGATCAGTGTTGCGACCGATTTTGGCGTCAATCACCTGTCTCCGGTCCTGTCGAATTTCCTGTCGGCCTATCCCGATATCACCGTGAACATGGTGCTGAATAACCGCTACGTTGAGCTGATTTCAGAAGGGTTTGACGTAGCCGTGCGCATTGGCGAGCTGGAAGACAGCACCCTGCGCGCACGCAAGCTGACCGAAACCGTCAAACGAATGGTTGCGGCCCCGTCTTACATCGAAAAATTTGGGCGCCCACAAAAGATCGATGATCTGAACGAGCATAAGCTGCTGCATTACTCCAGCCAATCATCAGGCAATGTCTGGAAACTGACCGCGCCCTCCGGCGAAAAGAGGCAGGTTCGCACAGCCGGTTGGCTCAGCGTGAATGACGGTCAGTCGCTGTTGAATGCGGCGATTTCCGGATTGGGAATCGCATATCTGCCCAGCTATTTATATGCGGATGCACTGAAATCCGGACAGGTTCTGGATGCGATGCCATCCCTGCCTGATGAGGTTCAGGGCGTCTATGCGGTTTACCCGCCCGGTCGCTTTACGCAGCCCAAAGTGAGGGCGTTCATTGATTTTCTTGTCGAGTCCTTCAACGAAAAGGGCCCGATGGATTGGTAATTTCTCCCGGTGGACTGGCCCGCACTTCGGTGCGGGTCTTTTTTTGTCTGCACGTATTGAGAAATGTCAGTTCAACAGCAACACCGCCTCGACCCGGCGATTCAGATCCCGCCCTTCGGCGGTTGCGTTCGATGTGATGGGGGCCAGATAGCCAACACCCTGCGCCTCGATCCGGTCGGATGCTACGCCGTGCGCGTTGATTAACCGGGTCCGCACGGCTTGTGCGCGGCGGGTACTGACGGAAGTATTTGCCTGCCGATCGCCGGTATCATCCGTGTGACCCACCAAAGCGAGCCGCATGCCCGGGTTTTCGGCTAAGAAGCCAGCCAGAAGGGTCAAAGAAGCAAATGGGCCATCACCCAAGGCCACTTCACCCGTGCGAAAATGAAGATCATCCAGAATCACGTGACCGGTGCGTTCAAACTCGGCCAAAAGACCACCCGTTCCGTCAACGGTCTGCTCGATCACAACAGGGGTCGGGCTTGGCCCCCCCAAGGGCGTGACGCGGATCATTTGGACATAGCCATCTGGCGGGTTGCGGCTGACCAAAAGGCTCAGAACCTCGGCCCCTTTGGTGGCTGAAAGAAATCGATAGTCCTGAATGGCGACGTACATATCCGGGGTCGGAATCACCTCGGTGCCGAACCGAAAATCGAATCCTCCGCAGGTGCGAGCTTCGCATTCGAAAAGGATGTCAAACCCCTGCGCCTCTATTTGGTCACGTAAGGGCGCCAAAAGCTGAAGCGTGGTGCTGGATCCGGCTTGCAAGCGCCAGGAAAACCGTTCCACGCGACCTTCTACGGTGCGGGCAGGTACCGAGCCATTGGCATACGGACCGGTTGGCAGATCGTAACTGTCCAATGGTGAAATCCGTTCGCTGATCTGGCGCGCACTGGCGGGCAGCGTCAGGTCCTGCGCGGCAACGGGTCCGGCCAGTATCAGGGTGCAAAGGGCAAGAAATCGGATCATCGAAATTGCGTGTGATACTCTTCGTTTGGAACCATCGCAGTGGCGCTGGCCACGCGGTTCGACATATTGAAAAAGCCAGTCACATTGGCAATGTCCCAGATGTCGCGGTCACTGAACCCTACATCGCGCAGCCGTTGTCGGTTCGGTTCTTCGACTTCAGCACTGGCTGTGGTCATCTTGGCTGCAAAGTCCAGCATCGCGCGCTGACGCCCATCCAGCGGTGCGACCCGGTAATTCATCACCAGCATCTCACCCAATTGCGGATTTCCAGACAACTGCCGTACCGCTGCACCGTGGGCAACAAGACAATAGAAGCACTTGTTGATCGACGAAACGACCACCGCGATCATTTCTCGTTCCAGCTTGGACAGACCACTGTCTGACAGCATCAGATCGTTATACATCGCCGCAAAAGCGTTCAGCTTTTCGATGTCAAACGCATTGGCCTTCAGCACATTTGGCACCATGCCCAGTTTCTCGACACAGATGTCAAAATACTTCTGCGTCTCGGGCGGCAACGGATCGACCATGGGCAGGTCCAACGCGGTGGGCATGTCTTGTTTTGTCACGACGATCTCTCTCTTTCGACACGCTGACGGTAATGGTATTCTCCGACGATCTCCATCCCGAGCGCACGGTAGAGGCCATTGGCCCCGTCATTGGCTTTGGTGCAGATCACGCTAAGGGTCTGGGCGCCGTTGTCCATCGCCCAGAAGGCCGCAGCGCGCATGGTCCATTGACCCAATCCCTGACGTCGATGATCCGGCAAGATTTCCAGTGCATGCAACATTGCGACATCGCCGTGCATCGCGACAAACGCGGTGCCGCAGGGTTGATCGTTGTGACGTAAAAGGAAGGCCGTTTTAGGGCCTTTGGCACGCTCCATAATCGCCACTCGTTCAGGCCCTATACCACCTGACGCCCAGATTTCGCGCATGATCACAAGCGGTTCCCAGATTGAAAATACCGTGACACGGGGGATGGGCTGGTCGGTCAGACGGGTCACTGGGCAAGAATAGATATTGACCGGATCAAGGATATCATACCCCCGGCGGGCTAGCCGCGCATCCAGCATCTCGTGACCCGGACGCAGGCAGAAGATGCGTTTCTGCCCCATCGCACTCATTGCTGCTTCGGCGGCGTCGATGTCTGCATCGGTCGCAGCGCCCAGCGCATTGGCCGCTGACACGCGTGAGCCGCCGCCCTGCCCTTGGCGCAATTGAAATGGACCCAGCGTTTCATAACTGGCAGCGGGCCAGGTGCCGTCGACGATGTCGACCCAGTTAGGGATCACAGCGGCAACTCTTTCGCCAACCGGGTCATGGCCGCGTCAATCCGCGCACCATCGGTACCCCGGACAACCACGTTGGCCCCAAACACTCCGTTGGTCTGAAACGGATAACACCCGATCGACAGGTCGTCGAACGCGCCGGCCAACACAGACAGGGTTGCGGCGATATCGCCCTCACCCCGATTCACGCGCAAAGTTTGAGACAACAAGGGACGACCCCCGGTCAGGGTTGGCAGCACACTGGCAACCATCGCCTGGAACACCAATGGGACCCCGGCCATGACGTGCACATTTTCTATGGTGAAACCAGGCGCGGTCGAGACCGGATTGTCGATCAAAACCGCCCCATCCGGAATACGGGCCATGCGCAGTCGCGCGGCATTCAATTCCAGACCGGAGTTGTCATAGTGGGCCTGCAGCAACGCGCGGGCATCATCGCGCACATCGATATGCGCCCCAAAGGCGCGGGCAATGCAATCAGCGGTAATATCGTCGTGGGTCGGACCGATGCCACCACTGGTAAACACGTGGTCATATGTTTCAGACAATGCTTTGGCCGCCGCCTCAATCGCGGGCGCATCGTCACTTACGATGCGAACTTCGTTCAGATCGATGCCTTGTTTGGTCAGTTCCCCGGCCAGATAGTGCATATTGGCATCACGCGTACGACCCGACAGGATTTCGTCCCCGATCACCAGCATGGCTGCGGTTGGGTTTGACATGGCCTGTCCTTTCTTGCTGCGACGTGTGGGCAAGATATCCGTCCTGACCGGCCTCGCAAGGTCCCATTGTTAGTGACGCAAGGATTCTGTCGGCAAATTTGCGGTGATCCTGTTGAAAAGGTCCATGTCATTCAGCGACCGTGCCAAGATCATCGCTCCCTCCAGTTGGGCAATGGTTTCACCGGCACGCGCTCTTGGATCCTTTGACTCAGCCGCTTGGAACACGGTTTCAAGCCACGCAAGGTTGCGTTCAAAAAATTCGCGCGTCCGCTTGGACACAGGGTCGGGGAGTTTTGCAATCTCTGCACCGAACATACCGCATAAGCACATCAGGTCTTGTTCGATCAGGGCCGATCGGTACACCTGCACATACCGCGCGAGTAGTTCCATGGGAGAGGCCCCATCGGGCTGGCCCAACGCGTCCAGAAACCGCTCGGTGTATCGCTTGACCAGCACCTCCCCCAAGTCTTCCTTGGTGGGGAAGTGGTAGTGAATACTGGCTGATTTGATGCCAATTTCGCTGGCGATATCGCGGAAACTGAAGGCGTTATACCCGCCCAGCCGCGCCATACGCTCGGCCACGTCCAGGATACGAGTTGCCGTCTCGGTCAGGGGTTTATCTGATTTTGCCATGGGTCACGCGTCCAAGAAATCTATCTATCATTAGATAGGGGGTTGAAAAGGAAACCGCCACTCCAATATATCTACCTATCAGTAGATAGGGAATCTGATCATGACACAAACGACAACTCTTATCATCGGTGGATCCAGTGGAATGGGCCTGGCTGCAGCAAGGCAGCTCGTGGCCAAGGGACAGCATGTCACGCTGGTCGGCTCGTCAACTGCCAAGCTGAACGGCGCCAAGGCCGAGCTGGACGCTTCTACGGAAACCCAGCAGGTCAACCTGCGCAATGCAGCCGAGGTCGAAGCCTTGATTGAACAGATCAAGACAAGCGACAAGCACATCGTGGGTCTGATCAACGCGGCTGGAACATTCTCGCCCAAACCGTTCCTTGAGCATGGGTTTGAAGACTATGACAGCTACATGGACTTAAACCGCGCTACGTTTTTCATCACCCAAACCGTGGCTGAGAACATGAAGGCCAACGGCAGTGGCAGCATCGTCAACATAGGCTCTATGTGGGCCAAGCAGGCGGTTCGGGCGACGCCGTCCTCGGCCTATTCGATGGCCAAGGCTGGGTTGCATTCACTGACCCAGCATCTTGCAATGGAGCTGGCGGCCCACGGCATCCGCGTCAACGCTGTTTCACCTGCGGTTGTGGTGACGCCAATCTACGGCGCGTTCATCGACCCGGACCAGATCGAAGACACTCTGACCAGCGGATTTGATGCCTTCCACCCGATTGGTCGCGTCGGTCGGCCCGAGGATGTAGCCAACACAATCACCCATCTGCTTTCGGATGACGCGTCCTGGGTCACCGGGGCGGTTTGGGATGTCGACGGCGGCGTGATGGCGGGTCTGGTCTGACCCTTTTCTTGCGGGCGGGTGCGCGATATGGCGGTGGGTATGAGATTCCCGACGCCTCTTGTTCCCGCCCGCCTGATCCGCCGCTACAAACGCTTTCTGGCCGATTGCACGCTGGAGGACGGGCGTGAGATCACCGCCCACTGCGCCAACCCAGGCTCAATGCTGGGACTGGCCGAGCCGGGTAGAAAAATCTGGCTGGAGCCCAATGACGACCCCAAGAAAAAGCTGAAATACGGCTGGCGGCTGGTCGATCATGAGAATGGGCATTTCACCGGCGTCGACACATCCGTGCCCAACAAAGCCCTGCGTTCCGCGCTTGAAGCAGGTGAGGTTTCCGAACTGGCCGCCTATCAAACCGTGCGACCCGAGGTGAAATACGGCGAAAACAGTCGCATTGATTTCCTACTGACCCAACCAGGGCTGCCGGATGCCTATGTTGAGGTCAAAAGCGTCACCCTATCGCGCCAACCCGGTCTGGCCGAGTTTCCCGACAGCGTCACCGCCCGCGGCACCAAGCATTTGGGGGAACTGGAGGCGATGACCCAGCAAGGTCATCGCGCGATCATGTTGTATCTGGTGCAACGCACGGATTGTCATCGATTTGCACTGGCAGCAGACATTGACCCGACCTATGCGGCGGCATTTGATGCGGCACAAGCACAGGGCGTAGAACGGCTGATCTATGGAACTCGGGTTTCGCCCGAGGGGATTGAGATAGACGACCGATTGATTTCAGGTAAACTGCTGTGAACTAAGGCTTAAACCTCTTTGAAGACTGAGTGCTGCCAATTCTGCCGAAAGACTTTTGAGCCAAAACTGTCCGCCGGGTTACGAGCAGTTGTTGAGAGCACCGAAGTTTGACAGGTCGACCCCGAGGGGAATAACAAGCTGGCCGTAAACCCGTCTGCCGCCAGTGATCTGGATTTCTGGATGGATCGCAACGTTCTCAGCAGAGTCTTCTTCTCTAACCGTTTGAAAATCGCAATCAAGGAGTCCGGGCTCAGCGCGCGCTGGCTTGGGTTCCGTCCCAGTAAAATAGTCTCTGACTGACCTGTGCCGGAAGCGACAATTCCTTGAACGGGCGCTCCCAACACAGGTCAGACCAACATATTACCTCACAAAGTCTTAAGATCCGGCCACAAGTCCTTATCAAGGGCTTTGACGAACGGTTTGAAATGGTCTGCCACAGATTGCCAACGCCCGACCGAAGACGTGTTCACAGGCTGTCGGACTTGTAAGTTGCTTGCGGTTTTGACGGCATCGGACAGGTCATGTGGCGACAGCATAGCCTCTTGGAACTGAAGATCGCAGATCCGGGCAAGGTCTTCGACCGTGTCTTTCAGATTGCTGACCAGATGCTCGTACCCGATGTTGTGAATCCGACCCGGCAGCTGGTGCTGCCAATGCAGAACATAGCGGCGATATCGGTTTGCCTCGGCCGCCATCCATTTCAGGTCATGTGTGAAATACAACCCAGCCGCACCAAAATGCGTGCGCCACATCGACAGGGCAACATCCCGGGGATCGCGTTCGACGTTCAGGATAACAGCATCGGGGAAGGCCTGGGCAATTGCCCCGAGATACGCGTAGTTCCCCGGCGCCTTATCCACAAAAGCCACCGCGCCTTCGGTCAGGTTTGGCAAGTTTTCGGCATAATGATCGGCCAGTTTATCCGCTGCTTGCCATTCGGACGGCTGAGCATGGGCCTTTCGGGCCCAGTGGTGCACTGACGCAAGTTCACCCAGACCCTGAACACCGCTATGGGCAGACAAGATACGCTCGACCAGAGTTGTGCCGGATCGCGGCAGACCAACGACAAATATCGGTCGGGGAATATCGGTTCGTGGTCCGGGTGTAGGGTTTGGCAAAGACGCGGCCAGAATCTTGCGGCATTGCTTATCGTTGCGCGAGTCCCACTCCTTCAGGCCCTCGCGCAGAAATCCATGGGCCTCGGACAGGTGCTGCATCTCAACCGCGGTATCCTTGTCGTGACGCGCCAGGCTCGCCGCTGCAAAATGAACGACCGCAGCCCCTTCGCGACCAGAGGACCGCTTGCCTTCAAGAGTCTGGGATATATTGGCCTTCAGCTTCAACCGATCATCCGGCGACAGGTTTGGCAGTGTCGTCATGAATTCAAGCGTTTCGGGATGGTCCGGAATCAAATCAAGGGCCACACGAGCATGAGTTATTGCTTCATCGATCTGCCCCATTCCGACATGCGCCTTGGCCAGACGCAAACGGCCAAAGTGAAATCTGGGGTTTTGTTCAACAAGTGTGGTTAGCAAGTCAATCGCACGTGTCCATTCGCGCAACTCGTCCAGGATATCGGCTTTCAGGCATAGAGCCTGCAAATTCTTCGGTTGCTGTTTAATCACTTTTTCTATGGCCACCAGGGCCAATTCATCTTCGTTTTCACGCAGCAGCGCCAGCGCCTGAATGTAAAGCTGGGATGGCGTCAAAGCCGCCCGGGTGCCAACTTTGTCGATGAAACGCAAAGCGTCTTCGGAATTTCCACCCTGTACCAGACTCAACCCGTAATTCTGGATCAATTCCTGGTTTTCAGGATCCAAATGCCACGCACGTTCAAAGTTCGTCTGCGCCAGTTTGAATTTCTGTTGCTGGACCGCACACAATCCCGCGAGCTTGGGCAAAGCGGACACTTTCGGCCATTTTTTTGCGGCCTTGGTTGCCCGTTTGTATGCTTTGTCCGGACGACCATTTTTTAACAAATCACTAATAACAGACACTTCGGCACCCACAGGGTCGAATTTATTAATCATTTTCAAAGCCCTATCTGTCTCATTAATTCGAACAGACCATGCCCCGGTTCACTCAAAAAATTTCCGAGGGTCTATTTGTTTCGATATGATACTTGATCAACAGCATTACAATGCGACGCCGCGCCCTCTGGTACTTTCTGCGCAAGCAGCGTAAAAGGAGTGCTGCGCGAAACATTTGGAGCCTAGCGTCGATGAAAGAACATCGTGGCCGTCTGACAAAGGACGGTATCCGCATCTATGAACAGGGTGACTTTGCCGGAATGCACGCGGCAGGGGAACTGGCTGCGCGGATTCTGGATGATGTCGCTGACCATGTCGTTGTTGGCCAAACCACTGGCGAGATTGATCGGATCATCACACAGATGGTCGAGGATGCGGGCGCGACCTCGGCGACCATAGGTTACAAGGGCTATCAACACGCCAGCTGTATCAGCGTCAATCACGTGGTTTGCCATGGTATTCCTAGCGATAAAAAGCTGAAAGATGGCGACATCCTGAACGTTGATGTGACCGTTGTTGTCGATGGCTGGTTCGGAGACACCTCGCGCATGTATGTGGCCGGAAAACTGCCGCGCAAGGCCGAACGACTTATTCAGGTGACCCATGATGCGCTGTTCAAAGGCATCGAGATGGTCAAGCCGGGCAACACGTTCGGTGATATCGGTCACGCGATTCAGGCCTATGTCGAAGCGCATCGGATGAGCGTTGTGCGCGACTTCTGCGGCCATGGGTTGGGCCGGGTGTTCCACGCGCCGCCGAACGTTCTGCATTATGGGCGTCCGGGCACCGGTGCAAAGCTGGAAGAAGGCATGTTCTTTACCATTGAGCCAATGGTAAATTTAGGCCGCCCCGAGACCAAAACGCTGGCCGATGATTGGACTGCGGTGACGCGCGACAAATCACTGTCAGCCCAGTTTGAACATTCGGTGGGTGTCACGGCGGACGGGGTCGAGATTTTCACCCTCTCACCGGGCGGCAAGTACCACCCGACTTATTCGTCCTGATCGGCGACCTGCTCGCGCAATAGCTTTAGCAGCATCGTCTCTGGGCCCCATGGCGTGACAGCGTCATGGATGAAGATCGGTGTGCGCATAGGTTTTGGAGGCGGACCGGTGACGGCATCGGTGTCCTGCAAAAAGGCCCAGAGTGGCGGGGGAATGGCGCGGTCCATCTGCAAACCATAACATAGTCGCGTCAAAGCCCCAAAAGCTGTGGGGCTTGCGCCATATCGGAAAAGACCTCGGCGCCAAGTGCAGCCAACCGGGCGCCGTCGTCATGGGCGGCGTACCCAAGGCAGCGCATGTCCGCCTTGATGGCAGCGGTAACGCCATTTTCACTGTCTTCGATGACGACAGGCGATTTAGCGTCAAAATGCCGGGCTGCGGTCCGAAACATGGTGGGGTCGGGTTTGCCGACCCCCAGAACATAGGCCGAGAACATGACGTTGCTAAAACGGTCCCACAAGCCGTTTTGACCCAGTGTGATCTGCATCTTTTCAGGCCGCCCGTTTGAAGCAACGCAGAATGGGATTCCCTGCGCATCAAGCTGTGCCAACAGTTCGGGGATACCCTCGATCAGAGGCGTCCCTGCGCGCAAAACCTCGTAGGTCTGGGCGTAAATCTGATCGATCCACGCGTCGGGCAAATCCGCGCCTAGCGTCCGGGCTTTGTCGCGGACACCAGTCATGGTTCCGCCGACAAAAAGCGACATGCATTCGTTCAAGGAAAGATGCACACCATAGCCCGCAAGATTGTCGACTATGACCTGATTGGACAGAACCTCGCTATCGACCAGAACGCCATCGCAATCGAAAATCACCAGATCATGCATGTCACGCCCCCTTCCACCACATCAATGAGATATGGGTGTCGCCATATTTCCGCGTATCGTGCAGATCGAAACCCTCGGGCGCTGTCATTGGGGCCCTTTCCTCCCAGACGATCAGGGCGTCATCAGCCAGCCAACCACCCTGCGTGATTTTGGCCAAAGCCTTTTCGCCCAGCGCCTTACCATAAGGCGGATCGAGGAAGACCAGATCGTACCCCGGGCTTGGATTATCCCCCAACCGCGTTGCGTCCCGGCGGATCAGCTCGGTGCAGGTTTTGCTGCCGGTCAAGTCAATATTTTTGCGGATCAGAGCCTGCGCCGCACGACCATCGTCGACAAAAGTCACATAAGACGCGCCGCGCGACAGCGCCTCAAGCCCCAAAGCGCCAGTGCCCGCGAACAGGTCCAGTACGCGCAAGCCGTCAAAATCGATCTGATGACTCAGAACGTTGAACAGGCTTTCGCGCACCCGGTCGGTGGTGGGGCGCAGATGCGCGCCCACATCTCCTTTGCCAACCGAGGTCAGGGCGCGACCCCGGAACGCTCCGGCAATAATCCTCACGCTTTAAGCAACGGCTTCAGGTCCGCATCCGGGTCAGCCACCACAGTCGGATCGGCTGTTTTCCCCATCTCGATCAAGCGCTTGCCGACCATATAGGAACGCGGATCGTTCATTGCGTCAACGGCAATCAGCCGATCGCCCTTGTAGTACCAGAAGGAAACAGTTGCCCCTTCGCCCTTGCGCGTCACCACGCGATCATAGCCGGTGTTCAGGCCCGCGATCTGTAATTTGACGTCGTATTGATCCGACCAAAACCAAGGCGTCGCCACATAATCCTTGGCCGCGCCGAGCATATTCTGGGCGACGATCTCGGCCTGATCGATTGCGTTGGGCACGCTTTCCAACCGGATGCGATCCCCCTTGTGCGGGAAAGACGCACAGTCACCGGCCGCCCAGATTGACGGATCAGAGGTGCGGCCATGGGCATCGGTCTTGATTCCGTTGTCCAACGTCAGCCCCGCCATCTCGGCCAGCTGGGTTGCCGGCGCGATCCCGACGCCGACGATAACGAAATCCAGTTCAAGCTCGGATCCATCGGTCAAGACGGCGCCCGTCACCTTGCCATTCTCGCCCACCAGACGATCCAGCCCAACCCCTTCGCGTATGTCTGCGCCGTAGTCGCTGTGCAAGGCCCGAAAATAGTCGCTGGTTTCAGGAGCAGCAACACGTTGCAGGATACGATCCGCCATTTCGACCAGCGTTACCTTGACCCCGCGCTTGGCGCACACGGCGGCGGCCTCAAGCCCGATATAGCCGCCGCCCACGATCAGTGCGCGCGCACCTTCTGTGACCCAGGGGCCCATATCGTCTACATGCGCCAGATCGCGCACCACGTGCACACCATCCAGATTACCGCCTATCGCAGCGGGCAACCGACGCGGGTCTGATCCGGTGGTCAGGGCAAGCTCGTCATAGGAAATAACCTCATCGCCCAACGTCACAGTCTTGGCCTTGGCATCGATGCCCGTCACGCGCTGACCCAAACGCAGGGTGATGCTGTTATCGGTATAAAAGCTCTCGGGGCGCAGGAATAAACGTTCCAGCTCCATCTCGCCCAGCAGGTAGGCCTTGGACAGTGGCGGGCGCTGATATGGCAGATGCGGCTCGGCCCCAATCAGGGTGATATCGCCTTCGAACCCATCTTTTCGCAGCCTGGCAACAAGCGATGCACCCGCCTGTCCGGCACCTATCACGACAATATGGCTCATGTTCCTCCCACCCTGTCGAATTCACGTGGTCACTTTCGTCCGACCACCTATATTGCGGCAGGGACTGACTCTGCAAATCCAATCGACAGGAGCACAAAATGATTTCTACCGGTGATACTCTGCCCGATGCCACACTGATCCAGATGGGCGCTGAAGGCCCCGAAGGCGTTCAGGTTTCAGACAAGACAAAAGGCCGGAAGGTCGTCATTTTTGCTGTGCCTGGGGCATATACCGGCACCTGCACAACTGCGCACGTGCCCAGCTTCATGCGGACCAAAGATCAGTTCGACGCAAAGGGTGTAGACGAGATCATCTGCATTTCGGTCAACGATCCCTTTGTGATGAGCGCTTGGGGCGAATCCACAGGTGCCAGCGCGGCCGGTCTGACCATGCTGTCCGATGCCTCATCGGAATTTACCAAGGCACTGGGAATGGATTTTGATGCACCACCCGTGGGCCTGATTGCACGGTCCAAGCGCTACGCCATGCTGGTCGAAGACGGCAAAGTCGTCGCCCTGAACCTGGAAGAAAACCCAGGTGTCTGTGAAACTTCGGCAGGCGAAGGACTGCTGGACGTCATTTGATCCAGTTTGGCCCCGGCAGTGCTGGGGCCACATGAAGTGTATTTAACTTGATACACTCCCCAGATGGACCAATACTGGACCCGTCTTATTGGGGGCTCATTTGTGAAACTTAGTTTGTATTCTGTTATCTTGGGCGGGGCGGGTCTGTTGGCGGCCTGCGGCCCTGCACCCACGCCGCAACAACAAGCCGCACGGCAACACGAAATCGCATGTCTCGGCGGAACCCTTGGGGGCGCGTTGATCGGCGGCGCCATTGGCAACCAGTTTGGGGGCGGGTCTGGCAAATCAATCCTCACTGCGGCGGGCGCCGCTGCCGGGGGCATTGAAGGTCAGAGGTTCTCATGCTGAGGGGGTTTGGAATGAAGCGCGCAGTTATCCTTGTCGCTGCCATGTTTCTGGCGAATGCCGTCAGCGCCGAAACCGTGGCTGAGTTGCATGAAAAAGAGTTGAACGCGATCGACACCAACAATGATGGGTTTCTGTCCAAGGACGAGTTCAACGCCTTTTCCGACTATGCGTTTCAGGAAATGGATGACGACAAGAACGGCACGCTGGGTCTGGACGAAGCCAAGCCGTTTCTGGACATCAAGCAGTTCCAGCAAGTTGACCGCAACAAAGATAGCCTTATCTCCAGAGCTGAATACGACGCCCAGATGAACCTAGATTTCAATGCGGCGGATCAGGACGGAAATAGCCAGTTGGACTAGGCCAACTCTGACAGGAGCATGGTATGAGCAAATGGATCGGCCTGAGCGCGCTTGCGCTGCTGGCGGCATGTGACGTGCCTCAGGCCCCGGTTGTCACCGGCGCGGACGGCCAGCCCCGTATTCAGATCAATACCAGCGGTCTGACCTGCTATGATACGCGGTGCCTGGACATAAACCCGGCCGCACGCAGCGTTCGGTCCATCGGCAACCGCACGACCGGGATACCGTCTAACATCAATGTCAACGATGGCACGGTAACACCGTCCGAATTCAAACAGATGGGTGTGGTAGCGTCTTTGGCTGGCGGCGTTGGATCAGGCAGCGACAGAGGCTAAAGCAAGCTGTCCATTTTGCGCGCAAGCTTTGCATCCAGCGACGACAAACCGCCCACGTCGTGGGTGGACAGCACCACGTCGACTGTGCGGTACACATTCGACCATTCGGGGTGATGGTTCCACTTTTCGGCCCAGATTGCCACTTGCGTCATCCAGCCAAATGCAGCGACGAAATTGTCGAATATGAAGGTCTTGGTGATCGCGTCCCGGCCTTCAACCATGGTCCAGCCGTTGTTGAACAGCGGATCCAGCAGGGGTCCGCGGGTTTCAGTAGACAAAAGTTCGGTCATTGCTGTTCCTCCGGGTTCGATTTTCTAAACGGGCCGTAATCCGTCAGAATCTCGATCTCTTCTCCCACTGCACGGCCTTCGGCGTCTAGATACTTTTTTACCGCATCTGCAAATCCTGGATCGCCAATCCAATGCAGGCTGTGGGTGAGCGTGGGCAAATAGCCGCGCGCCAGCTTGTGTTCACCCTGCGCACCGGCTTCGACACGGGCAAGCCCATGAGCAATGGCAAAGTCGATTGCCTGATAGTAGCACAGCTCAAAATGCAGGCAGGCGTGGTGTTCAACACAGCCCCAATAGCGACCAAAAAGTGTTTCGCGACCAATGAAGTTAAGCGCACCTGCGATCGGAACGCCATTGCGTTCGGCCAAAACCAGCGCCATGTCGTCCGTCATGGTTTCCTGCGCGATATCAAAAAACTGGCGCGTAAGATATGGCGAACCCCATTTGCGCGCGCCAGTGTCCTGATAAAACTCCCAGAATGCATCCCAATGCTCCGGCCTCAGATCAGATCCCGTCAGGGTGCGGATCTCGCCCCCGAAATCTCCCGCCTGTGCGCGTTCCTTGCGAATGTTCTTGCGTTTGCGCGAGGACAAGTCGGCGAGAAAACCGGCGAAATCCGCATAGTTATTGTTGAGCCAGTGAAACTGCTGCGAGCTGCGCACCATAAGCCCCATCTGCTCACCCGCCAGCGCCTCATCCTGGGTACAGAAGGTTGCGTGCAGCGACGACACCTGATTGTCCGCCGCCAATTGCACCGCGCCCTGCACCAACGCCAACATGCCAATCCCTTCGTACCCGGGGCGCACCAGAAAGCGCCGCCCGGTAGCTGGCGTAAAGGGCACGGTGATCTGCAATTTAGGGTAATAGCGTCCGCCGGCACTTTCGTAAGCATGCGCCCAGCTGTGATCGAAGATATACTCGCCCTGGCTGTGGGATTTGGCATACATCGGTGCTGCCGCAATCAACATGCCATCCAGAAAGGCGGTCAGGTACTGCGGTTGCCAGCCAGTACCACGACCGACGGAACCGCTTTCTTCAAGCGCCAGCAGGAACCGATGTGTGGTAAACGGATCTAACGGACGCCCGCCATCTGCCGCATCGGGACAAGCACAACTGTCCCACTCTGCCGCAGCAATCTGCGAGAGCGATCCCAGAATCTGAACCTCGATCTGTGCCTGATCCATATGCCCTCCGCACCTGATCAGTATTTGTGGTGGGACGCGGCGGGATCAACCCGGTTGTGCGGCCAAATACCCCTCAAAGGTCACATTGTCGGCAACCTTGCGCGCTTCTGCTTCTTGTTCGGGCGACCGGACCGTCCAACACAGTATCGGTACACCCTTCGATTTGAGTTCAGCGACTCGGGGACGGGCCAGATCGTGGACTTCGTGGCTGATGAAACTGGCGCCGACCCGATCGAAGTCGGGAATCGCGCGCAGATGGCTGCAAGTTTCTTCAGACAGGGGCCAATCCTGCGGATCATATGAACTGGTCACTAGACCGCGCGGCAAATCCGGCGCCAGACGAGCCAGTTCGGCCACGCTGTTTGGATTGAAAGACATCAGCGCCAGCGGGCCATCATATCCTTGCAACGCGCGAACAGCATCCTGTTCGAGAGCCCCGACATCCGTGCCCATCGCCCCGTCCTGATCCTTGAGCTCGATCAACAACGGCACCTTGCCAGCAACCAGATCCAGCACTTCATCCAGCGTCGGAATGCCATCGTCAGCGTGCAGCAACGTGGTGGATGACGCCTGCGTAGCGGTGATCTGCCGGATTGGACCAGACTGCCCGGTCAATCGGGCCATGTCGTAGTCGTGAAACACCATCGCGCGATCATCCGAGGTCAGCTGAAGATCGACCTCAATCCCATACCCGGCCTCGACGGCAGCACGAATGGCCGCCCGGCTGTTTTCCGGACGGTTTTGCGTTTTGTCATGCAGCGCCCGATGTGCGACCGGGGTTTGCAGGAACTCTGCTGGCAGAGACGGTGTCATTGAACCTCGAAAATACCTTCGATTTCAACAGCGACACCCAGTGGCAATGATGCAGCGCTGACAGCTGAACGGGAATGACGACCTGCATCCCCCAAAGCCTCGACAAGGAAATCTGAGGCCCCGTTGATCACCTGTGGTTGGTCTGTGAAATCTGCGGTTGAATTCACAAAGCCAGTCAACTTGATCACACGCACCAGCTTTTCGATGTCTCCACCGCAGGCCGCCCTGACCTGCGCAAGCAGATTGATGGCACAAACCTTTGCCGCCGCAGCGCCTGCTGCGACATCCATGTCATCCCCCAGTTTGCCGGTGATCAGGTCATCTGCCTTTGATATCTGGCCTGAGACGTAGACGATGTTACCGACACGCACAAAAGGCACATAGTTTGCCGCTGGTGCAGGTGCATCGGGCAAGGTCACACCCAGGCTTTCCAAATTGGCTGCGATGCTCATTTATGATCCTCCCTGTTTTCGACTCGGGCGGACGCTAACCGGGAAGATCGGATTGGGAAAGCCGGAAACCAGTATTTTCTGGAATGCCTGCAATCTTGGCATAACTTCTCTTATTCCGAACTGTTGAACCGGTGTCACTTTACCCCGGACCGGCAGGCGGGTTAAACGCAAGGTGTTTCAATTTTGACCCGAAACATCTATGTGACAACGACTTGTGCCGATACAGCACTACATTGTTGATTGAATGCCTGGTCGCGAAGGTGCTGGGCCGCTTTGGAGTAACAAAGACCGTGTTAAGCAGACTTCGCCTAAAACATCTTGTTGTTCTTCCGCTGGTGTTCGTATTGACTGCGTGCGCCTCACAACCTTCAGATCAAGCCGCCCGCGGTCAGGTTTTTGACCCGTATGAAGACACAAACCGATCCGTTCACAAATTCAACCTGGGCCTGGATCGGTTCCTGTTTCGTCCGGCCTCGAAAGGTTATGTGAAAATCGTTCCCGACCCGATGGTCACCAGCTTTAGCACATTCGCCGAGAATATCTCTCTGCCTGGACAGGCGGTTGACTATCTGCTGCAGGGCAACCCCAAGCAGATGGGTAACGCACTTTTGCGGTTCGTGATCAACATGACAGTTGGCGGATTTGGGTTATCCGCCCCTGCAGACGAACTGAACCTGCCTCCGGTTGATACCGATTTCGGGGAAACACTACATGTCTGGGGCTTTGGCGAAGGTGCTTATGTCGAACTGCCGTTCTATGGCCCCTCGACCACCCGCGATGCCGTGGGTGTCGTGGTCAACCTGTTCTCGAACCCCATCAATTTCACGCCAACGCGCCCGGCCGACAATCTGGGTGTCTATGCCGAGGTTGTACGGCGGATGGGCGACCGGGGTCGGTTCTCGGACACGGTCGATTCGATCTTGTATGACAGCGCCGACAGTTATGCGCAGGCGCGTCTGATCTATTTGCAGAATCGCCGGTTTGAACTGGCAAGGGATGACGAGGATGCCTATCTGGACCTTTACACCGATCCCTATGCCGACATCGGAACCGACCCAGTCAGGGACCCCTATTTAGACCCCTACGAGGACCCCTATGCCGAGTAACGCCTTGAACCGACGCCATTTTATTGCGACCACCCTGACGGGTGTAGCACTGACAGCGATACCTGTGTCCGCATTTGCCCAGACTGAGGCAAGCGCCAAGGCACTGGTGAACAGCGTGGTAACCGAAATCAATCGCGTGATCGCATCGGGCAAATCGGAAAACGCCATGTTGCGTGATTTCGAAAAGATCTTTGTGCAATATGCCGACGTGCCGATTATGGCGCGCTATGCGTTGGGTGTGGATGCCCGCACCGCCAGCCCGTCGCAGCTGAAAAAGTTCACCAAGGCGTTTCAGGGATATATCTCGCGCAAGTACGGCCGCCGCTTCCGGGAATTCATCGGGGGCGAGGTTAATGTACGTAACGCCCGAAAGATCAAAGCGGGGTACGAGGTCAGAACCCTGGTGAAACTGCGCGGTTCCGCACCTTTTGATGTGACTTTTCTTGTGTCCGACAAATCGGGGCGTGACAAGTTCTACAACATGTTCATCGAAGGCGTGAACCTGCTGCTGACCGAACGAACCGAAATCGGCGCAATGCTGGATGCAAGAAAAGGCAACCTGAACCAGCTGATCAAGGACCTTGACCGGACGGGTTAAGACTGAGTGTGTTCGAACCTGCCTATTTTGCGGTTCCTCAACACAGTCCTTGAGAACTGGCGGTTATGCCGCAAACGCGCCCTTTGATGGAACACCCTGACAGGTGTCATGGCATGTAACTGCGCACCAAGGCGCTGGCGATCAGTGCCCATCCGTCGGCGATCACAAAGAACGCCAGTTTGAACGGCAGTGAAACAATCGCGGGCGGCACCATCATCATACCCATGGACATAAGAACAGCAGCTACCACTAGATCGATGATCAAAAACGGCAGAAAGATCAGAAAGCCGATCTGAAAGGCCCGGGCAATCTCGGAAAGCATAAAAGACGGCATCAGAACCGAAAGCGGGGCCTGGGCCGACAGTTCCAGCGCGTCGCCTCCGGGTCGTAATGCCGCCATGGCATAGAACGTGTCCACGTCCAAACGGTTGGCCATAAATACCCTGAATGGCTCCAATGCTCGTTCTAATGCTGTTTCAACACCCATCGTTTCTTCAACCAGTGGGCGGATTCCATCGGTCCAAGCCTCGGTAAACACGGGCTCCATGATAAAGTAAGTCAGAAACAGAGCCAGGCTTACGATCAACATGTTTGGTGGTGATTGCTGCAGCCCGATACCTTGTCTCAGGATGGCCAGAACGGTGATCAAAAACGGAAAACAAGTGATCATGATCGCTAATCCAGGCGCAAGGCTCAGCACGGTGATCAGCAGAATCAGCTGGATGGTCCGGGCCGAGATTGACCCGCCTTCGCCCAGCGAAAGCGTCAGCTCCTGTGCCACGGCAAGCGACGGGCTTAGAAATACAGCTGCACAAACCAACCAGATCAGGGCGCGCATTACCCGATCCCATTTTGCAGATCCGCAATTTCCGTCAATCGCACAGCCAGTTGACCGGCTTGATCGCCCTCCATTTCCTCGAGCAAACCGCGTGCAACCAATTGGTCTCCGACATACAGGTCAACCGGATCCTCAATCCGCTTGTCCAAGGTCAACACAGCGTTCTCGCCCATGTTCAACAGGTCCTTGATCAAAGGGCGTGCACAGCCAACCGACACGGTTACTTCGATCGGAACAGAATCAAACGGGTTCGGCTTATCTGATTTCGGGGTCTGAGTATCACTCATTTGACAAAGCCTCTCTTGCCTCAAACACATAGGAATCGAATGCGTGCGCGACCGAAGCCAGCAGAGCGCTGCAATCGATCTCGCGTCGGGAAACGCCCACTTGCAACCGCGCTTGGCCCGGGTCCAGCGACGCATCCTCAATCACGCGCGGGGTCGGCGATAAGTCGGATGGAATCATCGCCTCGACGTCTTTGGCACACCCTTTGGGCACCCTGATCTGCATCGGCTGTTCAATCTGTTCACCAGCCATGCCACACAATTGCTCGACCATCCGGGCCGCAAAGCCGCGCTCCATAGTGTCCGGCAGAACGATGCGGGTCAGGCTCTGGAACATCGGTTCCAGCGACAGCGTCATGCGGTTGATTGCCTCTTGGTAGGTGAACGACATGTCCTGCAATGCATTGCCAAGCTCGGCCGAGACCTGCCCTTGGCTTTGTTCTTGCGCCTGCATCGCGTCTTCCCACCCGGCGCCATACCCCTTTTCAAAGACCGCAAGGTTTTGTTCTTCCAATGCTTCGTCATCCAGCAGATGAATCTTGCCGCCGCCGGACTGCACCGTGAAGTCTTCAAGAAGATGGGTAATGGACATCACGCACGCTCCTCGCCTTCTTCAAGCCAACTGCGAAGGATCTCCACTGTCTCCTCCTGCTTGTCACCGATCATGGACCGAAGCCGATCCACCGGATCTTCTGACACAGCGGAGCCGAGCGCCGGTACATTGGCTTGCGCCGGAAGTTGCGAAAAGTCCGATCCGTCAGCCGCCGCAATTTCGCCCGTTAGCAGCGGGGCATCGTCCGCTACAGGTGCTGCACCGGCTGGCAGTAAGGCCTGGGCCATTGCGGGTTTCATCAAGATCGGTCGGATGACAAACAACGCCAGAACCAGAGAGACAATCGCCAGAACGGCCATTTGGATGAGCGACATCGCATCCAGATGGATCTTCTGCCACATCGACGCCGAGACCAGCGTCCCCTGAGGTTCAGCAGCTGGCAGATCCAGAGATTTCAATGTGATTACATCCCCACGTTCGGGATCAAACCCGACGGCAGATGCAACAAGCTCTTCCAACGCGTCGAGCTCGGTCTGCGGCAGCGGTGTAAAGGTTTCGGCACCGGCGGCGTCAACTGCGCGCATGCCATTGACCAATACGGCAACCGTCAGCCGTTTGATTGCCCCAGGTGCATTATGGACCTCAAGCTCGGTCTCGGACACTTCATAGTTCACACGTTCGCGGGTTTGCGTCGCCGTCGAATTCGATTCATCACCCCCTGCACCATCACCATCAGGCAGGTTCGACGCAACAGTTACATCAGACGACTGGTTGCGGGCGCTATCCGATTTCTCTTCAACATCCGTGCTAATCGCAACGCGACCTTTGGGATCAAAGCGCCGTTCGCGGATCGATTCCGTTTTGGTCACGGTATCGACGCTAACCTCGACCACAGCGTTGCCAGTGCCAACCCGAGCCTCGACCAGGCGCAAAACCCGTTCGCGCAATTGGCGGGACTTATCATCGGCCGTATCAGCGGCCACCGCCGTCTCCTGCCCTCCGATTACGGATCCGTTGGAATCAATAACAGCCACGTTCTCGGGCGCCAGACCACTGACGGCGGATGACACAAGAAAGCGAACCGCCTTGGCCTGATCGCCAGTGATATCTGACCCCGATGGAACCAGATAGACCGAGGCGGTTGGAGCGACGCTTCGCTGAAACGGGTTCGCCGATGCATTTGCAATATGAACCCGAGCTTGGCTGATATGGCGACCGCCGACGATCGTGCGCGCCAACTCGCCCTCTTTCGCGCGCCAATAGGCGGCATCGAACATCTGCGACGTGGTACCAAAACCGCTGAGTGTATCTAGCAGTTCGTACCCACGGTTACTGTTTGCAGGCAAGCCTTCGCTGGCCAACATCATGCGCAATTCGTCCCGCTTTGCGCCTGGAACATAGATGGACCCGCCACGAATCTCGTATGGCACACCACGCTGATCCAGCGAACGGACGATGTCCCCTGCGGCACCGCTTTCCAGCCCTGCATATAGCAGTGTCATCGACGGCGCGGACACAAGCCGTGACATCCCCAATACACCAAGAAAGACCAGCACAACCGCACCAGCGACGACAATTTGTTTTCGCCTGTCCAAACCCGCCCAGACGGTTCCGATCTGCTGCACACTCACCTCCGACTCGCCGACATTCTGCCCGGCACCCCTCTTGTTTGGCCGAATGCCCTTAACAATCGGTTAGTCCATACAGGGTTATGACAGTTGCAGATTGGATGAATGAGGACGTCATGACCGACGCAACTGCAGAACAGGCGGAGGCCCCTGTAAAAAAGGGGAAAATGGGGTTGATTGTAGGGTTGATTCTGGCGATCTCAGGCGCGGCCGCTGGGTATTTTCTGACTTCGTCCGGGGTGTTGCCCTTCGGCGCCAAGGCAGAAAAGGCCGCCATTGATGAAACCCAGGAAGACATGCCCGCTAAGGCACTTGCAGATGTGGGATTCGTCGATCTTCCGCCTGTCATCGTATCTGTGAATACGGGCGAGTCGCGCCATCTGAAATTTCATGCGCAGCTCGAAGTTAACGCACCGTACATCGCTGATGTGGAAAAAATGCAGCCACGAATCATGGATGTCCTGAACGGGTATCTGCGCGCCGTTGAAATCTCGGATCTTGAGGATTCTCTAGCCCTGATACGCATTCGCGGGCACCTGCTGCGGCGCATCGGAATTGTCGTCGGCGAAGGCCGGGTGCGTGACGTTCTGGTCATGGAATTTGTATTGAATTAGGAGGCGAAATTGGAGCTGGTTGCGGATATTTTGCTGGTTGCGGGCGCGCTGGGCGCGGGCCTTTATTGCTTTGTGCTGTCACGACGGCTCAAGCGGTTCACAAATCTCGAAAAGGGAGTAGGCGGCGCTGTTGCCGTACTGTCTTCTCAGGCGGATGAGCTGAAGACATCGCTGGAGAGCGCGCGGTCGGCCTCTGACCAATCGGGCGATGTGCTTAAAGACCTCACTCAACGTGCGGAGACAGTGGCTCAGCGGCTGGAACTCATGATGGCGTCGATGCATGACGTTGTCACAGATGAGACTGTCGACACTGCTACCAAATCGGATGCCTCCCCCAGAGACGACCTGCCTTCTGATTCAATGACCCAGGACATCAAGGTCGCGGCGCAAGAGCTCGCTGTCTCGTCTGAATCCGGAGATGCCTCAGCCCTTGATGCCTCTGCAAAAGTCCCCGAAGGCGTGATGTTTTTCCGGCATGACCGCAAGCAGAACGAGGCCCCAAAATGAGAAGTCGCCCGGCAAATGAGACGCGCGGGCATCCACGAGGTGGTGTTCTTGCGGTGATTTCTTTTTTGATGATTGGCTCAGCTGCGATTCGGTTGGGGTTGGAAGCCGGGCCAGCCCTGGCCAAATCGACAGAACCTCAGCCTATCGAAAGTAAGTCTGCCTCGGCGGATACACGGGATGTTCAGGTTGTATTGACCGAACTTTTGCGTCGCGAGGAACGCGTGCAGGAGCGCGAAGATGCCTTGGTCGAAAGGGAAAAAGCGCTGGAGATAGCAGACCGGGCAATTGAGACCAGATTAATTGCGATGCAAGAAGCCGAAGCTTCCCTGCGCGCGACGCTGGCCGTGGCGGACAAGGCTGCGGAAACTGATCTGACGCGCCTGACAGACGTGTACCAGAACATGAAGCCCAAAGATGCCGCTGCGCTGTTCGAGACCATGGACCCGACTTTTGCAGCAGGTTTTCTGGCGCGCATGCCGCCTGACGCTGCAGCTGGAGTCCTTGCCGGTCTCAGCCCCGAAGTGGCGTATACGATCAGTGTTGTGATGGCGGGGCGCAACGCCAACGCCCCGCAGGAGTAGATGCCCGTGTCCCCTAACCCTGCACTGGATATTGCTGGAGATCACAAATGATTGGAATTGTTGGAATTGTCGTCATTTTCGTGATGGTGTTCGGCGGTTATCTCGCCGCAGGCGGCAAGATGACCATCATTATGAAGTCCCTACCGTTTGAGATGATGATGATCGGCGGCGCCGCAATCGGTGCGTTCCTGATCAGTAACGATATGAGCGGCGTAAAACACACACTCAAAGACATGGGAAAAGTCTTCAAAGGGCCAAAATGGAAACCCGAGGATTATCGCGACCTGTTGTGCCTTTTGTTTTCGTTAATCCGCATCGCGCGTGCAAATCCGGTAGAGGTTGAACAACATATTGAAGAGCCCGAAAGTTCCAGCATCTTTTCCGCGTATCCCAAGATACAGGCTGATAAGGAAGCTGTTGATCTTATTTGCGACACCATGCGATCGGCTTCGATGAACTATGACGATCCGCATCAGGTCGAAGAGGTTCTGGAGAAACGGATGGAGGCTAATTTTCACCATGCGATGCACTCCAGCCACGCGCTGCAGACCGTGGCAGACGGCCTGCCTGCGCTGGGGATTGTTGCCGCGGTTCTGGGTGTGATCAAGACAATGGGGTCGATCGATCAGCCGCCCGAAGTTTTGGGAAAACTGATCGGTGGCGCTTTGGTCGGTACATTCCTGGGGGTTTTTTTGGCGTATGGGTTGGTCGGCCCATTTTCAGGTAAGTTGAAATCCGTGGTGGAGGAGGACAACCACTTTTACCAGCTGATCAAAGAGGTTCTGGTTGCCAACCTGCACAATCACAACGCGGCGATGTGCATTGAAGTCGGGCGTCAAAACACACCGACCCACAACCGCCCCGGCTTTACCGAGCTTGAGGACGCGCTGAAGGAACTTAAGCAGGCGGCGGCATGACACGATTTTGTGCAGTGGTTTCCATCCTGATTGCGGTCGCATCGGGCGCAGCGTCGAAGGAAGTGACGGTACGATCTGGCGAGCATGACGGGTACACACGCCTTGTGTTCAACGTGCCCCCAGACACCGGTTGGGTTTTGGCGCAGCAGAAAAATGGCGCAACGCTGACCGTGGAGGTGGATGACGTCACCTTTCAAACCAGATCGGTCTTTGGACGCCTGACAACCAATCGTCTGTCGTCCCTGTCGCAATCCCAGCCCGGCACCGCCTTGAACATGGAGTTCGGATGCGATTGCGTCGCGTCGGCCTTTTTGTTCAGAAACTCGATGATCGTGGTCGACATCGCACCAGGCATTTCATTGCCACCGCTGACCACTTACATCCCTCCGCCAGTTTTGACGCGCGAACCAGACCGTGAATCTCACCCCAAAAGATTGGGTCTGAAAGTGGATTTGAAGCTGCCGCCTCTGAACATGAACGGGCAGGGGTTTAGGGACCAGTTGTCTGCGCGTCTGCTGCAAGGCGCGGATAGGAGCCTGCTTGACCTGAACCTGGCACCTGTCGGGCCTCGTAATTCGTCCAGTGTTTCGAGAACGGCAGTGCCGCCCAGTCTGAGTTCGAATATTCATCTGTCGAGTGTACTTGACGATCTGAACGGGTTGCTTGGTGCAGAATTGCTGCAGATCGGGGATAGGCCAACCTGTTTCTCGACCACCGAATTGGGCTTTGATCACTGGTCTGAAGCGCGCCCATTCCACAGCCAGTTGGCGGACCTAAGGGCTGGGCTGTATCAGGAGTTTGATCATCTGGACGACGAGCGCGCTGTCAGTCTCGCCAAGCTCTACGCGTTTTATGGATTTGGGGCAGAGGCGATCAGAGTATTAGGGTTGATGGAGACGCAAACCCCCGAACTGACGAGGGTTTCCGCCATCGCATATATCATGGACGATCGACAGATGTCCGGACCAAACCCATTCAGAAAACTACAGCGATGTGACAGCGACGCGGCGCTATGGGCGGTTCTATCGGAAAGTGAGCTGGCATCCGAAGCCGATGTTGAGGCGATTGAACAAGCCTTTGCCAGGCTGCCTGAGCATCTTCGTCGCACGCTCGGGCCAAGGGTGTCGTCCATCTTGGTCGATGCTCAGGAGCTAGAGGCCGCGCGGCGCGTGTTGCGCTCGGTTAATCGCATCGAACTGACCGAACACTCCAGCGTGACACGAGTAAAGGCCAAGGTCGCCGAGGCAGCAGGTGACGACGAGCGCGCTGAAACCTTGCTCAGCGAGGTCGCCTCCAGCCCTGGCGCTTTGACGGAAGCACCATTGGCACTGGCCCGGTTGGTTGACAAACGCTGGGTTGATCGGGGTGCGGTAACATCGCAAGAGCTTGGCCTTGCCGCGTCTTATGCGATGGAATTCCGGCGATCCGAAATTGGACCTATGATGGCGCGAACTCATGTAGTCGCTCTTGGCTTGAGCCATGAATTCGACAGCGCACTGGATCTGATCAAGACTTTGCCAAATGGAGAAGAGGTGCCAGTCACCTTGAATCGGCACCTTCAATTGCTCGCAGAGCGATCGGACGATGTGACTTTTCTACGTCAGACATTAGCAATGCCATCAGAGCTCACCGATCTATTGTCGACAGATACCGCCATAGTCCTATCGAGGCGCCTCGCTTCGCTTGGGTTTGCGGCACAGACTTTTGCTTTGGCCAACAGACAGGAAGACAGCACCAGACGATCTGAACGGGCGCGGTTACGGGCCCGCGCTGCCCTGATGGATGGTCGCCCACATCAGGCGATGCTAGAGTTGGAGAGTGATTCATCGAAAAATGCAGTTGCGCTGCGGGTTCAGGCCATGAGCGCCGTTGAAGACTATGCGGCGGCTGGCGAGATGTCGCGGGAACTCGGAGAAATAATGATGGCGAACCGCTATTTGTGGCTGGCCGGACTACCGCCCGCGGTCGGTTCAGAGCCGGCAGGGAAATTCGCGAACATAAATGCAGCGGCAACAGCATTGTCCGAACCGCCAATCAGATTGCCAGCCAGACCACTGGCGGATGCGGCCAATTTACTGGATGACAGCGCAAAGGCGCGTCAGCAGATCGCTGAGCTTCTCGACTCGGTAAAGAACGAATAGCGCGTCGGTTGTGGCAGCCATCTTAGGCCCAACCAGTTTGTTCGCCTGAGGGGCTATGGCCGCGCTCGACAGTTGGTCTTAGGTTGTCGGCGGGTCATAGATAAGGTCCGCCACATCCGCGTAGGAAGTCTTTGAGTCGATCCAGCCCAAAACAGCCTGGCGAATGGCCTCGGCACGCGCATGCCCAACGACGGGAGAGGCGAATTGAATGAATTTTTTGATCACTTCAGTCTTGGTCAGCGGTGCTTCGGTGCCTCCGCGGGCGTCAACGTGGCCTGACACCAGGACGCGCCCGTCTGTGGTGGTGATACGGACATCGGCGCTGCGACCTTGCGGGAAACCTGCGTTGTGATGATCGCTTTCGGCCACATGAATACGCGCCATCAAAGCGGCGACACCCGGATTGGACAAGCTGGTGCCTGTGATCTGTTCCACTCCGATCTGACCATGCACCGCGTAGCTAGCCACTGCAAATGCCAGGGAATACTGCGCCTGTGACGTCGTTTCAGGCAGGCCGGAAAACAGGCAAACCGCTTCGTGGAAACTACGGATGTCCAGCCTTTTGATTTGCTCATGGGTCAGATCATGCTCGGACAGTATCGCGCTTACCCCGTCGATTGCGGCATGGGCCCATCGGCAGATCGGGTAAGGTTTTATGTATTGATTTTCGACCACCCAGAACGCGCCCAGATCCGCCCAATGCGGTGCGGCCTCGGCGGCTTCGATGGTGATTGCAGGGGCACCGGTAAAGCCACGCTCGGCCAGGATTGCTGCTGACATTCCGACCATCGCGCCCCAGCCTGATCCGTCATGTAACATCGTAGGGTTTGCAATCTCGCGCATCATCTGGCTGCGGGGGCCGTGGAATTCAGCGATCCCCATCGCTTGTCGCAATTGTTCGGGTGTATGCCTGCGCAAGCGCGCAGCCATTGCCGCTACGCCCAGCGCATTCCAGGCCCCAGAGGTGTGATAATCGCTGACACTTGCGTGCAGCGACAAACCGGCACGTCCCGCGACCTCGTAACCGATAATCACCGCGGCCAAAGCCTCGGGTCCCGTCAGATCTGGACGGTGTTCCGCAAGGGCCGCGAGGGCAGGTAAAACGACGACACCGATATGGCCTTTGACCGGGTTATAGCCGTCATGACCGTCCAGATTGTCGGTCTGGGTTGCAGCGGCATAGGTGGCCCCGGCCATACTGACCTGTCGCCCGTCAAACATCATGCGCGCGCTGTAGGACGGGTCTGAACTGGCATAGAGCAACGCCGCCGTATCGCGCGCGATCACTCCAGCCTCCATTGGGCCCGATGCGATCAGAATGCCCATCGTGTCCAGCATCAACAACGCGGCAGCCTCGCGCGCGCTGATGGGCATGTCCTGTGCCGAACGGCCCAGGGCAAATTTGGCAACGCAGGCGAAGGTGTCTGTCATTTGACCGCTTCCATCACGAGCGGTCTAGCACCACGCAGGCGCAGGCCGTCGGGATCGAATGGCGGTTTCGCCAACAACTGGGCAGTATGAGGTTTGCCGAGAATAAAGATCTCGACCGGATCGCCGGGCTGCGCCACATTCGGATCGGCATACCCGAGCGCCAGTGATTTGCCGACCGAATAGCCGTAAGCGCCGGACGTCACACGACCTACTGGTCTCCCATCGGGGTTAAAGATCGGCTCACCTCCCGCTGCGTCGGCGTCGACCGCATCAACCTCAAAAATCGAGAGCACCTCACGCGGGGCGTTGTCCTTGACGGCCAGGTAGGCGTCTTTGTGCAAAAACTCCTTGTCCAGCTTGATCAACCCTGCCAGCCCGACCTCTTGTGGCCAGTATTCCTGAGAATACTCCCGACCCCACGAACCATAACCTTTTTCGATGCGCAGAGAGCCCAACGCACGGCCGCCCACCGGGCCGCCATCCATTTCTTTTGCCGCGTCCAAAAGCGCCGAATAGAGCCTGATTTGATCCTCTTCCGCGCAATGCAGCTCCCACCCTAGATCGCCGGTAAAGCTGACGCGAATGGCCAGACATGTAACCCCTGCCACGTCAACGGTTTGCGAGCGCATGAACCGGAAGGCCTCGTTTGACAGATCCGCATTTGTCAGGCGCTGCAGCATGTCGCGCGACTTTGGTCCCGCCACGTTGAAACCCGCGATACGATCTGTTGCAACCTCGAGCGTGGTGCCCTCAGGCAGATCGACCATGTTGAAGAAACGCTGGTGGTAACGCTCGGCCATGCCAGAGCCGATCATCATGTACTCATCATCTGCGACTTTTGTGATTGTGAAATCGCCAGCGACGCCGCCCCGAACCGAGATCAGTGGAGTCAGACACGACCGCCCTACGTCAGTCGGGACTCGGTTGGCCACCAGGCGGTCCAGCCAATCGCAGGCCCCTGGACCTTTGATCACGTAATTGGCGAAGTTCGAGATATCGATCACACCGACAGTCTCACGTAGCATCTTCGCTTCGCGACCGACCGGCTCCCACCAGTTTTGACGGGTGAAGCCGTTAGTTTCGATGGCTCCCGGCTGATCCGCGAACCATAGCGGGTGTTCCCAGCCACAATTGAGACCAAAGACGCAGCCCATCTCTTGTTGCATCTTATACGCAGGACGGGTGCGGGCAGGACGACCGGCGCTGCGCTCTTCGTTTGGGAAATGGATCGCGAAACGATGCGAGTACTGGTCTTCAACCCGCGCTTTAGTGAATTTCTTGTCCGCCCAACCGCCGAAACGGGCCAAGTCCCAGGCGAACATGTCGTATTGCGGCTCCCCGTCGATCATCCATTGCGCGGACAACAGCCCCAGCCCGCCGGACTGAGAGAAGCCAGGGATAATCCCGGTACAGCAGAAATAATTCTGCAACTCGGGCACCGGCCCCCAGATCGCATTGGCATCCGGAGACCAAATCATTGGCCCGTTGATTACTCGTTTGACCCCTGCGGTAGCGGCGACGGGAACACGTTCCGTCGCGCGAATCACATTCTCCATGATCCGGTCCAGATCATCGGGGAACAGCTCGTGGGCAAAATCCAATGGCGTGCCGTCTTCCGCCCAGAACCGCATGTCTTTCTCATAGGCGCCGATCAGCAGGCCATTGCCTTCCTGACGGAAGTAATACTCGCCATCCCGGTCGGCGATGGACGGTAGGCGGCGGCCCAGCTCGGCAACCTCATCAATCGCCTCGGTTACAAAATACTGATGCTCAGTCGGTTGCAAGGGCAGCTCTACACCCGCAAGCGCTGCGACTTCGCGCCCCCAAAGACCACCGGCATTGACCACCCATTGTGTATGGATATCACCCTTTTTGGTGCGCACGATCCAGGACCCATCTGGTTGCTGTTCAGTGCCTGTTACGGGGCAAAACCGCTCGATCGTGGCACCCATTGCCCGCGCACCGGCAGCATAGGCATGAGTCACGCCCGAGGGATCGACATTGCCGCCATCGGGTTCGAACATGATGCACCGAACATCGTCAAATTGCGCCAACGGGTGCAGTTCCATCGCCTGTTCGTGGCCGATTTCGTGAAAATTCAGACCGTAGAACTTGGCTTTGGCCTCTTGCAGTCGCAATTGGTGTTCCCGGTCTTCGGTCTGCGCGAGGTAGAGCGACCCGGATTGGAACACACCACAGCCCTGCCCAGTTTCCTTCTCCAGCTCTTTATACAGATTCATCGTATAATGCTGGATGCGGGTGATATTGTTGTTGTCGTGCAGCCCGTGAATATTCGCCGCCGCGTGCCAGGTTGAACCGCTGGTCAACTCATCCCGTTCCAGCAGGACCACGTCGGTCCAACCGAGCTTAGCCAAATGGTAAAGAATCGAACAACCGACAAGGCCCCCTCCGATAACGACGGCCTGCGCGTGGGTTTTCATGGGATAGTCTCCTGCGTTTCGGGCGCCGCCAGATCGGCTCCTTTGCAGGAAATTCAGCCACAGGTCGGGATGGGCTTATGCTCTGTTCCCGACGCGAAATGTCGGGAACAGATATCTCATGGCTCGAATAATTCTCAACCAGAGTTGAATCAGTATGGTGCGTCGACGTCGTTCATCGAAACGTAAACCGTCTTCATCTCGCTGAAATGGTTGATCGCCAGCTTGGAATTCTCGCGCCCGACGCCGGACATTTTTGATCCACCAAACGGCGCTTCGACCGGGGCAAGGTTGTAGGTGTTGATATAGCACGTACCGGCTTCAAACCCTGCGACGATGCGATGGGCACGGGTCAGATCGTTGGTGAACACGCCCGCTGCCAAGCCGAACTCGGTGTCATTGGCGCGCGCCAAAACCTCTTCTTCGGTGTCGAAATCCAGAACTGACATGACCGGGCCAAAGATTTCCTCGCGCGCGATGGCCATATCGTCGGTGACATCGGCAAAGACCGTTGGCTGCATGTAGTAGCCTTCGCCTTCAATCTGTGCGCCGCCATAGACCAGCCGTGCGCCTTCGGATTTGCCTTTTTCGACATAGCTCAACGCGATGTTCATTTGGTTTTCGCTGACCATCGGGCCAAAGTTGACTTGCTCATCCAGTGGATCGCCGATTTTTGCCGTAGCCAGACGTTCAGACAGTCGGTTCAAGAACGCCTCTTTGATGCCTTTCTGAACAAAAACACGAGTGCCATTCGAACAGACCTGCCCCGAGGAATAGAAGTTGCCCAAAATCGAACCGGATACCGCGTTTCCAATGTCAGCATCGTCGAACACGATCATCGGGGACTTGCCGCCCAATTCCATCGTCACGTGCTTCATGCCATCTGCTGCCGCGGCATAGACCTTACGACCCGTCGGAACCGATCCGGTCAGCGACACTTTGGCAACGCGCGGATCGGTGACCAACGATGCGCCCACGTCACCGTAGCCTTGGATCACATTGTAGACCCCCCTGGGCGCCCCGGCTTCGATAAGAATCTCGGCAACCTGCAGCGCCGACAACGGCGTGGTTTCAGATGGCTTGAAGATCATCGTATTGCCACAGGCCAGCGCCGGGGCCCCTTTCCAGCAAGCGATCTGGGTCGGGTAATTCCACGCACCGATACCAACACACACGCCCAACGCCTCGCGGATGGTATAGACGAAATCGCCACCGCCCAGAGGAATCTGTTCCCCGGTCAGGGATGCGGCCAATCCTCCGAAGTATTCCAACGCGTCCGCGCCGCTGGTCGCGTCTGCCACCAGCGTTTCCTGCAAGGGTTTTCCGGTGTCATGGGTTTCCAGGATCGACAGCTCGCGATTGCGGTCACGCATGATGTCTGACGCACGGCGCAGAATGCGGCCGCGCTCGGTTCCAGACATGGCAGCCCAGGCCTTCTGAGCAGTTTTTGAACTGTTTAGAGCCTGATCAACGATCGCAGGCGTCGCCGAATGCAGCCGTGCAATCACTTCTCCGGTTGCGGGATAGATCACGTCGATGGGTGCGCCGCTGGTATCTTCGACATAGGCACCGTCGATGAAATGGCTGGCCTTGGGCTGAAACTTCATAACCGAGTCCTCTTCTTTGCAAGCGCAGCCCCTGGTTCGGTCACAATGGGCAGCTCAGCTCGCCCCTACCGGTTATTGATTGGTCAGTCAATAACCTCACCCAACCGCCTGATGTGGGGGATCCGCTGTGTCAACAGGCTTGAAAAATTAACCAAATGTTCTATATATGTTCTACACAGTCAGAGGATACACCGATGGCACAGTCTGCTCGAACTTTAGCGCCTAGCGGCCCGACAAATGATTACCACCTGCTGCCGGTAACAGACCGCCAGATGCGCTATGCCCGCGCGATTGCCGAACAATCGGCGCTTGAAATTCCTGTTGAGGTGCAGCGCGACCGGCGGATGCTTTCTGATTGGATCTCGACACATAAGCCCCGGGCTGCATCCCCTTTTGACAACTACCCGACCGGAAAGCAGGTTGCCTTTGCCGAGCGGATTTCACGCAGCAAACGCCGCCCGATCCCATCCGAGTGTTTCCGCGACAAACACCGGATGTCCCGCTGGATCGACGAGAACAAATAAGCTGATCAACTGCGGCTGTGGTTATGTGAGTATATGGTGACTGCTGCAGCTACAAACAGGCCCAACAGGATATACCCTGTGACGGCCTCGGCCGCAGCCAAACCCCGGCACAGCCCTGCCGGGGACAGATCGCCGTATCCTACTGTGGTAAAGGTCACGTAGGAGAAATACAGCACATCCGCAGGTCCTTTGGCGCCGACGACGCATAGATCGCTGTATCCAAACGCGCCATAAACGGCAGCAAAAAGGAACGGCACCACCTGGATAAACGACACGCCCATCAGAAACAAAAGCCTGCGGGGCGATTTAACCTGCGTCATGTAGAACCAGGATTGCGAAATCAGCCAGATGACAAGGCCGATCGAGGCAAATGTGCCAATGGTGTCACCCGCAGCAGATTCGCTGAGGCGGGACAACCCGTACCAGGCCAGAAAGCTTGCAACCACCAGCCCCGCCGCCGCAAACAGTGTCGATTTCCATTCATCCAGAGTTTTGGGTTCGCGGGACATGGCCACTCCGCTTTGATGGCAGTCAGACAACCATCCGGCGTCACACCGGCCAACGCAACCCGAATTCAGTCCGCACCCAAATGTTCAACGCCGCGCGCTCGGGCCAAACCAATCTGCTTTTGCCGCTCGCGAAAGCGCATCTTGTCCGCCTCGGACGTCTCGTTGATGCATCGATGGCAAGACACCCCGTGCTCGTATTCTGGGCGTTTCACGTCTTCGGGCAGGATTGGTCGCCGACACCCATGGCACAATTTATGTGGGCCTTCAACCAGCCCGTGCCCAACTGAGACGCGGTTGTCGAAAACAAAACAATCGCCCTGCCAAGTACTGTCTTCCGCTGGCATTTCCTCAAGATAACGCAGGATGCCACCTTTCAGGTGATAGACATCCTCTAACCCCTGACCCAGCAGATAGTTGGTGGATTTCTCGCAGCGGATGCCGCCGGTACAGAACATCGCGACCCGTTTGTTGTGGAACCGTTCCTTATTCTCTTCCCACCAGGCTGGAAATTCACGAAAACTGGTCGTTTCAGGGTCTATTGCTCCTTCAAACGTACCAATCGCTACTTCGTAGTCGTTGCGGGTGTCGATCACGACCACGTCGTCGGAACGGATCAGATCGTTCCACTCGTCTGGTTCAACATAGTTACCGACGCGGGCGCGCGGGTCCACATCCGGCTGCCCCATGGTGACGATCTCCTTTTTAAGACGCACCTTCATTTTGCCAAACGGCGGGTGATCGGCAGCGGCCTCTTTCCACTCCAGATCGGCGCAACCCGGCAAAGCCTTGATGTGGGCCAGCACCGCGTCGATGCCGTCACGGGGTCCGGCGATGGTGCCGTTAATCCCTTCGCGTGCCAGCAACAGCGTGCCTTTGACCGATTTGGCACGGCACAGCTCTGCCAACGGGTCACGCAGGGCGGCGTGATCAGCGAAACGGGTAAAGTGGTATAGGGCAGCGATCGTGTACATGCGCGCGGTCTAAACCCGCTGGGCCGGAGTCGCAAGGGATCGGATTGACGCCCCGCACATGGCCCCTTACCCATATTGCAGTCAACGGAGGCCACCATGACCCATGCCCTGATCGTAATAGACGTCCAGAACGACTTTTGCCCGGGCGGGGCTTTGGCTGTGGCCGGAGGGGACGAGATCGTCGCGCCGATCAATGCCATGATGGATGAATTTGACGCCGTGATCCTCACACAGGACTGGCACCCGGCCGCGCATTCTTCGTTCGCAAGCTCGCACACGGGCAAAGCACCGTTCGAGA
This sequence comes from Ruegeria sp. CK2, assembly GCF_056536585.1. Lineage (NCBI taxonomy): Bacteria > Pseudomonadati > Pseudomonadota > Alphaproteobacteria > Rhodobacterales > Roseobacteraceae > Ruegeria > Ruegeria sp. CK2. The sequence continues at coordinate 206,262 of NZ_JBQFPW010000005.1, forward strand.
TGATCGAGATGCCTTATGGCCCTCAGGTTCTGTGGCCCGATCATTGCATTCAGGGATCGCATGGCGCAGCCTTCCATCCCGCATTGCGGACAGATGGTGATCTGATCCTGCGCAAAGGGTTCCGCCCTGCAATCGATAGCTATTCTGCCTTTTTTGAGAATGATCACAAAACGCCAACGGGGTTGAAAGGGTATCTGGACACACGCGGGATCGACCGGCTGACACTGGTGGGACTCGCCACAGATTTCTGCGTTCACTACTCGGCAGTGGATGCAGCGAAACTGGGGTTTGACGTCACGGTGTTGATGAAAGCCTGCAAAGCAATAGACATGGACGGGTCACGGGCGGCGGCCGAGAACGCAATGCGCGCGTCGGGCGTTGTGCTGGCTTAGGGCGACGCGCCAGCGGCGGCCAAGTATTTTAACAAAGCGATCAGAATTACTGACAGGCCAAGGGCCAGGCCAATTCGCCCCGGCACACTGCGTCTTTGAACTTCGGCAGGCGGATTATGCGCTTTGCCCTGCGACACAGCTGAGGCGCTGATGACGCCGCTCACCGGTTGTGCATGTCTGACATGATGCAGAAACTGCCGGAAATCGAATTCCCCAGAATACTCGCCCTGAATCCCTCTGGATTTGATGTTTGCGAACAGATCACGCAGAATGCGTTCCCGATCAAGCTCATCGGCAGGCGGGTAAACGTCGGGCGCAATCCCGCTGTCATGGGCTTCAAGCCCGAACCCCGCGTCCAAAAACATGCCGCGGATCTTGGGGGACGCGCCACGCAAGGCATCTGTCGTTTTGATATCCCGAAACAGCGCACGCACCTTGGCGCCTTGATTGCTGCCTGCGGTGTTCAGTTCAGGATCAAAATCGTCCGATGCCTTTTTGACAATATCAAAGTCGTACTTAAGACCCATTCACCAAGTTCAGCCTTCTGAGTTTGTTTCGACCCCTCACTAATCGGTGAAAACAACGCAGAATATGCCCGCATTGTGACGTCATACGGGCATTGTCATCAAATTAGCGACTCTTGCCAATCAGCGTGACGATTGATCTAACAACGGAAATCGCAGGAGTTCCCCATGGTCGACATCGCGACCCGTGTCTACAATCACAAATGGCAGATCGACCCGATTGTGCGGTCTTTGATCGATACGGATTTCTACAAACTTCTGATGTGCCAATCCGTATTTCGTAACAAGCCACAAACAGATGTCACGTTCTCGCTGATCAACCGATCGCTTCATGTGCCGCTGGCCCGGCTGCTCGACGAAGGAGAGCTGCGCGAGCAGCTGGATCATATCCGCTCACTTAGCCTTAGCCGTGGTGAAAGCACATGGCTGCGGGGCAATATGTTCTATGGCAAACGCCAGATGTTCCGTTCGGATTTCATGGAATGGTTCGAGAACCTGCGCTTGCCGCCTTATAATCTGGAACGCAAGGGCGACCAATACGAGCTGACTTTCGAAGGCAAATGGCACGAGGTCATGTTGTGGGAAATCCCTGCGCTAGCCGTGTTGATGGAGCTGCGGTCCCGCGCCGTTCTGAACAGCATGCGCCGGTTTGAATTGCAGGTGCTTTATGCCCGCGCAATGACCCGTGTTTGGGAAAAGATCGAGCCGCTCAGCGCGATCAACGGGCTGAGCATCGCAGATTTTGGGACCCGCCGCAGGCATTCATTCCTTTGGCAGGATTGGTGTGTTCAGGCAATGATGGAGGGGCTGGGCGACTCCTTTACCGGAACCTCGAACTGTCTGATCGCAATGCGTCGCGAGGTTGAGGCGATTGGGACCAACGCCCATGAACTTCCGATGGTGTATTCCGCTTTGGCCGACACAAATGACGATCTGGCCCAGGCCCCTTATGACGTGCTGAGCGATTGGCATGATGAACATGACGGGAACCTACGCATCATCTTGCCGGACACCTATGGAACCAAGGGCTTTCTGGATCGCGCGCCTGACTGGCTGGCTGGCTGGACCGGAATTCGCATTGACAGCGGCGACCCTGCGGCCGGCGCTGATATCGCAATAGACTGGTGGCAGTCACGGGGTGAGGATCCACAAGAAAAGCGCATCATATTCTCCGACGGGCTGGACGTGGACAAAATTCAGGAATTGCACAGCCAGTTTGCCCATCGCACAAAGGTGTCCTTTGGCTGGGGAACACTGCTGACCAATGACTTCCGTGGGCTTGTGCCCAATGACGCGCTTGCCCCGTTTTCGCTGGTTTGCAAAGCGGTCTCGGCCAATGGTCGACCGACGGTGAAGCTGTCGGACAACCCGGAAAAGGCAATGGGCCCAGCGGATCAGATCGACCGCTACAAGCGCGTTTTTGGTGTTGGTGCTCAACAGCCCATCGAGGTGATCGTCTAACCGTGAAAAGCCGCCACCGTCTTGAGCTGCGAAAACCCATACAGGGCTTCGAACCCCTTTTCGCGGCCGTGGCCTGATTTTCCGACCCCTCCGAAGGGCAACTCGACCCCGCCTCCGGCCCCGTAATTGTTGATGAACACCTGCCCCGAGTTTAGCCGCTTGGCCAGACGCATCTGGCGCGCGCCATCGCGGGTCCAGAGGCTGGCAACAAGGCCATAATCGGTACTGTTTGCTATAGTTAGAGCCTCACTCTCCGTGTCAAACGGGATCAGAACCTGAACCGGACCGAAAATTTCCTGCTGCGCCAGAACGTGGTCAGGCGGCACATCCGAGAACACAGTGGGTCGCACATAAGCCCCGCCTTTCGGCGCCGTATCGACGATATTGCCTTGCGCCGCGATGCTAAGATCTGCGCCCTTGGCCAGAAACCCGGTCACAACCTCTTTCTGGCGCGCAGAGATCAACGGTCCGACTCGCAAATCGTCTTGCGCCGGGCCAACACTCAGCTGCGCATAGGCGTCTGCAATGCGTTCTTTCACCTGACTATAGACGCCACGCTGTACCAGAATACGCGACGAGGCCGAGCAGGTCTGACCCGCATTCTGAATGCCCGCGTTCACCAGAAAGGGCAGCGCCGCATCAAGATCAGCATCATCAAAGACAAGTTGCGGAGATTTCCCGCCCAGCTCCAGTGTGACTGGTACAACGTTTCGCCCAGCCGTCTGCTGTACCAACGCGCCCGTCGCCACCGATCCGGTGAACGAGATGTGATCGATGCCCGGATGTTCCGACAAAGCCGCACCTGCCTCGACGCCCAGCCCCGGAACCACATTCAGCGCCCCGTCTGGCAAACCTGCCTCTTGCGCCAAATGGGCAAAGGCCAGGGCGGTCAAACAGGCCTCTTCTGCTGGCTTCAGCACACAGGCATTGCCCATTGCCAATGCCGCGCCAACAGATCGCCCGATGATCTGCATCGGGTAGTTCCACGGCACGATATGGCCTGTGACACCGTGGGGTTCGCGCAAGGTGTATACGGTATAGCCATCCAGATACGGGATGGTCTCACCCATCACCTTGTCTGCTGCGCCCCCATAGAACTCGCAATATCGTGCCAAAGCCACCGCATCTGCGCGTGCCTGAGTCAGCGGTTTGCCAACATCCATGGCCTCGAGCAGAGTCAGGTCTTCGACCCGGTCCAACACCAGTTGCCCCAACCGGTTTAGGATACGGCCACGCTCCAATGCTGTCATCCCACCCCACGCCCCGTCTCGCGCAGTCCGTGCAGCCAATACAGCCTTATCAATGTCTGCTGACGTCCCGCGCGCAATCCGGCAAATCTCGGACCCATCCGATGGGTTGATCAGAGGCAAAGTATCTCGGGACGTTGGGGTGCTCCAGACCCCACCAATCAGGCAAAGGCTGGGATCGAACCAGAGGGGAAGGGTCATGTCGGACTCCAGTTTAGGCTCTAACTAGGGGATTTCATGTGATACTCAGTTCAGGCAGTCGCGGTGCGGCCGCGATCAATTTTTGGGTATAGCCTTGCTGCGGATCCGCAAAGACAGATTCTGTCTCACCCTGCTCCACGATTTTACCCGCACGCATCACCATCACCCTGTCTGTGATTGTCCGAACGACGCTCAGATCGTGGCTGATGAACAAGTAGGTCAGGTCATAGGCCGCACAAAGCTCGGCCAGAAGATCCAGAATCTGCGCCCGGACCGAAACGTCGAGCGCCGAGACAGCCTCGTCAAACACGATCAGCGCGGGCCGGATGATCAAGGCTCGGGCAATCGCAATGCGCTGTCGCTGACCGCCAGAGAACTCGTGTACATATTTGTTTGCGTCATCGGGGCCGAGGCCAACGGCCGTCAGGATCTCCGCAATACGATCCTGCCGCTCGGATCCGGCAGGAGGATGATCCAGTAAATGAAACGGCTCCGTGATCAATCGGGCGACGCGGTGACGGGGATTGAAACTGCCATAAGGGTCCTGAAACACCACCTGCATCTTCCGACGCACCGCCAAATTGGGTTTGTGGCCTGCAAAAACAGGTTGGCCATCTAGCAGAATTCGCCCCTGTTGCACCTCTTCAAGACCCAAAATCGCCCTTGTTAGGGTCGATTTTCCGCAACCGGATTCGCCTACAAGTCCCAATCGCTCCCCTTTGTTCAGCGTGAAACTCACGTGATCCACAGCACGCTGCTGCGCCGGAGCCGCGAACAGATGATGCCGTGGCAGACGGTATTCTCGAACCACATCTGTAACCTCAAGCAGCGGCGTCGATGACACTGGTTCAGGCAGCGTCACCTTATGACCAGACGCGTCGAACAGCATTCGGGTATACGGGTGCTGCATGTGTTCTAACAAATGCCCGGTTGCACCGGTTTCCACCACCTTACCGTGGCGCATCACCACAATCTGGTCGGCCAGGTCGGCGACAACGGCCAGATCGTGGGTGATCATCAGCAGGCCCATACCGTATTCCGTGACCAACCCCTTAAGCAGGTCGAGAATTTGCGCTTGCGTCGTGACATCCAGCGCTGTTGTCGGTTCATCTGCAATCAGCAGTCGGGGGCGCAAGGCGATGGCCATGGCGATCACAACCCTTTGCCGCTGGCCGCCGGATAGCTCGTGCGGATAGCGCGACAGGGGAAATTTATCGGGCGGCAAACCAACCCGGTTCAAAACCTCCTTTGCCCGTTCGCGCGCGCCAACAGGGGGCATGGCTTTGTGGATCAGGATGGTTTCCATCACCTGATCACCGATTGTTTTCACCGGGTTCAGGGCCGTCATCGGTTCCTGAAACACCATACCGATGGAGGATCCGCGCAGTTGACACATCTCTGGTTCGGGACGGTTCAATACCTCTTGCCCGTCCAGCAAAATGGACCCTTCGGCTCTGGCGCCATTTGGCAACAATTGCATCACAGCCAAAGCAGTCATCGACTTGCCCGAGCCACTTTCGCCGGTCACCGCCACGATTTCCCCTGGCGCAATGGACAGGTTGATATGGCTCAGGATGTTCGTCCCGTGGATCCCCAGCGTGAGATCTTTGATCTGCAACAACGTCATACGCGCGCCACCCGAATCCGAGGGTCCAGCCAGTCGCGCAACCCATCCCCCAGCAGGTTCAGGCCCAACACCGTTACGATGATGGCGAACCCCGGAATTAGAGCCAAATGCGGGGCAAAACTGACCATTGTCTGCGCATCGGCCAGCATCCGCCCCCAACTGGGCGTCGGAGGTTGTGCCCCCAAACCAACATAGGACAAGCCCGCCTCGGCAAGAATACCAAGGCTGAACTGGATCGTGCCCTGAACGATCAGCAGGTTGGCAACATTTGGTAGGATATGCTCGGTTGAAATACGCGCGGCGCCCTTGCCAGCGACGCGGGCGGCAAGGATGAACTCACGCTCCCATAAGGACAACGCGGCGCCGCGGGTAATGCGCGCGAAAACGGGGATGTTGAAGATACCGATCGCTATTATGGCATTGACCGCGCCTGCGCCAAACACCGCTGTGATCAGGATGGCGATCACCAAAGACGGGAAGGCAAAGACCAAATCGTTGCCGCGCATGATCACTTCGTCCAGCCAAGATCCCTTTCGCGCCGCCGCCGCCAAGCCAAGGGGCACGCCCAGCGCCATACCGATGCCGACGGCGACCAGCGCGACAGCAATCGACGTCCGCGCCCCAACCATGATCATCGAGAATATGTCGCGCCCGAAATGATCCGTGCCGAACCAATGCTGCGTATTGGGCGATTGCAGTTTGTCGGGAATGTTCAGCGCAGCATAGTTGTATGGCGTCCAGACAAAAGACACCAAAGCCGCCAAAAGAACCAGCGAAGACAAACATGCGCCAAGGATCAGGTTGCGGCTCATGTCCTGCTCCTTAGCCTTGGGTCAACGGCGGCATAGGCGAGATCGACAAGAAAGTTCACGGTGATCACCGCGAAAACCAGCAGCATGACGACGGATTCGACCACGATCAGGTCACGGGCAGAAATCGCTTGGAACACCAATCGCCCCAAACCCGGCAAGTAGAAGACCTGCTCGATAATGATGGATCCGGCCAGAAGGAAGGAAAACTGCAGCCCGATGATGGTCAGAACCGGGATCAGCGCATTCCTCACCCCATGACGCCAGAGCGCCTGTCGGGGGTTAAGCCCCTTGGCGCGCGCCGTCCGCATGAAATCTTCGCCCAGAATGTCTAGCAAGGCCGACCGCATGACACGCGCCAGAATTGCCGCTTGTGGCAAGGCCAGCGCAATGGCCGGCAACGTAAGAGAATGCAGCCCTGCCAAAATCCCTGCGTCCCAACCCGAAAACCCGCCGGCATTGAACCATCGCAGATTGATGGCAAAGATCAGCACCAGCATCATTGCGAACCAGAAGTTGGGCACGGCAACACCCAATTGGGTGGCGCCCATCACCGCCAAATCACCGGGCTTGCCCCGACGTGCTGCCGCGTAAATGCCCGCCGGAAAGGCAATCAGGGTGGACAGGGTCAGCGCATAAAGGGCCAACGGCAGCGACACCCAAAGACGGTCGGCAATCATCTGCGACACTGGGGTGCGATAGGTGTAGGACGTGCCGAAATCGCCAACCAGCATCCCGCTGACCCAGTTGAAGTATCGCTGCACCTTGGACACATCCAAGCCAAGTTCGGCGCGCAAAGCGGCCAGCGTGTCAGCCTGCGCATTCACCCCAAGCATGAAAGACGCCGGATCCCCCGGCGCGATCTCGATCACCGCGAAAATGACAACCGAGGCAACGGCAAGACTCAGGATAAGCGAGAGCAGACGTTTGAGGGCATAGCGTAGCATTGGCAACAGGTTAAGTGCGCTTGCCGCCCGGGTCCAGCGGCTACTGGTACGCCTGACGTTCTGCCTGGATCAGGCCTATGGCGCAGGCCGACAACTCTGCTGCGGGTGCGGATTCGGCAAGCCATTCAACATTGGTCTCGGTTCGGGCCAGAACCGCCCGGCGCAACACCATCAGTCGCGCGCGCGGGCTGTTCAGAAACCTGTCCTGAGGAATAACCGTCTCAAGCGGGCTGTCGGTTCGGATGACCTCAAAATACCCGCCGGACAACGCCATGAACGCAAAGGCGCAAGCTGGTGCCTCGGTTCCGCAGCTTGTCGAGCAGAGTTGCGCAATCGGCACGGTTGACTGGGCGGTCATCAACCAGCTTTCTACAGCAGGCCGCCATGGATTGTCTGGTGAAAGGTCCCCGTATCCCAGCCCAAGCGCCAAGGTTCCAGCCATACCCAGCGCAGGTGCAGAACTTGCCTCAACGCCGTCCGATTGAATGTGACGCAGGGCGGCAAGGCCGTCTCCCCGCGGTTCAGGATCAAGGGTGAGGTAGGACAGATACGGTTTGAGGTCATCCATAAGTCCGTCGTCTTCCAGCAGGCTAAGGCGCATATCTTCATTGCCGTACAGCGCTATTATCCTGGTTGGATAATCCGTCGCCTGATGTTCGCCCAGTGCATTCAGGCGCGAGATCAGAGCCGGATCTGGGTCGGGGCGTTTGGCGCGCAGCAAGGCTTGCGCCAATTCGTTGCCGGCCGCCGCCTCGACCACCAACCAGGACCGTCCGAACGCCGAAAGATCCTTCTGTCGGAACAGCGCACGAGACTGCGCAGGCTCAAGCCCAAGCCGGAATGGTGACGGACCGAGATCCATCGTTTCGATCCGTGCCAACAGCAAGCGGGCCTCGGCATCGCCCTTGGCCGCCAATTCAGCCAGCATCGGCAAAGCCCTTGCGTCATCACCGTCCAGCCAAAGCGCCACGGCCTTCTCAAGCGGTGTTTGCGCCGAAACGGCTGAGCCGATCGCAGCCTGAGCCACAATAAAAAGGGCAGCAACAACTATTCTAATCATGCGCTGACCCTCTTCAGTGCTAGATGCTTTTATTTATTCCAGCTTATTGCCGTCAAATCTATTGCAGCGGTAGGGGCATTTTCCCAAAGTCCTTGGACACCGGCCTTGGCGACGCCCAGTTTAGCCAGTTGGAAGAGATAGCCGTTTACATAGTCATTTGCGATCAATCGCTGCGCCTCTCCCAGAATCTTTGCCCGTTCTTCAGGGGCCGTGGTCGAATTCAGCGTCGCCATCAAGGTTTGGAAGTCCGTACTCTCATACTGGAAATAGTATTCGGGCCGGGCGTAGATTCCGATATCCATCGGCTCGGTATGGCTGACGATGGTCAGTCCAAAGTCTTTGCCGTTGAATACCGATTCCAGCCATTGCGCCCATTCGACATTGATGATCTCGGCGGTGATCCCAATCTCGGCCAGCTGTGCGGCGATGATCTCTCCGCCACGACGGGCGTAAGACGGCGGCGGCAGATGCAGAGTGGTTTCGAACCCATCGGCAAAACCTGCCTCAGCCAGCAGCGCTTTGGCCTTTTCCAGGTCGTAGGCTGAATTGCCCGTCAGATCGACGTAAGCCGGGTTATGCGGTGCGAAATGGGATCCAATCGGTGTGCCATACCCAAACATCGCCCCATCAATGATTGCCTGCCGGTCGATGGCATGGGCCAGCGCCTGACGTACACGAATGTCGTCAAATGGCGGCTGCTTGTTGTTGGTGGACAGAATCGTCTCACCCTCGGTCGAACCGACAAGAACTTTAAAACGCGGGTCAGCCTCGAACTGAGGCAGGTTTTCCGGCGCCGGGAAGTTGTCGAACGCATCCACATCCTCGGCCATCATGGCCGCAAAGGCAGCGGTTGGATCCGAGATGAACTTGAATGTCGCAGTCTCTAACGCGGGCTCATTGCCCCAATAGTTGGGGTTCCGGTTCAACGTGATGCTGTCGCCCTGAACCCATTCACCAAACGCGAAAGCCCCAGTCCCGACCGGGTTGGTCTTGATGCCATCAATGCTCTCCGGCGCAACGATGACCGCGTCTCCCCAGGCCATGTTGAACAGGAAACTCCCATTCGGCTCTGACAAGGTGACCTTGACAGTCAAAGGATCGACGACTTCGACAGTTTCAATTCCGGCAAACAGCGCTTTCTGCGCGTTCGCGCTGTCTTCGGCCGTGGCACGGTCAAGGCTGAATTTGACATCTTCGGCGTCCATCGTGGTGCCATCGTGAAAGGTCACACCATCCCTCAGCGTGAATGTGTAGACGGTCCCGTCATCGGAAATCTCCCACATTTCGGCCAGGCCGGGCACGACTGATCCATCGCCCATGAATCGGGTCAGCCCTTCGAATACATTTGTGTAAACGACCGAATCGATGGCCTGCGCTGCGGCGCTTGTCGGGTCTAAATGCGGCGGCTCCAATTGCATGGCAATCGTGATATCCGATTTTGCCAAAGCCTGGCCCGCGAGAACGCTGACACTCATTGCCAACACTGAGCTTACGGTTCGAAACATCTGCTTTGTCATAAAATTCTCCACCCACTAATACGCGTTGACCCGTCGTACTGCGGGTCACCGTACCCACAATGTCCCTTTAAACCTAAGGTCATTCAAGGAAATGTTCGCGCAACCGGGGTTTCTATAACCTCATTCGATCTGTTATGCCGCACTGCAACATGAACCCCGCAGGAGCGAGCATGAGCGCCACCGCCCGCAAAAAAGCCCCGAACGCCGAGGATATTCGAGCCCGAAAAGGCGGCGAACCTCTGGTTAGTCTGACTGCCTATACGACGCCCATGGCGCAGCTGATGGACGACCATTGCGACTTTGTTCTGGTGGGTGACAGCGTCGGCATGGTGCTGCACGGTCTGCCCTCGACCCTTGGTGTGACCATGGAGATGATGATCTTGCATGGGCAGGCCGTCGCCCGCGGGCTGCAGAAGGCCATGATGGTCATCGACATGCCTTTTGCCAGTTACGAAGAAAACCCGGCCCAAGCCTTTCAAAACGCGGCACGGCTGATGGCAGAAACCGGAGCAGGCGCAGTGAAGCTGGAGGGCGGCGTCGAGATGGCCGAAACCATCCGCTTTCTGGTCAAGCGCGGCATCCCGGTGATGGCCCATATCGGTTTGACGCCGCAATCGATCAACACGTTGGGCGGCTACAAGGTGCAGGGCCGCGATGAGCAGGCCGAGGCGGTGTTGGCCGATGCTCAGGCTGTTGCGGATGCAGGGGCGTTTTCCGTCGTGTTAGAGAAGGTTCCGCAAGCACTCGCCGATCGGATCACCGCTGAAATTGCAATCCCGACGATTGGGATCGGCGCGTCTGCCGGATGTGACGGGCAAATTCTGGTGGTCGACGACATGCTGGGCTTCTTCACAGCGTTCAAACCGAAATTCGTCAAACGTTACGCCGAGCTTGGCCCATTGGCGGAACAGGCCATTGCAGACTACGCGGCCGAAGTTCGGGCACGCAGTTTCCCGGCCCAGGAACACGTCTTTGGAGATCAGGCCCCGTCCAAGGGCTCGAGAGCATGACCGCACCAATCCTGCGCCGTCAGGCAGATCTGCGCGTATTAACGTCCGAATGGCACCAAAACGGTGATGTTTTTGGTGTTGTCCCAACAATGGGCGCGCTGCATCAGGGGCATTTGTCATTGGTCGAGGCCGCAAAGGCCGACTGCGAACGGGTGATCGTCACCATCTTTGTGAACCCAAGACAATTCAACAACCCCGAAGATCTGGCCAAGTATCCGCGCACTGAAATTGAAGATGCCGAAAAACTGGCGCCTTACGGTGTGGATGCGATCTATGTTCCCGACCCGGATCAGATCTATCCCGAAGGGTTTTCGACAACGGTGACAGTCTCGGGGCTGACCGATGTTATGGAGGGGCCATTCCGGCCCGGGCATTTTGAAGGGGTGGCCACAGTTGTGGCCAAGCTGTTCCTGCAAACCCAGGCAGATCGAGCCTATTTCGGGGAAAAAGACTATCAACAGCTGCTGGTTGTTCGCCACATGGCGCGTGATCTGGATATTCCAATCAAAGTCATTGGGTGCCCGACAATCCGAGAACCGTCGGGTCTGGCCATGTCATCGCGCAATCTGATGCTGTCGCCCGAGGGGCTTTGCATTGCCGCGAAGAAAAGCGGAATCATGCAGGCGCTGGCTGCCGAGTTGGCAAACGGGCAAGCCTTTGCACCGCTGGCGCAAAAGGCAAAGGCCAAACTGATCGACGCCGGTTTCACCGAGGTCGAATATATCGACCTGCGCTGTGCTGACAGTTTGGAAGAATTGCCTCGCGCCTCGCGCCCAGCCCGGCTGTTCGTCACCGCCTGGGCGGATGGGGTTCGGCTGATCGACAATATCCCGGTCACGCCGGCCTGATTTCTGCTCTGGCAGGACCGCAACTGTTTGCGCTAAAGTCCCGCAAAACGAAGCGGGGGAGAAGCGCAGGCATGACCTATATTCTGGCAATCGATCAGGGCACCACGTCCTCACGCGCGATTTTGTTCGACGCGCAGATGCAGGGTGTCGGCACCGCGCAACGCGAATTCCCGCAGCATTTCCCTCAGGAAGGCTGGGTCGAACATGATGTGGAAGACATTTGGAACAGTGTTCTGACGGTCTGCCGCGAGGTTATGGAAACTGTCGGGGTCACTGCCGCTCAGATCGCAGGGATCGGCATCACCAACCAACGTGAGACCACCGTCGTTTGGGATCGCGCGACCGGTAAGGCCATCCACAACGCAATCGTCTGGCAGGACCGGCGGACCGCCGATATCTGCGCGCGCTACCGTCAAGCGGGGTGCGAGGATGATGTCACCGCGCAAACAGGCTTGCTGTTGGACCCGTATTTCTCGGGCACCAAAGTCAAATGGCTGCTGGACACAGTGCCCGGCGCCCGCGCGCGCGTCGATGCTGGCGAGCTGATGTTCGGCACCATCGACAGTTTTCTGATCTGGCGGCTTACCGAAGGGCGCAGCCATGTCACAGACGCTACCAACGCGGCCCGAACCCTGCTGTTCGATATTCACAAAGGCGTATGGAGCCCGGAAATATGCGATCTACTGGATGTACCCTTGGATATGCTGCCCGAGGTACGCGACTGTGCGACCGACTTCGGCAGCACATCTCTTTTGGGCGGTAACATTCCCATTCTGGGCGTCGCAGGCGACCAGCAAGCAGCCACCATCGGTCAGGCCTGTTTCCAACCGGGTATGATGAAATCGACCTATGGCACCGGGTGCTTTGCGCTACTGAACACGGGGGCAACTCCGGTTGCCTCCAAAAATCGCCTGCTCACGACCATCGGGTATCAGCTGGATGGACAGCGGACTTACGCGCTGGAGGGGTCTATCTTTATCGCAGGTGCAGCGGTGCAATGGTTGCGTGATGCATTGGAAATCATCGAATCAGCGCCGCAAAGTGGTGATCTTGCCGCCAAGGCCGATCCAAACCAGCATGTGGTTCTGGTTCCGGCCTTCACAGGCCTTGGGGCGCCATACTGGAAGCCGGATTGCCGCGGCGCCATGTTCGGGCTCAGCCGAAACTCGGGCCGGGCCGAAATCGCCCGCGCAACGCTGGAAAGCATCGCTTTCCAGACCCGCGATCTGTGGCATGCCATGCAAGGCGACTGGGGCGCCGATGCGAATGTCATCCTGCGCGTCGACGGCGGGATGAGCGCATCTGACTGGGCCATGCAGGGCTTGGCGAACTATCTTGGCGCGCCCGTTGACCGGCCGGTAATGCAGGAAACCACTGCGCTGGGCGCCGCATGGCTGGCCGGAATGAAAGCCGGGATCTATCCTGATCAGGATGGCTTTGCCGAGACGTGGCGCCTGGATCAGCGCTTCGACCCTGCCTTGCCCGAAACCGAGCGCGACGCTGCTTATGCGCGCTGGCAGCGCGCGGTTCAGGCAACAATGGCGTTTTGATCGGGTTGGTTCGGAAAAAACTGAACCGTTTTAGCTGTGATCTTTCAGAAGCCGTTGCTTCTGGCGTGACCAATCCCGCTTGGCTTGAGTTTCACGCTTGTCATGGGTCTTCTTGCCCTTGGCAATGCCGATCTTAATCTTGGCCAGACCTTTGTGATTGAAATACAGAACCAGCGGTACCAGCGTCATGCCCTTGCGCTGGGTCGCGTTCCACAGGTTCGACAATTCCTTGCGCGAGACCAACAGTTTGCGGCGGCGACGCTCTTCGTGTTTGAATGATTTTGCCTGATCGTATGGCGCGATGTAGCTGTTGACGAGCCACAACTCTCCGTCATCAACCGATGCATAGCTTTCGGCGATGTTCGAGCCACCTGCGCGCAGCGACTTGACCTCGGACCCTTCCAGCATGATGCCGCACTCGATATCCTCTTCGATTGCGTAATCGAAGCGGGCACGCCGGTTTTCGGCAATCACTTTGTAATTCGGGTCTGTCTTTTGCTTGGCCATGACGCGTTGATTTAGGCGGCTTGCCCCGACCATGCAAGGCAGGGTTTCGCCTTGGGTGTCAGGATTTAGCCGAAATGATCAGGTCCGGACCAAAAATCGTGTCTGCGTGGTTGTGCAGATAGATCTTGAGCCACGGGGTGAAACGATCAGGGTGCCGCTGCACTTCGGCCAGCAGATCGTGATAGTCGATCCAGCGAATATCCATGACTTCTTCCGGATTAGGCTCGATCTTCAGCGGTCCACGTACATGGGCCAGGAACACGTCGACCACTTCGTTTTCGACCATATTGTTGCCGACATCGGCGTGGTATTCCAACCGATGGCGATATTCCGGATAAAGACCAGTAATCCCAAGTTCCTCGCGCAAGCGGCGCACAGCGCAGACCGAGGACTTTTCGTTCCAGTCCGGATGAGTGCAACAGGTATTCGCCCAAAGACCCGGCGTATGGTATTTTCCCATCGCACGGCGTTGCAGCAAAATCTCGGTTCCCCGCACGACGAAGACGGAGACCGCCTTGTGCTTGAGCCCCTTTTCATGCGCCTCAAGCTTGTCCACGGGGGCCAATTCACCATCAACCCAAGCCGGGATCATGATTCCCATCTGTCGTCTCCTGCTGCCGATCCGCCTTCCCGACGGGGTTCTAATATTAGCTGCGGCCCGATCGGCTTGGCGTTGTGACGCGACCACCATTGCGGCCCACATCACTTGTTCCCAAAGTGACGAGGATCCAACTGGTTATCAATCGCACGAAAGGCCGCAGGGGCTGCGGCCTTTCGTTCATTGTATCACGCGGCGGCAATCAGGCGTTACTCACCAGACACGCTTACGATATAGGCGTACACGTCTTCACCGCCTTTTTTCAGTTTGAAGGTCATTTTGGACTTGGCCGAAGTCTCCCCAAGATAGTCTTTCAGAAAGGCTTTGGGATCCTGTGAGTATGCAACAAATGTTGCTTCGTCCCAGACCAGACCGTTTTCGCCTGCGGCAACAATGCTGTCGCCGTATTTGAAACCTTCGTAGGTTCCGGCGGTGCGACCTGCGATTCCATACAGGTTCGGGCCGGTCTTTCCGCCTTTGACAATCGTTTCGCCGGCTGGGTCAGCAATCATGTGACAGGATTTGCATTTGTTGAACGTTTTTTTTCCGGCTTCTGCGTCGCCTTCGGCGTAGGCAGGTACGGCCAAAAGGCCGACAATTGCGGTAGCGAGGATGCGATTCATTGCTTTTTGCTCCGATACATTTGGCTGCACCGAATGGACCGCTGGTGCAGGTGAGAGTCAACGCGCAGATTGCCGCGCGAGGACACTGTGTCACTGACGTTTAGGCATCGTCCTTAACTTATGTCATGTAACCTAGACCAACACGGCAAAAGATCGCCCTTTGCGGGCGAGGCAAGATAGACAGCCCTTGCAATGGCCCGCGATAGACACAGCGATGCCGCATGTCCAATCGCGCCCAATTCTGGCTCGGTTTCCAACGGTCGGGCACCCGTACTGATGCCAAACACCAGATCACCATCGCCCGGAGTATGCGCAGGAAGGATGGCACGGGCGATACCGTCATGTGCCGCCACCGCCAGCCGGTGGCATTGCGGTTTCGACAAACCAGCGTCGGTTGCGACGATTGCAATGGTCGTGTTGGCTTTATCCGGAGCAGCAGGTCGCATTGCCAAGGCCTTGCGACTGACCAAAGGCTGCCCCAACCCGGTTGAGGGATCGGGCCCCAACCCGCCAAACTCGCCACCAATCTCAAATGGCGCAGCCCAAAAATGGCGGTCGCTGGGTGTTGTCACACTGCCCAACGGATTGGCGGCAACCAGTGCACCGACAGTGACACCGGTGTCCAGCATCAGCGAAGCTGATCCAAGCCCGCCCTTCTGCATCGCCGCCAAGGCCCCGGTTCCCGCACCCGCAGTGCCCAAAGCAAAGGTGTCCGTGGCGTTTTCAAACGCGGCACGTCCCAAGGCACGATAGGGGTTTTCATCCCAATCCTTGTCTCCTCCGTTCAGCAAGTCGAACAGTATTGCGCCTGGTACGATTGGCACCCGGATGTTACCGACCGAGTAGCCTCGGCCCCGCGATCGCAGCGCGTCTGATACCCCGGAACAGGCGTCCAGCCCGAAAGCGGATCCACCTGACAGGGCGATTGCATCGATTTTTGTAACAGATTTATCTGGCGCCAGCAGATCGGTTTCCCGCGTGCCAGGGGCGCCCCCCATCACGTGAACGGACGCAGCGAAGGACCGATCAGCGGTCAGAACAGTGACACCGGATTTCAGCGCGTCATCCTTTGCATTCCCAACCTTCAGGCCAGGCACATCGGTGATCAGATTTCGGGGTCCGGGTGTCATAGGAGTGTCGTCCGTTTGTCCAAATCAGATGCACCGTCCACCATCCACTTCCAGCGCGGTGCCCGTGATCATACTGGCCTCGTCCGAGCATAAAAAGCAGGCGGAATTGGCCATATCCTCGGGTGTTGAAAAACGGCCCAGTGGAATGGTGGACAGGAATTTGGCCCGTATCTCAGGTGTGTCTTCCCCCATGAAGGACTTCAGCAAAGGCGTTTCGCCTGCCACCGGGCAAATCGCGTTTACGCGTACACCAGATGGGGCCAGTTCCACGGCCATCGTTTTGGTCGCGGTGATCATCCAGCCTTTGGAGGCGTTGTACCAGTTCAGGTTCGGGCGCGGGGACAGACCGGCGGTAGACGCCACATTCAGAATGGCCCCGGCGCTGCGAGACTTCATATGCGGCACCAATGCCCGCGCCGTCAGGTAAACCGATTTCATATTCACGGCGAAGACGCGGTCAAAATCCTCTTCGCTGACATCCTCCAGCGGGGTGGGAAGATGCGTGACCCCCGCATTGTTCACCAGAATATCTAGGTGTCCGAAACGGCCAAGAGCTTCATCAGCCATGGTTTGAACCGAGGTCGCATCGGCCACATCGACCGCTTGGGCAACTGCATTCACGCCAAGCTGATCCGCCATATCTCTGGCCGCATCCTCATTAATGTCGGCAATCATGACACGGGCCCCTTCGGCCAGGAATTTTTGAACGATGCCTGCACCAAAACCGGATGCGCCGCCTGTTACGATCGCGGTTTTTCCCTCCAACCTCATGGCTTTGCCTCCCTGACGCCTTTGAGAAGCAGAGTAGCAACGCCCGAAGAAGTTACCAGATCAATCTTCGGCCACCTTGCCGCGCAAGGCTTTGACGTCTGATCGCGCTTTTTTTGTTGCCAACCGACGTTTGACGGAACCGTAGGTGGGTTTGGTCGCAATACGCCGCTTGGGTTTGACCAATGCTCGGGCGATCAGTTCGGTCAGGCGCGTGCGTGCGATTTCGCGGTTGCGCGCCTGCGACCGCGTCTCTTCACACTGGATGATGATCGCACCTTCTTTGGTCCAACGCCGCCCGGCAAGCCGCTTCAATCGCGCCTTGATGGGATCAGGCAAAGAAGGAGAACGCGCAGCCTCAAAGCGCAGCTCAACCGCCGTTGAGACTTTGTTGACGTTTTGCCCCCCGGGCCCCGAAGAGCGGACAAAGCTCTCCGTCAGTTCCCAGTCTTGCAAAGCGATATCATCATTGATGCGCAACATACTGCGAACCTTATAGGCGCTGGCCAGAAACAAAAAGGGCCGCCCCTGCGGGACGGCCCTTCGAAAGTTCAGGAGGTTGGGTCGGTTAGATCAATCGACCAGCCGGAGCGAGCGCTCCGCCAAGGGCTGCCCTAACAGGCAATCCCCCCGGTTGTTCCGACACCTCTCTCCAATCTCTTTCTCGACACTGGATCACCTCCTTTTCTATCTGTTGCGGTTGAAAAGGAGCGTGCCACAAGTTGTGCCATTCTCAAAGCGTTTTTTTAGGCTGGTTGCGCGGTCAACCGCGCAACGATTACCTTAAACGGGATCAACGCAATCATCGCCAGTGACAGTTTCACCAGCCAATCAGCGAACGCCAAAGTCACCCAAAGCGGGGCCATCGGACCGGACAGCATGAAGGGCACAGGCTCCCACGCCCAGCTGATCGCGGCGTCTGCATTGGCACCAAAGATCGCAACCGACGCCGAGAAGGCGATGGTGAAAAAGATCGCCGTATCCAGCGCCGATCCTACGAGGGTCGACACCAGCGGCGCCCGCCACCAACGGCCACCACGCAGCGAATTAAACACGGTGACATCGGTCAACTGAGCGATCAGAAAGGCGGTACCGGACGCGACGGCGATCCGCAGCGGCACGGCGGCATAGGTGAACCCATCACCTTGCAACATGATCTGGCTGCCAATCAGCGAGCAGATGATACCGGTGACAAACCCGGCGAACACGACCTTGCGGGCCGGACCCACGCCATAGACGCGGTTCATGATGTCGGTGACCAGAAAGGCCAGCGGATAGGTGAAAGCACCCCAGGTCAACAGCCCGTCAAGGATCAGGAACTGGACCAGAAAGTTCGAGGCCACAACAATGGTGGCCATGGCAATAATGCCGGGAATGTAAGCGCGTTGCATATTTTGATGCCCGTTTTGACAAGGTAGCGGCGACTTGGCCAAGGGCTCATCCCAAGGCAAGCCGCGCTTCTAGCGGGTCGGAATGCGTTTGGCAAGTCAATCAGGCAAGGCGTATTCGACAATCTCTGTCCGCTGCAGGCCAATGAAATTGTCATCCGACACCATGGTTGCGCGCAGGACCCCATGATTGTCACGCCAGACGGACAGGCCTTCCAGATTGTCATGTGTGCCTGTGCCGGTCTCAAACAATGTTTCTTCGGCGACGGGCGTATCACTTTCGATCTGCCACCGACGCAAGCGCGTGCGGAATCCGGTCAGAGTGACCTTACGCTCCAGAACATAGAACCGACCATCCGGGTCAAAATCGGCGGCAACAGGCAAAAACCCATCCCGCGGCGGCAGGACGAACGGTGTGGACCAGGATTGTCCGTCCCAGCGATACACTGGGATGTTTCCCTGAACCGTCCTGTTTTTCTCGGTCAGCGTATAAAGGCGCCCCTGTCCATCAATCGCCAGGCCTTCGAACGAGCCATTGCGATCAAGCTCATCAAACACCTGTGGGCGTGGTAAGACCCGCGCATTGGTCCCCGGTGCTGAGTAATAAGCCACCCGATGTACACCTTCGAAAGACACAAAAAAGCTGCCATCCGGCGCGACCGCTATGCCTTCGGAATCACCTGCATAGCCCAGCATGATGCGGCCAGTGCTGGACAGAACCGGCCATCGACCCAGGATCTGAACATCTTTGATCTCGACCCCGTCTCGCTGGAACCTGACCGACAACACCGTGGCACGGTCGCTCAGAACGATCGCACTGCCACCGTCATCCGAGATATGGATGGCCGAAAACCCGCCAAACCATTCGGCATTGTGCCGCCATGCAAAGCTGCCCAGATGAGAGGCCATCTTAACGTCAACGGCCCAAACCGATCCGGCCAGAAGCAGCGCCGCGACTAGTTGGATTGTAAAACTGCGGCGCATTGCTGGGGCAGATCTGCCAAACGGTATTCCCTGCGCTTCTTGGGCGCTGGCGCGTTTGGATCCGGCGGCGGCGGGTTCAGTATGTTTTGCACCCATTGTTGCGCCTCAGCGCACCCATCCCCTTTGGGTGGCGCGTCCTGGTTCACGCATCCGCGGGACCCGCGCGGGCATTTGAGCCGCACGTGGAAGTGATAGTGGTGCCCCCACCATGGCCTGATCTTGCGCAGATAGGCGCGGTTGCCTTTCTCATCATTGCACATCTGAACTTTGGCGCCGGGGAATACGAATATTCGTGCCACGCGCTTATCCTTGGCAGCCTCTTTCAAAACCGCATGGTGTTGCTTGGTCCAGTTGCCGTTCACATAGGCGCCATTGGCCCGGCGCAAAGAAATGGACGAGAGGTTTTCGCGCGCTTTGCGTGACAGGCGCATGTTGTCGCCCGGCAGCATCCAGATATCGATGTCCAAACCCAACTGGTGACTGCGGTGTCCGGATGTCATCGGTCCGCCGCGCGGCTGGCTGATATCCCCAACATAGAGACCGTTCCATCCCGGTTGTTTGGCGGCAAACTTGCTGAGGTCCTGTACATAGTCAACCGCCTCGGGGTGTCCCCAATTGCGATTGCGCGACAAACGCATGGCTTGCCATGTCGGCCCCGTCTCGGGCAATTGCACCGACCCGGCAGCACATCCGCGCGAGTAACTGCCGAACGCGGCCGGTTTTTGTTGTGAGTTTTGCTTTTGGGCCCCGAACAACTGTTTGGCCAAGGGCTGTGCTCCAGCCGTGCCTGCCAAAGTTATCGTGGCCAATATCGCCAAAAAACGTAGTAAAATCATCTGCTCTGATCCCCTTCCGGTCTGACCCAGCGCATCAGGACTAGACCCAGAATAAACAACAGAACGATGGGTGACACCCCCAAACGTGCACTCCCCGTTACAGTTGTTGCAATCCCGATCAGCATGGGCGCTGCAAACGCCGTGGCGCGGCCTGAAAGCCCGTAAAGACCAAAGCTTTCAACCGGGGCTTTGGGATCGGTGTGGCGCACCATCATCGAGCGGCTGGCCGATTGCAAAATCCCACCCATGCCACCGATCAGGACACCGCAGCCAAAAAAGACCAGATCAGGAAGGCCCGATCCTTCGGGCAATGTGATGCCATAGATCTGTGTCCGGTCCATCAGTACGATAGTAGCGCAGACGAAAATCAGTACCCAGATGGCCGCGATAATGACCGGCTTGGGACCGTACTTCCTGTCCAGCTTACCGCCGATCCAGGCAAAAGCCGCCGCAGCCAGCACACTGACAATGCCAAACACACCGATCTTGATCAGATCCCATTCCAGCACCAGCCGCGCATATACGCCGCCAAACGTATAAAGCCCGTTCAAGGCATCGCGATACAGCATGGACGAGCCAAGGTAAGAGGCAAGGCTGACCCGGTGGCGCAAGGCGGAAATGGAATGGCCCAGCAATCGCAATGCCTCGCCGATACTGCCTTTTTTGTCCGGTTCGGGATCGTCGCGAACCCACAGGAAGTAAGGAACCATGAAAAGGATGAACCAGCCGGCCGTGAAGGGCCCGACAAATCGGGTGCCCTCGCGTTCAGCCGCGTTCAGACCAAACATCGGGTCCATCCCGATCAATGTCTTGCCATTGGCCTGCTCGACAAACAAAGCCAGCATGATGGCAAGCGAGATCAGCCCACCGAAATAGCCAAAAGCAAACCCTGACCCAGAAATCTCACCCACTTCGCTGTCATCGCCAAGATCCGGAAGCTGCGAATTGATGAAGATCAGCGCATATTCAGCACCGACAAAGCCCAGACCAAACGCCGACAACATCAACCACATGTTCGAGCCATCCGGCAACGTGTACCACAATGCAGCTGAGCCCACCGCGTACATCACCGAAAAGGCGAAAATCCATGGCATGCGACGGCCCGATACATCCGCCATCGCACCCATCAACGGCGCGCCAAATGCGATGATCAATCCAATGATGGTCATGCAGTTGGCCCATACCGTCTGCGCCCTCGCGTCCGCGGCATCAGAATCCAGACCTGAGTTTACGAAAAACTCGGCAGCAATCCCCGCAAAATAGGGGCCAAACACAAATGTGACGAGCAAGGTGTGATACGGCTGACTGGCCCAATCAAAAAACCACCAGCCCCAGATGCGCTTGCGCTTGGAAATCTCTGCCATACCTGCCTCTGTTTTATTGTTGTTTTAATAAGACGAGTGTTTGCTGCATTTCGCAAGCGTTCTGTTGCGGCAGTCTTGCTCTTTGCCGAACAAACAACTACCTCTCGCCAAACAAGATCGGAGTTCGCAAACATGATGGCAATATACGGTCCATTGGACCTAATTCTGAGCATTGCTTATTGGTTTGTCATTGTTCATGTCATCATGAGCTGGCTGATCAACTTCCAAGTTTTGAATCTAAACCAGCAATTTGTTGCGCAACTCTGGTATGGTTTGAACAAGCTGTTGGAACCGATCTATCGCCCGATCCGAAACGTCATGCCAGACTTGGGCGGCATTGATCTGACACCCTTGGTCGTGTTCATCATAATTATCTCGCTCCGAAGCTACATCCTTCCGACATTGTTTGGGCTGATATAGGCGTACCTATTCCCCCTTGTTCACTGAATCTTAGTATGTGATTGTCCTGTCTAAAGAGCAGACGAACCTTAAAACAGGGCAACCCCGCACATGTTCGACGCCGCACCGTTGCTGCGAGATGTCTTTGGATTCGACGATTTCCGCCCCGGGCAGGAAGAGATCGTCGATGCCGTGACGGCGGGCGAAAACGTGCTGGCCATTATGCCTACAGGTGGCGGTAAATCCCTGTGTTTCCAATTGCCTGCCTTGCTACGCGATGGGGTCACGGTGGTGATTTCCCCGCTGATCGCCCTGATGCGCGATCAGGTGCGCGGGCTGCAAGAGGCCGGGGTTGAGTCCGGCGCACTTACATCCGGAAACACCCCCGAAGAAACCGATGCCGTGTGGGAGGCGCTGGAAGCCGGACGGCTCAAGCTGCTATACATGGCGCCAGAACGACTGGCCGCAGGGTCCGCGATGGGAATGCTACGCCGGATCAATGTCAGCCTGATCGCCGTGGACGAGGCCCATTGCATCAGCCAATGGGGTCACGATTTCCGACCCGATTATCTGCGGATCGGAGAGCTGCGACGCGCGCTGGATGTCCCACTGGCGGCCTTCACTGCCACCGCGGATGCAGAGACACAGGACGAGATTGTCGAGAAGCTGTTCGACGGCACTGCCCCGCGCAAGTTCCTGCGTGGGTTCGATCGACCCAATATCCATCTGGCATTTGCCGCCAAGGATGGGCCGCGAAAGCAGATCCTCGATTTCGCCGAAGCCCGTAAAACTCAATCTGGTATTGTCTATTGCGGCACTCGTAACAAGACCGAGGTTCTGGCCCAAGCGCTTCGCGCCGAAGGTCACACCGCGTGCCACTATCATGGCGGGATGGAGGCCGAGGATCGCCGCATCGTCGAAACCCGGTTTGCCCGCGAGGACGGTTTGATCGTTGTCGCGACTGTCGCTTTCGGCATGGGGATCGATAAACCCGACATACGCTGGGTCGCCCATGCGGACCTGCCGAAATCCATCGAAGCCTATTACCAAGAGATCGGCCGCGCGGGCCGCGACGGTGGCCCCGCCGAAACACTGACTTTGTTCGGTCCCGACGACATTCGCCTGCGCCGAACACAGATTGACGAAGGACTTGCCCCACCGGAACGTCGCATGGCTGATCACGCGCGATTGAATGCTCTGCTGGGTTTGGCCGAGGCCTTGGAGTGCCGTCGAAAAGCGTTGTTGGGCTACTTTGGCGAACAGGCTGAACCCTGTGGCAAATGCGATCTCTGCGATACCCCGCCCGAGGTTTTTGACGGGACCACGCCGGTCCGTATGGCTCTGTCTGCGATTTTGCGCACAGACGAGTGGTTTGGCGTAGGCCACCTGATCGACATCCTTCTTGCGAATAAAACGGACAAAATCCGGGATCGTCGTCACGATGCCCTGTCCACGTATGGCATTGGCAAGGACTGGTCGCGCCCGCAATGGCAGGCGATCTTTCGGCAGATGATGGGGCATGATCTGGTCCGGCCTGACCCCGAACGCCACGGCGCACTGCGCATGACCGAAGCGGCAAAGCCGATCCTGAAAGGTGAAGCCCAGATCAACCTCCGGAAGGACACGCTGCGCAAAGCCACGCGGCGTCCAGCCGTCAAAATGATGGTTTCGGAAGAAGACGCCCCGATGCTGTCCGCCCTCAAAGCCAAACGCCGCGCCCTGGCCGAGGCCGCGCGGGTGCCGGCCTATGTGATCTTCCCGGACCGCACCCTGATCGAAATGGCCGAGAAACGCCCGACGACTCTGGATGACATGGCCCGGATCGGCGGCGTGGGCGCAAAAAAGCTGGAGCGCTACGGGGATACGTTTCTGGAAGTTGTCGCTGGAGCAACTGAGGCCGTGCACCCTGCGCGCCGCAAACTGGCTGGGCGCGAACAAGGCGACATCTATGATCAATTGCTGGCCGTACAGAACCAACTGTCCCGCGGTCTGGACGGGATTGACAAGCCGCTGACCTGCTCGGCTGCGCAACTGGCCAAGGTGGCGCAATTGCGCAGCTGTGATGCGCGTGCACTGGAACAACTTCTGGGCGACCGTCGTCACGAAAGGTTTGGCGCGGCCTTTCTGGACGTGTTGCAGACAGCAGGCTAGATACGGGTCTGACAGGCAAAAACGAGGGCGGATATGCTGGTAGTGATTTCCCCGGCCAAGCGGCTGGACTGGGCAGAGCGAGATGTGACAGCGACAGACCCCGCTTTTCAGGACGACGCCATCCGTTTGTCCAAAACCGCGCGCAACCTGACGCTTGGAGATCTTAAAAAGCTGATGGACCTCAGCGATGATCTGGCCCGCCTAAATCGTGATCGCTATCGTGCCTTTTCCGATGATCCCGGGTCTGACAAAACGCGACCCGCTGCTCTGGCCTTTGCAGGAGACACCTACCAAGGTCTTGAGGCCACGTCGCTGGATGCCGATGAAATGGCGTGGGCTCAGGACCATTTGCGCATCCTGTCAGGGCTCTATGGCGTCTTGCGCCCCTTGGATGCCATTCAGGCATACCGGTTGGAGATGGGCAGCAGGTTGAAAACACGACGCGGCAAGAACCTGTACGAATACTGGCGCGACCAGCTGAGCAAAGCGCTAAACGTGCAGGCCGCAGAAGTGGGCAGCGAAACATTGGTGAACTGCGCCAGTCAGGAATACTTTGGCGCAGTCGACCCCAAAGCCTTAAAACTGCGCACCATAACGCCGGTCTTTATGGAAGACAAAGCAGGCAGCCCCAAGATTGTCAGTTTCTTTGCCAAGAAAGCGCGTGGGGCCATGGCCCGCTTTGTCATCCAGCATCGTCTAACCGATCCAAAAGGGCTGCTGGATTTCGATATCGGGGGCTACGCATATCGCCCGGACCTGTCCGAAAACGACAAGCCCGTCTTCGTGCGACCCTATCAGACTTGATCCAACATCGAAGAGTCATAGGCCACCAGTTCAACTGTGTTCCCCTCGGGGTCTTCGGTGAAAATGCCGCGCCAGCCGATCCAGCCGAACTCCTCGATCCTATAAGGCTGTCCGATCTCATTATACCAGCGCAACACGGCATCCTGTTCTTCAAACGGCAGAGAAAGTGCTATGTGATGCAACGCTGAGCCAGCGCCTGTGACGGGCCGGGCCGTACCTGACGGATGCAGACCGGGGCGTAGTGAGACAGAGTGGTGAAACAGGGCAAGCACCTGTGTATGCCCGCCAAATCCTTCGGCAATGCGAAAAAACACGATTGCGCTGTTATAGTCCCCGTGCAGCCGTTCCAGACCAATCACAGTTTCATAAAACGCAACCATGGCGTTCATATCTGCGCAGCGAATGGCAATCTCGCCCAAGGCGCGTGCGCGAAAGCCTCGATCCTTTGACATGTGCTCAGCCTAGTCAGCCTGTTCTGATTCAGCAATGATTGGAATAGCATTTTGGGGGCAGTGTTTCAGGATCATTTGATGGATCAGCTTTTTATGCAGCGGCTTGGTCAGGTAATGATCCAGACCAGCGGCCAGAATTCCCTGATCGTCTCCGGTCATCGCATGGGCAGTCAGGGCAACAATCGGGACATGACGACCTGTTTCAATCTCGAACCGACGAATTTCCCCGGTGGCTTGCTTTCCGTCCATTTTGGGCATTGAGATGTCCATGAAGATCAGATCAGGATCAAAGTCCTCAAAGGCATCAACGGCCTCTATCCCGTTGGCGGCAAAGCGCAGGTCGATGTTCAGATCCTTGACCATCTTTTTCAGGATCAACTGATTGGTTCGGTTGTCCTCAGCCGCCAGAACCCGCATGAGCCTTCGCCCCTTGGGCAGCCCTGCAGGCTCTGCATCGACGGTTTCTGGGCCGGTTGACGAGACTGACGTCAACGCCGGGCTTCCAAGGGCCATCAATCGGGAATACAGCTCGGACCGGGGGATTGGTTTTTGCAAAACACCTTCGATCAGATGGCGTGCAGGGTCGGCGTGAATGGCACCGGGGTTGCTGGACATCACTACAACCGGCAGGTCGCCCCAACCCCGTTCTTTCAAGTGCGTTGCCAGCTCGACCCCATCCATGTCCGGCAGGTCGTGATCGCAAAGGACAAGGTCAATCGAAGTATCAAGCTTTGCAAGCGCCTCATCCCCTGATGCGCAGACCGTGACATTGGTTCCAAGACGACCCAGCTGTTTGGCCAGAATGGCGCGGTTGACAGCCATATCTTCGACTACCATGACATGCTTCAAGCGGTCGGCCAGATCCGGCGGCGCAGGCTGCGGGCCTTCAGCAGCCGGCAAAGACATACGAAAGCCAAAACACGACCCCTGACCCGACTCACTTTCGACCCAAACCGAACCGCCCATTATCGTGATCAGACGCTTGGTGATCGCCAGACCCAGCCCGGTGCCTTCGAACTGACGGTTGCGTTCATCCTCGATCTGATTGAATTCCCCAAAGATGTGCCCAACCTTGTCCGCATCGATGCCGATGCCTGTGTCTTCGATTGCAATATGGATGTCACAGGTCTGATCACTGGCATCCGGCACACCAGTCACCCTGATCAGCACATGGCCTTCGGCGGTAAACTTCACAGCGTTGCCCACCAGATTAGTCAAGACCTGCCGCACCCGGCCCGGATCGCCCACAAACAACGTCGGCAGGAACAGATCGTAATCCACCAGCAGCGTCAGTCCTTTGTCCCGCACACTGGGTTGCAACAACATCGCCACCTCAAGGATGCACCGTTCCAGATCGAATTTTTCAGGATGCAAGGTCAGCTTATCAGCCTCGATCTTGGAATAGTCCAGAACATCGTTGATGATGACCAGCAATGCTTCGCCCGAGTTGCGAATCGTCTTGACGTACAGCCGCTGTTCTTCGTCCAAGGGCGTTTCGCTCAGCAGTTCAGTCATTCCGACAATACCGTTCATCGGCGTTCGTATTTCATGGCTCATATTGGCCAGAAATGCCGATTTTGCCCGGTTCGCAGCCTCGGCGCGTTCGCGCGCGGCCTTAAGCTCGGTCTCGTGTCGGACCGTGGCGGTGATGTTGAGCGCCAGGCTCACGACGTCACCACCACTGCCGCGCTGATCGATGAGGCGAATGTAGTGCCCGTTCCAAAGCTGGATCACCACCGGCGGCGGGTTTGCACGCGCCCACCGATCCTGCATTCTGGCGCGCCATGCCTCGGCCGGTTCAGGTCCGGTGTCCACAATCCCTTCGGTCATCAAAAGCTCGAGAATCCGCGAGTAAGACACACCCGGCGCGACGTCATCCAACCCCTCAAACACGCTCAGGTAGGCCGCGTTGGCACTGATCAGCCTGCTGTCACCGTCAAAAAAGGCAAACCCGTCCTGAATGGTTTGGATCGAATGCCAAAGGCGACGTTCGGCCACCTCAATCTTGGCGTTGGCAACGGTCAGGTCAGATTTGACCTTTTCGTTCTCCCCCCGAACCGTCTCAACCTCGGCCTGGGTTTCGTCGATACGCCTGGTCAGCGCGATGGCGTAGCGCCCCAATTCGCGGTTCGCGGCGGACAGTTCTGCCTGTTTCAGATCTAGTAACCGCTCGGCCGCCAGACGCGCGCGCCGTTCCTGTGCCAGTTTGCTTGCAAGACTCATATCGATCAATTCCGGGACAGTTTCCGCCCAGCATCCCGACAGACCGTGAAAAAGTGTTTAAGCCGTTGCGCAAGGGGCTTGCGACATGCAAGGCTGACTGCAAAGAGGAGGGCGTCATGCACCGCTTTGTATTGATTTCAATTACTTACATAGTTTCGCTTTTCATTTTGCCCGCTGCTGTTTCGGCGCAAAATGTGGCGCCGGAATTTCGATACATCACCACACGGGATATGGATTTCTATGGCTCGGACCTAGATGCGTTGTTTGATACGGATCTAAAATCCTGCATTCGGGCGTGTTCGACCAATGCGCGCTGTACGGCGTTTACCTACAATACGCGCTCGGAAGCGTGCTTTCCTAAAAGCGGTGTAACCCGGCAAGACCCTTACGAAGGCGCGTTGTCTGCACAGAAGGTTCCGACCACGGACCAGACCCTGACACTGACCAAATCGCGCGCAGCTGCGCTAGACAATTTAAGCGCTGCGGATTTTGATCGCGCAGCACAACAGGCCCGCGATCTGGGCTTTTTGCACAATGCCAGCGGGCGCGACCTGAATGCGGTTCTGGACGCGGCGCACAATGCCAGCAACGTGACGCAGGCGATGCAATGGATAGGCGTCGCGGTATCTCTGGGCGACGCGCCAGATCTGTGGGTCGAATACGCGCGGCTTTTGTTGGCCCTGAACCCATCTGGCTGGACCGAAAAACGCGATCTGCGCCAACGGGCGATGAATGCTGCGCTGAACGGATATCTGCGGGCCGAGACACCGGGCACACAAATTGCTGCCCTGATGACACTTGCCACCGCACTGGAAGAGGTCGAGCGCGGGCGCGATACGATCTCGGTCCTCAGGCTGGCTGAACAGGTGCAACCGCGCGAAGATGTTCTGGCCGCGCTTGATGACGCGATTGGAAAATACGGCTTTCGTGTTATGGACAGCACCGTTGAAAGCGACGCGGCCCAACCCCGGATCTGCGTCGAATTCTCTGAACCGCTGGTCCAAGCCGGTGTCGACTATGATCCATTTGTGCAGCGCGACGATGACGGGCTTGTTGTGCAGGTCAATGACGCTCAGCTTTGCATAGATGGTGTCGCGCATGGCCAACGGTATCGCCTGACCCTGCGCGAGGGCCTGCCAGCGGCCTCCAGCGAAACGCTGAATCGCAATGTGGAGCTAACCCACTACGTGCGTGATCGCGCACCCTCGGTCCGATTTCCAGGGCGCAGTTATGTATTGCCAAAGTCAGCAGATGCGGCTTTGCCGGTGGAAACGGTCAATGTCTCTGAACTGGACCTGACCCTGCGACGTGTCAGCGACCGCAACCTGCTGCGGGCCGTCCAACAGGACTTCTTTGGTCGTCCGCTTTCTGAATGGCAGGAACGTGCATTTTCTGACGAGATTGCTGAGGATATCTGGACAGGTACTGCCGATGTTTCAAACCAGCTGAACCAAAGCATGACCGCGCGCTTGCCCATGGCCGATGCGATTGCGGATCAGCCAGCGGGCATCTATGCGCTGACGGCGCGTGTGCCCGGCGCAGACCCCTATGACGATCCCGGCGCAACACAATGGTTTGTGCTGTCCGATCTGGGCATCAGCACCGCCCTGGGCACTGACGGACTGCACGTCGCGGTGCGCGGGCTACACGATGCCCAGCCACGCAATGGGATCGAGGTCTCGCTGGTGTCGAATGCCAACGCGGTCATTGCCACGGCGCAGACAGATGCCAGAGGCTACGCCCGGTTTGAGCCTGGCCTGACACGCGGCACCGGGGCCAGCGCCCCTGCCTTGGTCATGGCCTCGGACGGCGAGGTTGATTTCAGCTTTCTGTCCCTGACCGACCCCGCCTTTGATCTGTCTGATCGCGGCGTCGAAGGGCGTGCACCCGCAGGTCCGGTTGATGTTTTCATGACCACCGACCGCGGCGCCTATCGCGCCGGAGAGGTAATCCATGTCACGGCGCTGTCCCGTGATGATGAAGCACTAGCCATCGAAGACCTACCTCTGACTGCTATTCTGTATCGTCCCGATGGGGTTGAGTACCGACGCCTCGTTTCAGACGGGGGTGTCGCAGGGGGTCACGTCTTTGCCCTACCTGTCGCGGTTGATGCGCCACGGGGCACCTGGAACATTGAAATCAAGTCAGACCCAAAAGGCGGCGCGCTGTCGCGTCAGTCGGTTCTGGTTGAAGATTTTCTACCGGAACGGATCGATTTCGAACTGTCACTGCCAGATGCGCCTCTGCGCCCCGGCGACAGCCCCCCGCTGCAGATCGACGCTCGTTACCTATTCGGGGCACCTGGCTCGGATCTGGCGATCGACGGGCAAGTCATCGCGCGTCCGTCGGAAACGGTAGCTGGCTTTGAAGGTTATCGCTTTGGACGTTACGATGCCGAGGTTTCGACAAAAAGCACGTATTTCGGCGACGCCCGAACGGACGCGTCCGGGCAAGCCACAATTGCAATCGAAATCCCGGTGCTGAAGACAGGCGGACGACCTATCGAAGCGACTGTCATCGCACGTCTGGCTGATGGATCGGGCCGCCCGGTCGAACGGCGTTTGACGGCTGCCGTGCAACCGCCCCAGCCAGTAATCGGGATCAAACCGATGTTTGACGACGTGATCCCAGAAGGCACCGAGGCCGCGTTTCAGGTTGTTGGCCTGTCCTCGGATCTTATGCCCAGCTCCATGCGCCTGCGCTGGACGCTGAACCGGATCGAGACGCGCTATCAATGGTATCAGCTCTATGGCAACTGGAATTGGGAACCGACCACGAGACGCACCCGCGTGGCAACAGGCGAGGTCGATTTCACCTCGGAACCGTTAACGCTGACCCAACCGGTCGATTGGGGCCGGTACGAGCTGGTCGTACAACGTGTCGACGGCACCTATACCGAGACGGCGGTTGATTTCTATGCTGGCTGGTTTCGGGCGGCCGATGCGTCGACCACACCAGACCGGCTTGAGATGTCGCTGGACCGCGACACTTACCTGGCTGGAGACACAGCGCAGCTGCGCATCGTACCCCGCATGGCAGGCATGGCGCAGATCGACGTGCTGTCGAACCGGCTGATCCACCGCCAGATGGTTGAAGTGCCAGAGGGCGAGACCATCATCCCCATTGAGGTCACGCAGGATTGGGGTGCAGGTGCCTATGTCAGCGCGACGGTGATCCGCCCCATGGACGTCGCCGCAGGCCAGAACCCGGCGCGGGCTATGGGCGTGGCCCATGCCGCCGTTGATCCGGTGGGCCGCAAGCTAGACATATCCATCGACGTGCCCGAAGTCAGTGCGCCTCGTCAGATGCAAAAAGCCCTTGTCAGGGTCGAAAACGCGACTGAAGGCGACGCTGTTTGGCTGACCCTGGCGACGGTTGATGTCGGCATTCTCAATCTGACCGGGTTCGAAAGCCCGGACCCGCAGAACTACTATTTTGGCCAGCGTCGTCTTGGCGTGGAGCTGCGCGATGTTTATGGGCGTTTGATCGACGGTATGAACGGTGCAATGGGCACTGTTCGGTCTGGTGGAGACAATGACAGCGGCATGCGCCGACAGTCGCCGCCGCCGACACAGGACCTGATGGCAGTGTTCAGCGGCCCGGTTGAGGTTGGCGCGAACGGCGAGGTCGAGATCGACATCCCCCTTCCCGCCTTCAACGGCACTGTCCGCCTGATGGCCGTCGCATGGTCGCGCACAGCAGTCGGACAGGCCGAGGCGGACATGATCGTGCGCAATCCGGTGGTGGTCACCTCCAGCCTGCCCCGTTTTCTCGCCCCCGGTGATCAAAGCCGGATGCTGCTGGAGATCGTTCACGCTGATGGGACAGCCGGTGAGATGGCGCTGGGGCTGGCGACCTCTTCAGAACTGGAGCTTGGTGCCGCGCCCGCCAGCTTCACGCTCGACGAAGGCGGCAAAGCCGTGTTCGAGGTTCCGATCCGCGCCAACGCAATCGGAGACCCCGAAATCAACGTGTCCATCACCACACCAGATGGCCGCGACCTGTCGCAGACATTGCGCATGCCGGTGCGCGCCAATGATCCAGTTATGGCTCTGACACGGCGTTTTGCGCTCGGCTCGGATGACAGCTTCCTGTTCTCGCAGGATGTGTTCGACGGGTTTCAGCCCGGCTCAGCCAAAGCCATTCTATCGGCCGGGGCACTGGCAAAATTCGACACGCCCGGCCTGCTGGATCAGCTGAACCGCTATCCTTACGGCTGCACCGAACAAATCACTAGCCAGGCGCTGCCGCTGCTGTATTTGTCATCGGTCGCAAAGGCTACGGGGTTGGGCGACGGTCCGGTGGTTGACCGACGCATTGCCGACTCGATCCGCAGCGTCCTGACGAGGCAGGCGGCCAACGGGGCCTTTGGCCTGTGGCGGGCTGGCAGCGGTGACTTCTGGCTGGACGCCTATGTCACCGACTTCCTGTCGCGCGCGCGTGCGCAAGGATATGTCGTGCCAGACCGCGCATTTGCCCAAGCGATGGATAACTTGCGCAATCGCATCAACTATGCCCCGGATTTCGACGAGGGCGGACGGGACATCGCCTATGCCTTGATGGTTCTCGCACGCGAAGGTGCGGCCTCGATGGGCGACCTCAGGTATTATGCCGATGTCAAAGGCGAGGCATTCGACACGCCTCTGGCTGCGGCACAGCTCGGCGCTGCGCTGGCGTCTTATGGGGATCAGACCCGCGCCGATGCGATGTTTGCCCGCGCCGCGCAAATGCTGGCCCAGCGACCGGCACAAAGCCAAACATATTGGCGCGCAGATTACGGCAGCACCTTACGAGACGCGGCCGGTTTGCTGACATTGGCCGTGGATGCGGGCAGCGAAGCCGTTGATCGCAGCGCCCTGATCCAACGGGTCAGCGCCGGGCGGTCCCACCGTTCGACACAAGAAGCCGCTTGGTCGCTGCTGGCCGCGCATGCACTGATCACCGATCCGGACGGCGCAGGCCTATTGGTCAATGGTGCGCCTGTCTCAGGCCCGTTCGTTGAGGTTCTGGAGACGGGTCAAGATGAAGAACTGAACATCACAGCCAAAGACGGCCAACCCACCGATATCACCCTGACTGTCACCGGTATTCCCGATGTACCACCCGAGGCTGGCGGCACTGGTTACGCCATCGAACGCCAGTATTATTCGATGGAGGGTGACCTGCTGGACCCTTCGACCTTCGCGGCAGGGGATCGTTTTGTGACTGTTCTGACCGTCACGCCGTTTGAAAACGGTGGCGCACGGCTGATGATAGACGATCCGCTGGCGGCAGGGATTGAGATCGACAACCCCAGCCTGTTGCGGTCCGGCGATGTCCGATCGCTGGACTGGCTGAACCTATCCGAGGCGACACACACGGAATTCCGTTCAGATCGGTTTCTGGCGGCAGTTGATCTGTCAGGCCGCGAGACCGTGACACTGGCCTACGTAGCCCGCGCGGTCACACCGGGTGACTTCCATCACCCGGCGGCGTCGGTCGAAGACATGTACCGCCCGCAAAACCGTGCGCGCACCGATACGGACCGGGTCGTGGTGAAGTGACCAGCAGAACCGCCATAGCCACTGCCCATTGGCGTCGGTTGGACGTGCAGGGCACGGATCGCTGCACGCTGTCGCGGCTCGACAGTGGCTGGATGTTGGTCGGTCAGGCCACATGGCATGATGATGGCACTGACAATATCCTGACCTATGACGTGCGTTGCGCGATGAACTGGCGCAGCTTGTCAGCGGATGTCAGTGGCGAGCTTGACGGGTGCGATGTCGCCCTGCGACTGCGATGCACCGATCAGGGTTGGGCTTTGAACGATGCGCTACAGAAGTGCGACGCAGAGTGTCTTGATCTTGACCTGAGCTTCACCCCTGCGACCAACCTTTTGCCCATACGGCGGGAAGAGATCGCTAAGGCCCAGAGCGCCCGTATCAAAGCGGCTTGGTTGAAGCCGGACCTGGCTTCGATGGAAAGGCTCGATCAGGTCTATACTTGGTTATCGCCTGGTCTGATCCGATATAGCTCGACCAATCATCAGGCGGACTTGTCTGTCCATCCATCTGGGTTCGTCACCCACTATCCCGGCGTGTGGGAAGGATGGATCGATGCCTAGATCCAGCCGCCTTTTGCTTGCACTCGCTGGCGTGCTGTACCTGTCAGCATTCGCGCGGGATCGCGTCGAGAGCTGGATAGACTCCACCGTGTTACCACCCGTGCTCGCCGAAACCTCGGTCGAGATGCGTGACCGCAACGGATCACTTCTGCGCAGTTTCCCGGTCGAAGATGGGATCTGGCGCATGCGCCCTGGTCCGGTCGACCCGGCCTTTGCGGCTATGCTGATACGGTATGAAGATAAGCGGTTCTGGTCCCATGCCGGTGTTGACCCGCTGGCCATGGTTCGCGCTGCAACGCAGACGTTGTGGAATGGGCGCGCCGTGTCCGGGGGCTCGACCCTGACGATGCAGGTCGCGCGGTTAATCGAGGACGGATCAACCGGACGGTGGAGCGGTAAAATCCGCCAGATGAGAGTTGCCTTGGCGCTGGAGCAGCGTCTGAACAAGCAGCAGATCCTGAACCTGTATCTGACCCATACACCGTACGGCGGCAATCTGGAAGGCATTCGCGCGGGCGCGCGCGCGTGGTTCGGCAAAGACCCGAACCGGTTGACACCAGCGCAGGCTGCCCTTCTGGTCGCCTTGCCGCAGTCACCCGAAGCCCGCAGGCCTGATCGAAACCGCGAAGCCGCCCGTAACGCGCGCGATCGCGTTCTGCGCCGGATGCACCGCTACGGCGCCCTGTCAGACCCTGAGTTGCGCAGCGCCTTGACCGAAGCGGTTCCCTTGGAGATGAGACCGTTTCCCCGGCTGGCCCCCCATTTGACCGAACGTGCCCGCCGTCAGTCGCCTGGAGCCGAAACGCATGACCTGACCTTGGACGCCCAGTTGCAAGCGCAGTTGGAACCCTTGGTTTCTAAAGCCGCCGCGCGCGCCGGGTCCAGCGTGTCCGGGGCACTTGTGGTTGCAGATCACCGCAGTGGTGAGGTTCTGGCCTCCGTCGGATCGTCCGGATATCAGGATGCCCGTCAGGGCTTTGTGGACATGACACGCGCGCTTCGCTCCCCGGGGTCGACACTGAAGCCACTGGTTTACGGGCTTGCCTTTGATCAGGGGCTGGTACATCCCGAAACTCTGATCAGCGACAGCCCCGTGATGTTCGGTCGCTACGCACCGCGCAATTTCGACGGTGTATTCCGGGGCGATGTACGGGTTCGCGATGCGCTGCAAATGTCGCTGAATATTCCCGTTGTCCGGCTGACGCATGAGCTTGGCGCTGCCCGCCTGATGGCTGCCCTGCGAAAGGCCGGAACCAATCCTGAACTTACGGGTGGTAGACCGGGCCTTGCCATCTCGCTGGGCGGTGTCGGGCTGAGCCTGAGTGATCTGGTCCAACTCTACGCCGCGTTGGCGGCTGGTGGGCAAGGGCCCGTGCTGCACCACGGGGTGTTAAGCCAGCCGGGGCAAACCGAGCGCATCCTGTCAGACACATCCGCCTGGCAGATTGGTGATATTCTTGCGGGCCTGACACCGCCACAAGGCACGCCATCGAAGGGACTGGCCTATAAGACCGGCACATCTTACGGCCATCGAGATGCCTGGGCTATCGGGTTTGACGGCCAGCATGTCATCGGCGTCTGGTTGGGCCGTCCCGATGGAACCCCGGTTCCGGGTGCGTTTGGCGGCGATCTGGCCGCACCTTTGCTGTTCGAGGCTTTTGGGCACCTGAAGCCCGAATTCACGCCATTGCGCCCGCCCCCGCCTGCGACGCTGATGGTGGGCGCGGCTCAGTTGCCACCACCCTTGCAGCGCTTTCGCCCGCGCGCGGCTGTGTTTCAGGGCAGCGTATCTGCGCCCCGCCTTTTGTTTCCTCCAGAAAATGCTGTGCTAGAGACTGATGGAGCTGCCTTAACCATAAAGCTGCGTGGTGGGGTCGGCCCTTTTTCTGTGCTGGCAAATGGGACACCTGTCGCAACAGGCCAGTATCATCACGAATTCGACATACCTAACCCTGGCCCAGGCCACGCTGCGCTGGTGGTTGTTGACGCCGAAGGGCAATCTGATCGGGTCACTGTGCGTATCGACTGATCTAAGGCGTCAGCGCCGCCCTTCGCGCAGCCAGCCACCCAGCAAAAACCCACCAGCCAAAAGCAGGACCAGCCAAGGCGGCAGCAATCCGGCTTGCGTGACATCACGGGTTTCATACGCCTCACGCGGGGTCAGCCCAATCCAACCACGACCTGCCGCAGGTCGGCCCGCGCGCACATTGCGGATCGACGGCAGACCATCTTCCAAACGCACCACGCCGCCACGCAAGCTGCTTAGAACCGGGTCCAGGATTTCGCCTGTGGCAATCGTACGTTCAAATTCACGCGGCGCCGCAGGGCCGAGGCCGATCACCGCCATATGGTCACCTTCTTCAAGGCGATAGAGACCAATCTCAGGGCCAAAATACTGCGCCTCAAAACGACCCGGAGAGACCTCGTCCAAAGTGATCTCGAGCGTTTCCCCGTTTGGACGAGTAACGGTCACTGACCCGACTTCATCTTCAAGGGTCTGCCGAATGATCCGCATAGACTGTCCATTGGCCTCAGCCCACAGGGCCTCTTCCTCAAGCTCGGGTTCCTTCATCATCCAATGCGCCAACCGCCGCAGCATCTCCAACTGCGGCCCACCACCCTCGAACCCCCGGCTCCACAGCCAGGCATGGTCTGACGCAAGCATGGCGACGCGGCCTTCGCCCACGCGGTCCAGCACCAGAAGCGGGCGTTCATCGACGCCGGTCATCAACACCTCACCCCGGCGTTGGTTCACATCGATCTGACGCAACCATGCACCCCAGTCTTCGGAATCACCCAGATTAGTGGTCACCGGGTGACGGTGGCCCAAATCGCTGACCATCGGAACAAAGCGTTCTTCGATTACCCGTGCCGTCGGCTGCGCGGGCAGGATCGGAGCAAGAGGAGACCGGAAGATACTGTCAGCAGTGGCAAAATCGGGACCGGCGGCAATCAGGACGGCACCGCCATCGTTGATATAATTGGTGACGTTATCCAGATAAATTGCCGGAAGGATACCGCGTCGCTTGTAGCGGTCGAAAATGATCAAATCAAAATCGTTGATCTTTTCCAGAAACAGCTCGCGTGTCGGAAAAGCGATCAGCGAAAGCTCGTCCACAGGTACGCCGTCCTGCTTTTCTGGTGGGCGCAGGATTGTGAAATGCACCAGATCAACAGAACTGTCTGATTTCAACAAGTTGCGCCAGGTGCGCCCACCGGGATGCGGCTCACCTGAAACCAGCAGCACACGCAGACGGTCACGAACGCCGTTCATCTGGATCAGCGCGGTGTTGTTGCGGTCTGTCAGCTCGCCCTCGGCCTGCGGAACCGAGAATTGAATAACGTTGCGCCCACCATGTGGAAGTGTCACCGGCAGCTCAACATCCAGTCCGATAGGAATACTGAACTCCTCGGGTTCACCGCCATCCACTGAAATCTCCAGCGGTGCAGTGGTTGCACCGGCGGGGTACGCGCCACTGTCTTCTACGCGCAATGTCAGAGTCACCGGCTCACCGATAATAGCAAAGGCAGGGGCATTGCGGACGATCAACCGACGATCCCAATCGCCTTCGCGGCCGGTTTGCAGCAAATGCATGGGCGCAGGCAGGTCAGGCGCCTGATCGACGTCGTGAACGATACCATCTGATACAACAAGAATCCCTGCAATGCGCGCCCGGGGTTCTTCTGCCAGCGCCGCGTTCAGCGCCGCCATCACCTGCGTGCCTTCGTCTCCGTCACTATCGCCAATTCGAATGCGGCGCAGTTCGGTGTTGTCACGCGATTCAATTTCTGCGGCAAGATCCTCGGCTGCCTGTGCTGTCTGCTCTGCTCGGTCTGATAGCGTTTGACTGGCGCTCTCATCCTCGATCATCAGCACAATATCCGTCAGCGGCGCACGATCTTCAGCCTGATAGACCGGGCCGGACAGGGCTGCGATCACCACCAAAGCTGCCAATCCGCGCAGGGCCCAACCCGATAGGCCGCGCCATACGGCCAGCACGATCCCCGCAACGGCAATCGCGGCAACAGCCGCCAGAATGGGCCACAGAATCAGCGGGTCGAATATGACGGTTCCGGTCATTGTCCCAACCTGTCCAGAAGGGCGGGCACATGAACCTGATCAGATTTGTAATTGCCGGTCAGCACATGCATCACCAGATTGACTCCAAACCGATTGGCAAGCTCGCGCTGCCGCTCACCCGCATACCCGCGCCCGACAGGCAACAAGGCCTGTCCGTTGCGGTCTACGGCCCATGCTCCGGCCCAATCATTGCCGCCGATCACCACCGGCGTCACGTTGTCGTTGAGGTTGCGGAAGGGCATGCCTTCAATTTGCTCGGCATCTTGGGGCGCCGCTTCGACCCAAACCTCGGTCCCGGAATACCGGCCGGGAAAGTCCTGCAGCAGGTAAAACGTCCGCGTCAGAACATGGTCGCGCGGAATCGGCTCTAACGACGGGATGTTCAGCGGACCAGCCAGTTGCTGCAGTTTTCGTCCGTTGGGGCTGGAGGCGCCAAAACCAGCAATATCCGCATCACGCGTATCAAACAGGATCATACCACCCGATCGCAGATAGGCGTTGAGCTTGGCATAAGCTTCGGTCGAAGGTTGTGACTGGTCCGGCGTAATAGGCCAATATAGCAACGGGAAGAACGCCAGTTCATCCCGCTCCAGGTCCACGCCGATAGGGTCGGCCGGTTCAACCGATGTCCGAAAGTACAGCGTCTGGCCAAGTCCACGCAACCCGGCCTGTGCAATATCATCCACTTGCCTGTCGCCCGTCAGCACATTTGCCAGCACCAGTTCGTGCGTGGCTGCAAGGGCATAATCAGTTTCCTCGGCAGTCTGCGCCTGGGCTTCCGGCACAATCAGCAAAGCGCCAAGTCCGATTGCAGCGGCACGAGCCAGCCCCAACCGACCCGAAAGCGCCAGCGAGGCAATCACGTCCACCGTCAGCAATATCAATGCCAGGCTCAATAAGATACCTCCAAGCGGTGTCTCAACGGTAACTTCTTGCCCCTTGATAGGAACATCTGCGGGCCATTTGGCTGGGCTTAGCACAGCATCTTCGGACAAAACATTCAGCGCCAGTTTCTGTTTGCCGCTTTCATACAGCCCCGGGCGCAGGTCAGGGCCGATCTGGCCGGAAACCAGCTGAACGCCGTCAACCCCGGCCAAAGTACCTGCATCCGACAATGTTCCGAACCCGTCCAGGGTTTGGATCGGCTCCCACGTGGTGCCCTGCAACTGTGCCACTTGCCGCGACTTCGCAGCCGAGGCCACGGCAAGACGATCCAACATTTCAACAAACAGACCCGACAAAGGCAGGCTGGACCATTCGGCATCCGCCGTGACATGGAACAGGACCACCTGCCCCAAGCCCAGCGCCTTGCGTGTCACCAAAGGTGTGCCATCCGACAGCGACGCAATCACCCTATCCGCGAGATTAGGGTCTGGTTGCGCCATGACCTGAGTTGTGACAACGACATCGTCCGGTATTTGCAATCCAAAGAAGGGCGAGTTTTCCGGGAAGGGGGCCAAGGTCTTGGCCTCGCCCCAGCTCATCGCGCCACCAACAGAACGGCCACCGCTGCGCAATCGTGCGGGTAGCAACGTGTCTTCTTCATCGCGCCCTAGATCACTTGCCGCCATCCGAGGGCCAGCGAAGCGCAGCAGTAGACCACCTTGTTCGACCCACTCAATCAAGCCAGCTTGTTCCGTGTCAGACATTTGCGCGACGTCGGACAAGACGATGACGTCCGGATTCGCGGGCAGCACCTCCAGCAAACCACCATCGACAAAGTCTGCTGTCGGGATCAAAACCTGGGTCAGATAGTGCAGGGGCGAAAGCAGCTCTAACCCTTCGCGATTCACGGTTCCTGCAATCAACGCAACTTCGCGCCGCCGCAGGCTGTCATCGGTCAGGGTCACCGCACCGGCAGAACGCTGTCCCTGAATCTCGAACCGGGTGATCCGGGCACGCAGCTCTGAGGGCAACGCCAATTCTATTTGCGCCTCAGTGGCGCCGCTTTCAAAGGTCAGTTCAGCCGCGTGCAGAACCCGGGCCGTGCCTGCAGGGTCCCGGCCCTGCGCCAACACCGTCACCGTTTCCATCGGCCCCGGCTCCCCACGCAGAATGGTCAGTTGAATGAGACCATCCTGATAAGACGCAGGCAAAACTGCCCTGGCTGGCGTAGGCCCGCGATAGACAGTGACCCCACCACGCGCTTGAAGCGCTGATACCATTTGGTCGTGGCCATCATAGTCTAGCCGGTCGCTGAACCAATGGGTATCAAAGCCGCCTTCAACCTCGTTCAATACACCCAGAACCTGTTCAAGCTGCGGCTCTGTTGGCTGCCAGGGGTTTGGGGTCAGGCCCGGCAAGCGACCGCGCCACGCTTCTGCCGCCTGAAACACGGGGGGTTCCGGTTCTGACAAACGCAGGATGGAAACCGGGCGTCCGGCCCGCCCAGCCTCGGCCAATTGTGCGTCGATCTGATCTAACGTCGACGACCAGCGCGACGCACCAGCCCAGGTCGCGTCCAGCACCAACAGCAATGGCCCAGATCCCGCTTGATCGCGTGACGGGTTCAGAACCGGACCGGCGAGCCCAATGATGATCGCAGCCGCAGCCAGCATGCGCAGCAACAACAGCCACCACGGCGTCCGATCCGAAACGCTTTCGTCATCCCTCAGGCCCAGCAACAGTGTCACAGCCGGGAACAGCCTGCGGATCGGTGCCGGTGGCACGGCACGCAGGATCAACCACAGGATTGGAAGGGTCAAAAGACCCAACAAAATCCAAGGGGCAGTGAAGCCAATGCCCGCCAGAATCGTCATCGCGTTCCCCCGTCCAGCGCCCGATAGAGCCACAATAGGGCGGCCTGAGCACTGTCACCGGTATGATGCAGGCCCAATCGCCAACCGGTCGCGCGACACAGCTGCGTCAGCGCATCCTTTCGCCGGGCAAGACGATCCAAATACCGCTCGCGCAGTTCCCCTGCCTTCAGCGTCTCGTGCCGAACCGACCCGGCTACGCTTTCGAAAATGGTGCGTCCCTGATACGGAAAGGTCTCTTCGCCGGGGTCCAGGATTTGCAAGACAACGCCCCGGACGCCTCGATCAGCGGCCTTGGTCAGAGCAAGCTGGACCTCATCCATTGGGCCAAGAAAATCCGAGATGAACACGGCACGCGCATGGGGGATCATTGCGCGATGTTCCGGCGGGGCATAGTCGGTTTGTTCGTCTTTGGACCAGGCCTGCGCCAGCCGAATGATCTGAGCATTGCCTCGCCGTGGCGGCAATGTGGTCCCGGTCAGACCAACCCGTTCGCCGCCGCGGGCCAGCAGGATCGCTGTAGCAAGGCCCAGCAACCTTGCACGGTCGGCCTTTGTAGGCAGGGTCTTTTCGGATGCAAAGCGCATCGAAGACCCCTGATCCACCCACAGCATGATGGATTGCGCAATTTGCCATTCCCTTTCGCGCACGAATTGCTGATCGCCTCTGGCCGAGCGGCGGTGATCGATCATCCGACGGCTGTCGCCAATCTGCGCTGGGCGGTACTGCCAGAAATCATCACCCATACCTGAGCGTCGCCGCCCGTGATCTCCCAACAGAACGGTTCCGGCCAAATGCTCGGCCCGCGCCAATAGGGGCGGTAACCGCGATGCCTCGGCTTCGGATCTTTCGCGAAGGGTCAGCGCCGCATTCACGCCGCAGCCTCTGTCCGGATCAAACCAGCGGCGGTCGTGTCAATCAGATCAGCAAGGCTGTCGCCCCGCGCGCGTGCCGCAAAGTTCAGCGCCATGCGGTGGCTGAGTACAGGACGCGCCATGTCCAGAACATCTTCGGCATTGGGTGCCAGACGCCCCTGCAACATCGCGTTGGCCCGAACTGTCATCATCAGCGCCTGCGCCGCCCGCGGACCGGGGCCCCAGGCAACGGTTTCAGCCACCCGATCTGAAACACCTTGTTCTTCGGGACGGAACGCGCGAACCAGATCCAGGATCAGTTCGACCACAGACTCCCCAACCGGCATTCGCCGCAGCAAGGTTTGCGCCGCCAACAAGTCTTCTTTGGTGAAAACCTGAGCCGACTCATCCTCTTCAATACCTGTGGTGGCCAGCAGGATATCCCGTTCAGTCTGACGGTCGGGGTAATCTACATCGATCTGCACCAGGAACCGGTCCAGCTGTGCCTCGGGCAATGGATAGGTGCCCTCTTGCTCGATCGGGTTCTGTGTGGCCAGCACATGGAAGGGAACACCCAGCGCGCGATCTTCGCCTGCAACTGTAACAGTCTGTTCCTGCATCGCCTGCAGCAGCGCCGATTGAGTCCGGGGACTGGCGCGGTTGATCTCATCCGCCATCAGCAGCTCACAAAAAATTGGACCGGAAATAAACCGGAAATGGCGGCTGCCATCCTCGGCCGTATCCAGAACCTCGGACCCCAAAATATCGGCTGGCATCAGGTCAGGAGTGAACTGAATACGGTTGCCATGCAGCCCCATGACAGTCGACAGCGTTTCAACCAATCGCGTCTTGCCCAGCCCGGGAAGCCCGATCAGCAACGCATGGCCACCGCACAAAAGCGCGGTCAGGGTCAGATCCACAACCCGCTCCTGTCCGATAAAGCGACGGGTGATCGAGGACTTGGCCTCTTGTAGCTTGTTTTCCAGCGCTTCGATCTCGGCGACGAGGTCGGCGGGTTCGGTCATGACTTTCCCTTCCGTGGACTATTATGGTTGAAGTGTATCTCGCTAATAGGAAATGGCAAAAGCAATGAGCGGACAAAAACCTGTGAAACCCTCGCCCGATGGCCTGGCTGCATCAGTCAAAGCCGCCAAAACCAGGGGTTTACCGCCCGTTCACCTGTGGAATCCTCCGTTTTGCGGCGATCTGGACATCAAGATCGCAAAAGATGGCACTTGGTCTTACTTAGGGTCGCCCATCAACAGGTTCGAGCTTGTGAAGCTATTTTCCTCAATTCTTAAGAAAGAAGATGGCAAATACTACCTCGTGACCCCGGTCGAAAAGGTGGGAATCACCGTAGAGGACGCGCCGTTCATTGCTGTCGATTTCGATCAATCCGATGACGGGGACGCAAGAACGCTGACATTTGTTACGAAAGTCGGCGATTCTGTTGAGGCAGGACCGGATCATCCGATCCGCATCGTCATTGATCCGGATTCGCAGGAACCGTCACCCTACATAATGGTGCGCGCGAACTTAGAGGCACGTATCGACCGCAAAAGTTTTTATCGCCTCGTCGATATCGGAGTGCATCGCGACGGATGGTTCGGCGTCTGGTCTGCGGGGCAGTTTTTCCCTCTTGTCTCATCCGACACATTGGATGTTTAAGCTGGCTGCCGTGTTTTGCGATCTTGGGCCAACACCACGGCCAGGGCGACGATCCCGGCGCCCAGCGCGCGCGTCCAATTCCAGTCATCCCCCAGGAC
Organism: Ruegeria sp. CK2; assembly: GCF_056536585.1. NCBI lineage: Bacteria > Pseudomonadati > Pseudomonadota > Alphaproteobacteria > Rhodobacterales > Roseobacteraceae > Ruegeria > Ruegeria sp. CK2. Next base: position 249,242 of record NZ_JBQFPW010000005.1, read on the forward strand.
CACCATGATCACCATGACATAGAAGGGCGCGATGTTGATGTGAAACGACGCCAGCGCGACCCCCAGCTTTCCGATCGACCCGACGAACAGAACCTGACTGAGGGCCATCGATATCAGCGCATAGATGACAAGCATACCAGCTTGCTGAGTGTCAAATGGGGTCGATGGTACAATGTCCAGATTCAGCATGTGGGATCCGAACATCAAAAGTGACGCCGTAATCAGCCCACCCACAAAAGTGATCGTTGTGCGCCCGGTCTGGCTGAGATCCGGGAAATCCCGCGACGTTGCCATACTGGCCCAGCAAAACAACGCAGTCGAGGCGACGGCACAAGCAGCCCCCAACCCCAATTGCGCCGGAGCAACAGCGCTGGTCGCAATCAGGCCCCCGATTATGGACAACGAGACCCCAGCTGCAAAGTTCCACCTCAGACGCCTTTCACCAGCGGCCAGTTCAAGCAACGTGGCCGACAGCGGCGCGGAGGACGCAATGATGGCCACTGTGACCGGATCCGTCAGCTTTTGCGCCAGAATGATCAGGAACATACCCGTCCCAATGCCGACACCGCCAACGACCATCGCATGACCCCAACGGGCGTTAAGAACTCGGCGCGGCCCATCAATCAGAAGCCAGAGCGGCACCATGAAGACAACCGCAAGCGCCAGCCTTGCAGCCAGCAGGGCGACGGGTGGCCAGCTTTGCAACAGGACTTCCGCCGCTGGAAACCCTGCCGCCCAGGTCAACATCGAAGCAACCGCCAAGCCATTGCCAGACAATGCGGAGTTCCGTCCGCCAGACACAAAGGCAGTGTTCCCGCGCGCGGGGTCAGGGCTCATGGCCATCACTTGGACACCTTCTGTTGGCACGGCGCCGTTGAAATGATTCGCCGCGTTAGGCTGACCCTCTCTGAAAAGCGCTGGGCGTTCTGGCTGATTTTCGACAATCTGTCGTTTTCAGTCCCTTTCCAGAAAATCACCCAAACGCTAGGTTTGGCTCACCAAACGCGGGGACCACTCATGCCCAAATTTGCTGCCAATCTTTCTTTGCTTTTTACCGAGCTGCCATATCTTGATCGCTTTCAGGCCGCCGCTCCGGCAGGGTTCAAAGCAGTTGAGATACTGTTCCCCTACGACCTGGCCGCAGATGTGCTGGACCGGGTAAGTCGCCCCAATGTCGGCCTGCAATTTGACAGGTTTCACGCGCAGACGAGTCATAGGAATGCGCTGACCATCTGGGACAGGTTTCATGATCGCGTGGTTCACGCACAAACTGGCGCTGCACCTAACCGATCAGAACCCGGACGCGGACCAACGGATTTTCGCCGCCTGTTCGACACCATGGACAGCAGTGGTTATTCCGGTTGGGTCAGCGCCGAATACACCCCATCCACAGCGCAAACCTCCGAGTCGCTGGACTGGATGTGGCAATAACGCCGCCGAACAACGCTGGTATTTTTCGTCAAACTGCCGCACATCTTTGCGATGCACTCAAAAGGATGCAGTTAATGTTGCCTGCCCGCTATGCCCGCGCCGTATTCAGCCTGATCATGTCCGGGCTGATGTCCTGCATCGTGACCGGCATCGCCACGGTCAAAGCCATTGGGTTTGGCCCGGGCACCGCCGGCGACTGGATGGCATCCTGGGCCTTTTGCTGGCCCATCGCATTTACTGTCATCCTGCTGCTGGGCCCCACAGTACAACGTCTGGTCAATCGCCTGATCAGTCCACAGGACTGATCCGATGCGAAGATGGCCCGTCGGGTCTGATAAGCAGCGCCGCCCTTAATGCGCCTCTGCCCAATTGGCACCCTGCCCGGCATCGACATCCAGCTTCACTGCCAGTTTGACCGCTGGATCCGACGCCCCTTCCATAACGTCTCGCGCCACCGCGACCAGATCGTCTACAGAGTCCTCAGCCACTTCGAACAATAACTCGTCGTGAACCTGCAGCAGCATCTTGGCAGGCAACCCGTTGATCGCGCCCGGCATTCGCACCATAGCGCGCCGGATCACATCGGCAGCCGTCCCTTGAATCGGCGCATTGATGGCCGCACGGCGCGAGAATCCAGCATGTGGACCCTTCGCATTGATCTCGGGCGTATGGATTTTGCGGCCAAACAACGTCTGGACATAGCCATGCTCTTTGGCGAAGGCGATCGTGTCGTCCATGTATTGACGAATACCGGGGAACCGCTCGAAATACCGGTCGATAAAGCCCTGCGCCTCGGCCCGCGGGATGCGCAGGTTGCGCGCCAAACCAAAGCCTGAAATGCCGTAGATCACTCCAAAATTGATTGCTTTGGCCTGACGGCGAATGTCCGGCGTCATCTCATCCAGCGGCACATCGAACATCTCGGACGCGGTCATGGCGTGAATGTCCAAACCATCCGAAAACGCCTGCTTCAGAGCCGGAATCTCTGCAATATGCGCCAAAATACGCAGCTCGATCTGGCTGTAGTCGAGGCTGACCAACACATTGCCCGGCTCGGCAATAAATGCCTCGCGAATGCGCCGACCCTCCTCGGTGCGCACCGGGATGTTCTGCAGGTTCGGATCGGTCGAGGCCAGACGACCCGTATTGGCCCCGGTGATCGAATAGGAGGTATGTACCCGACCCGTGTCCGGGTTGATATGGGTCTGCAGCGCGTCCGTATAGGTCGATTTCAGTTTGGACAGCTGACGCCAATCCAGCACCCGACGTGGCAACTCATGCTCAGTCGCCAGATCTTCCAGAATATCCGCTCCGGTCGAGTATTTTCCGGTTTTTCCCTTCTTACCGCCTTCCAAGCCCATCTTGTCGAACAGAATCTCACCCAGTTGCGCGGGTGAGCCAACGTTGAAATTTTCACCCGCCAACTCGTGGATTTCAGCCTCTAACCCTGCCATTTTCTGGGCAAAGGCGTTGGACATGCGCGACAGCACATCGCGATCAACCTTGATGCCGTGCATCTCCATTTCGGCCAGAACCGGTACCAAGGGGCGTTCCAAAGTCTCGTAGACTGTCGTCACCTGCACCTGATGCAGTTGCGGCTTGAACAGCTGCCACAGACGCAGCGTGATATCCGCATCCTCAGCGGCATAAGCAGTGGCCTCGTCAATCGGCACCTTGTCGAAGGTGATCGCCGACTTTCCCGACCCCAGCAGTGGCTTGATCGGAATCGGCGTGTGGCCCAGGTACCGTTCAGACAGCGTATCCATACCGTGCCCGTGCTCACCACCATGCATCGCATAAGACATCAACATCGTGTCATCGATGGGCGCGACGTTCACGCCATACCGCGCAAAGATCTTGGCATCATACTTCATGTTCTGCCCGATTTTCAGCATCGACGGATCTTCGAACATCGGTTTCAGCAGGGATAGAGCCTCATCCACGGGCATTTGCCCCTCGGCCAGTGCGTCTGACCCGAACAGATCGTCGCTTGCGCTTTCGTGGTGGATGAGTGGGATGTAGCAAGCCTCACCTGGCTCGGTGCAAAGTGAAATTCCCACCAGATCTGCGATCATTTCGTTCAGGCCCGTGGTTTCGGTATCCACCGCAACCCAGCCGCGCTCATAAGCTTGATCGATCCATTTCTGTAAAGCTGCCGCGTCGCGTATACATTCGTATTTCGACGCGTCAAACGGGATGGCTTCGGCCTCAGCCTCTTCAACGGCCGGCGCGGGAGCATCGACAATAAGCGGGGCTTCAGCCCCCAGCTTATCCGCGATACGCTTGGTCAGAGTGCGGAACTCCATCTCGGCCAGAAAACCAAGCAAAGTTTCGGGATCAGGGTCCTTCACCTCAAGATCTGCCAAAGTGAAATCCAGCGGCGTCTGCTCGTCCAGTTGAACTAGCCTTTTCGACAGTTCAATCTGGTCACGCTTTTCGATCAGGGTTTGGCGTCGCTTGGGTTGTTTGATCTCCTCAGCGCGGTCCAGCAGCGATTCCAGATCGCCATATTCGTTGATCAACAGCGCGGCGGTTTTGATCCCGATGCCGGGCGCACCGGGCACATTGTCTACGCTGTCCCCAGCCAGCGCTTGCACGTCAACAACCCGTTCGGGCCCGACGCCGAATTTCTCGATCACACCATCGCGATCAATGCGCTTGTTCTTCATCGCATCCAACATCTCGACCCCGTCGCCAACCAGTTGCATCAGATCCTTGTCGGAGCTGACGATGGTCACCCGGCCACCGGCCTCGCGCGCCTGAACGGCAAGCGTTGCGATGATATCGTCAGCCTCGTATCCCTCAAGTTCTTTGCAGGCGATGTTGAAGGCTTTGGTTGCCTCACGTGTCAGCGGCATCTGCGGGCGCAAATCCTCGGGCATCGCCTCGCGATTGGCCTTGTAGAGGTCATACATGTCGTTTCGAAACGTATGCGATCCCTTATCGAAGATCACCGCAACATGGGTCGGTGCATCCGGACCGGCGTTATCCTCGACATATTTTTGCAGCATGTTGCAAAAGCCCGAGACCGCGCCAATCGGCAAGCCATCCGATTTCCGCGTCAGCGGTGGAAGCGCGTGATAGGCCCGAAAAATAAACGCTGATCCATCGATCAGATGCAGGTGACACCCTTTTCCGAACTCGCTCATGCGCTCTCTCCGTTCTGGTTAGAAACGGTTCTGCCACAGGGCCGCGCGGGTGGCCAGCTAAGATGGTTAACTATCCACCAAAGAGGCCCGAGAAGACATCCGAAAAGCTGTTCAGCAACGCCATGATAACCAACACCCCCAAAAGGGCGAAAAACGCCATTGCGAAGAACTGAAACAGGATCGCACCAGTTCCGACCACGATGCCAGCAATTGCTGGGCGCCTTCTTTCATGACGCAACAGGCCGACAGCGGCGAGAATAATCGCGATCCCACCCAGCATGGCAACGCCGATTTGCAGGTAGTCATCCAGATCGCGCGTGGGCACCACAGGGTCTGGCTGATCGATGCCGGCCGCCGAGCGCAACGTGGATTTGCCAATTTCAGCCGCAAGTTCCCCCAGCGACACGCCCGCCGTTTGCTGCGGCGCAAATGGTCCCGCCCAAAAGACAAACAAAGCAGCCAGCAGGGTTATCGATGCCACAACAAAGCCAAGCCAACCAAAAACAGGGCTATGATTGTCACTTGCGGTCACGTCGGTCATTGCGCTCTCTCTTAACGTTGCGCCCGCTGGATACCAAAGAAAGGCGGCAAGACTTAGGCACCTGATATGCTCAGGCGTGCTCCGACCCTTTCAGCACGTATTTACAGTCGCAATAGGGGCACTCGACCCAGCCGGTGTCTTCCGGAATCTGTAGCCATACACGTGGATGGCCCAATGCACCTTCACCGCCGTCACAGGCTATGCGGCTTTTTTCAACGATCTTGGTTTCCGGCGCTTCCATTGTCACGGCTGGCGATCCTTCACTGGTTGTCGGCCTCGCGGGCATGCTTTAGGTGCGTTTATGGGCGATGAGCAATTGAGGGGCAAGTGCCACAAATGAGCCAGGCAGCAATCAGGATCGAAGGGTTGCGCAAAACCTATCGTGGCAGCAAAGGACAGCCGGAAAAGCAGGCTCTGAAAGGGATTGACCTGACCGTTCCTCGCGGGTCGGTTTTTGGGCTGCTCGGGCCGAACGGGGCCGGAAAATCAACACTGATCAACATTCTGGCTGGGTTGGTCGTGAAATCTGCAGGCCATGTGTCGATCTGGGGCTTCGATCAGGATCAAAACCCGCGCCAATCCCGTGCCGCCATTGGCGTGATGCCACAAGAGCTGAATCTGGACCCCTTCTTCAGCCCGCGCGGTGCGCTGGAAGTTCAAGCGGGGCTATATGGCGTACCAAAGTCAGAACGGCGCAGTGATGAGATCCTCGAACTTGTCGGCCTCAGCGACAAGGCCGAGGCCTATGCCCGTACTTTGTCCGGCGGGATGCGTCGCCGGCTGTTGCTGGCCAAGGCGCTGGTGCATCATCCGAAAATATTGGTACTGGACGAACCCACAGCTGGTGTCGATATCGAGCTGCGCCAGATGCTTTGGGCCAATGTACGTAAGCTGAATGAACAGGGTATGACCATCATCCTGACCACGCATTATCTGGAAGAAGCGCAGGAAATGTGTGACGAAATCGCCATTATCAACCATGGCGAAAAGGTTGCTCAGGACAGTACTGCCAACCTGCTGGGTCGTATGGACAGCCGCACCATGGTCATTGTGCCGGACAACCCTGTGTCTGATCTGCCTGTGGCTGAAGGTGTCGACGCCACACTGCGCGACGATGGCAGTCTGATCATGCAGTACCGCAGCACTCACACCAGCGCCGAGCAGGTCTTGGAAGCGGTCCGTTCCGCGGATATTCGAATCCGCGATGTGCGCACAGAAGAGGCTGATCTGGAAGATGTGTTCCTCGCACTCACATCTTCGCGCGCAGATGATCCCCCGGCCGATGATCAGAACCAGCCGCGCCGGGGACTACACCGCGTCAAGCTTTAGGCCCGGTCGATCCGCGCATGATAGCAATTGTTGAGCGCGGATCGAATGTGGATATAGGCGACATCCTCGCGCGCAAAGATGGTCTGTGCCGCATCGTGCAGCTGGCTTTGTGGGGCGATGACCCCTGTCCCATAGACGATCCGATCATCCGGCCCGTATCCCTTGATCAGATAGTTGGGCGAAGAGGTCAGCGCCTCGGGCAGCTCCGCAGCATCTTCGTACCGCTCACAAGGCTCTGCACAAAGGTAAATGGGTCCCGTTTCGGCAAAAGGCTGAGTGCCTGGAAAAGGACGATGCGCCAGGACCAGCATCTCATGACCTTCCGGAATATAGGTCAGGCAGTGTCGGCATGGGTTCCCCTGCCCGTTTGAAATTGCACGTTCGGGTGGATTGCCGTACCCGTCTGACGCGCCGTCGCGATAGGCCTGGACCTGATCGGTCGGGAGAGCTGATATTCTATGCATGATTATCTCCTTTTCTGTGCCGAACATGCCCAGCTGTCCGCGGTCGAGCGACCCGTTTCCTGCGCAAAGGCGCTTGGTATGCTGACGGCTTGGGAATACGTCGCCGCCCGCAATTGCATCCGATTGCTTTGCCGCCGAATCCGCTGGCGCCACACGCGCGACAAAACCACCCCTGTGGTTTGAAAGCTGTTCGGGATATGGCCCTGTACAGAGTCGAAATCAGGCCGCACATCCATGTCCAGACCAACCCTGCCCCCGCGTTTTCCAGCCACACCCGAACAGATCAACGTTCAAGTTGCTGTTTTTTACGCCCGTGTCCGGCAGGACAAAGTGCTGGGTCCTGTCTTTGCAAACCATGTCACCGACTGGCCCGCGCACGAGGAAAAGATAGCGGCCTTCTGGCGCAACGCCATTCTGTTCGAGCGCTGCTATGACGGAAACCCGCAGCGGGTTCATATCCAGCGGCCCGACGTCCAGCCCGAAATGTTTGCTCACTGGCTGAATCTGTTCGAAGAGGTCGCCACCCAAACGCTGTCACCGGAAACCGCCACCCCGTGGGTTGCGCTGGCACGGCGCATCGGTGTGGGGATGAAAGCGGGGGTGCAATCCGCGCGCCAACCGAAGGATGCACCACCCATCCTGCGATGAGCACAGATCATGTCGGCTATGACATGTTAGCGGTAAATTGGGGGCTATCAGACTCTGTCAAATGGGTTTAATCAACATCAAACGACAGCTGCCGAATCTCCGCAAGCTGCGATGACGGACTACTAAACACCTAACATGTATCCGAGGCCAGATTGATGAGCGCTCAGAATACGACCCTTCAGGGACTTGGCTTTGCCTTTCTGGGCTTTGCCGTTTTTGCCAGCCATGACGCGCTGATCAAGGTATTGGGCGGCACTTATTCGGTGCTGCAGATCATCTTCTTTGCCACCTTGTTTTCCTTTGTCCCGATGGCGGTCACAATCCTGACGGACCGGGCAACAGGCAACTTCGTGCCGCATCATCCGTGGCTGGTTTTGCTACGGTCGACGTTGATGGTGACAGGCATGTCCTGCGCCTTCTATTCCTTTTCCGTTCTGCCGCTGGCCGAGGTCTACTCGCTGTTGTTCTCCTTCCCCTTGATCGTCACGGTATTGTCGATCCCGATCCTTGGCGAAGTGGTTCGCGCCCAGCGCTGGGCCGCTGTAGGCGTCGGTCTTGTCGGCGTGCTGATCGTTTTGCGACCCGGTACAACCGATATCACGCTGGGCCACCTCGCCGCCCTGATGGCCGCCTTTTGCAGCGCCTTTGCATCCGTTCTGGTGCGTAAGATCGGGAACGAGGAACGCTCGGCCGTGCTGATCCTGTATCCAATGCTGCTGGCCATCGTGGTTATGAGCCTTGCCCAGCCCGCCGTCTACCAGCCGCCCTCATTGCTGCATCTGGCGATGATGGCTTTGGTGGGCGTGTTTTCCGTCATAGCGCAGCACCTGATCATTCTGGCCTACCGCGCAGCACCCGCCGGGGTTATTGCGCCTAGCCAGTACAGTCAGATCATCTGGGCCACATTGTTCGGCATGATCTTCTTTGGCGAAAGACCGGATGTCTGGGTTGCGGTTGGCGCCAGCGTCATCATTGCATCGGGTGTTTTTGTCGTCTGGCGCGAAACGCGCACAAACGCCTCGGCCAATACGCCAGTTCTGAGGGTACGCTCGCCACGGTCGGATACAGGTGCAACGCGGCCGGGTGAGTAACCCTCAGCAAAACAAAAGCGGCGCGCTTTTTGCACGCCGCTTTGGCCATCGCTGAATGACTTCAATTGTGTTGCAGACTTAGTAAACGACAACCGATCGGATGCTTTCACCCTTGTGCATCAGGTCAAAGCCTTGGTTGATATCGTCCAGACCCATGCTGTGGGTGATCATCGGGTCGATCTCGATCTTGCCTTCCATGTACCAGTCAACGATCTTGGGCACGTCGGTGCGACCACGGGCGCCGCCAAAAGCGGTACCGCGCCACGACCGGCCTGTGACCAGCTGGAAGGGGCGGGTTGAAATTTCGGCTCCGGCAGGCGCCACGCCGATGATGATCGATTCACCCCAACCCTTGTGCGCCGATTCCAGTGCTGTGCGCATCACACCGACATTGCCGGTGGCATCGAATGTGTAGTCCGCGCCGCCTTTGGTCAGGTCAACCAGATAGGGCACCAGGTCGCCCTCGACCTCAGCCGGGTTGACGAAATCGGTCATGCCAAACCGGGTGGCCATTTCCACCTTGGACGGGTTCAGGTCAACGCCGACGATCTGGTCTGCTCCGGCCAGTCGCAGCCCCTGAATCACGTTTAGGCCAATCCCGCCCAGACCAAAGACGATCGCGCGGCTGCCGATCTCGACCTTGGCGGTGTTGATCACCGCCCCGATGCCGGTGGTTACGCCACAGCCGATATAGCAAATCTTGTCGAACGGCGCGTCCGGGCGCACTTTGGCCAGCGCGATCTCGGGCAACACCGTGTGGTTCGAAAAGGTCGAGCAGCCCATGTAATGCAGGATCGGATCCCCATCCAACGTCGAGAAGCGCGAGGTGCCATCGGGCATCAGGCCCTGGCCCTGAGTTGTCCGGATTGCCTGACACAGGTTGGTCTTGGGGTGCAGACAGTATTCGCATTCCCGGCATTCCGGTGTGTATAGCGGAATCACATGATCACCCGGCTTCAGGCTGGTCACACCTGGGCCGACCTCGACCACAACACCTGCGCCCTCGTGCCCCAGAATGGCTGGAAACAGGCCTTCGGGGTCGGCACCCGACAGGGTGAATTCATCGGTGTGGCAAATGCCGGTTGCTTTGATCTCGACCAGAACCTCTCCGGCTTTGGGGCCTTCAAGGTTTACATCCATCACTTCCAAAGGTTTACCGGCCTGAACGGCAACGGCGGCGCGGGTACGCATAGTGCACTTCTCCCTGTCCATTTCCCCTGACACTGCGTGAACTACAGGGTGTTTTCAACTGCGCTTTCATGGCAGGCTGGCCAATTGTTTGTTATTGCAGAAACGACATAGCCAGAACGAGGAACGCCAATGTACCGTTTTATCCCGATCCTGATCCTTCTGGCGGCCTGCACCGAGACGCCCCCGCCCGAACAAACCTCAACCGCGTCCGAGGATGCCCCTGTTGATCTGGCTTTCTGCAAAGGCGAGGCTTTTGCGGATTCGGTCGGCCAGCCCGTTTCGACAATTCAGGCCAATCTGCCCGAACGATCCCGCGTGCTGGGCCCAAATGACATTGCAACGCAAGACTATCGCATCGACCGTCTGAATGTGTTCGTGAACGATGCGGCTGTCATTCAGCGACTGACCTGCGGATAAGGGCAAGACAGCGCAGACCGGACTGGCACCGCCGTGTCGGCGGGCTGGTTTTGTTAGGGTCTATTTTCCGCGGTAGACCAGCAGATCCGGCAGATAATCGATCAGTCGGATCGCCCATGAAAACGGTGCTGGAAAATCGGTGCGGAAGCGACGACGAGACATCGCCTTTACCACCCGGTCCGCAGCATCTTCGGGCGTCATCAACATTGGCATCTTGAAGTTATTCTTCTCGGTCAGACGAGTCTTGATGAACCCCGGATTGACGATGCGCACCGTCACACCCGTATCGGCCAAATCATGCCGCATCGTTTCCGCCAGCGAGATCAGCGCCGCCTTGCTGGACCCATATCCGATGGCAGCAGGCAAGCCGTGATAGCCTGCAAGCGAGCCAATCAGGGTTATTTCCCCCCGCCCCGCCTGAACAAACCCCGGAATCGTTTCACCCAGCACTCGCAACGCCCCGACAAAATTCACGTCGTTCATGGCCAGCGCTGCCTCCGTATCCCAATCCGCTGATCGCATCGGATCATACGCCCCGGCGTTATAGACCAACCCATCCACGTCTCCGAGATAGGCCACCGCACGGCGCACAGCGGTCAGATCGGTCACATCGAACGGTACCGCCCGCGCGTTGGGCAGACTATCGCAGATCTCGGTCAAACGTTCGGCATTGCGCGCCGACAAAACCAGATGAGCGCCCTGATCGCTTAGCTTTTCGGCCAATGCACGACCCAGGCCCTCGCTCGCGCCAATAATCCAATAGGTCTTTCCTGCAAAACTGCTCATGCGTGGGCCATCCGGGATACCGGGGACAGCAGTCCCGGGCATTGAGTTTATTTTATTTGAACCATGTTAATGGTCTTACGGGCGCGGGATACAGCTGGATCACGTGGATGCGCATGAAAATCCGGCAAGACATCATAACCTAGAGCACTTGGGAAAATAATCTAACCTGATTGATCCAGCACCAGATCTGCTACGTATCCCTTTGTAAAAAGTCGCACAAAGAGGATCATATGTTCGACGAGACACGGGGCGTACGCAAAAAAATCGCGGTTGTAGGTGCAGGCATTTCAGGTCTTTCCGCAGCTTACTACTTATCAGAAGACCACGATATCACTCTATTCGAAGCTGAACCCAGGCTGGGCGGACATGCCCGCACAGTGATGGCTGGTAAAAACGGGGACCAGCCGGTGGATACCGGGTTCATCGTTTTCAACTATGCGACCTATCCCTATCTTACAAAGCTGTTCGAAGAACTGAACGTCCCGGTCACCAAAAGCGAGATGAGCTTTGGAGCAACAATCGATAACGGTCGCATTGAATACGGGCTGAATACGTTACGCACCCTGACCGCGCAAAAACGCAATCTGGTGCGGCCCGCCTACTACAAGATGATCGCGGACATCCTGCGCTTTGGCAAAGAAGCGCCCGAGGCCGCCAAGGACGATGACACCACGATTGGCGAACTGGTTGATCAGCTCCGCCTCGGTCATTGGTTCCGCCACAACTACCTGATGCCCATGTGCGGCGCGATCTGGTCCACTCCGACCGAGTTCGTCGACCAGTTCCCTGCCCGCTCGCTGGTGCAGTTCTTCCGCAATCACGCACTGCTGGCCAGCGGCCGGGCCAATCAGCACCAATGGTGGACGGTAAAAGGCGGCAGTATCGAATATGTCCGCCGGGTCGATGCCGCCCTGCGCGCCCGGGGTTGCGATATCCGGTTGGCCAGCCCAGTTGAAAACGTTCGACGCGACGAAACTGGCGTGACGGTCACCAGTCAGGGACAGTCTGATCAGTTCGACGAGATAATTCTGGCCACTCATTCCGACCAATCACTGGCCATTCTGGGTGAAAACGCAACCGCCGACGAGGCCGCCGCGCTTGGCGCAATCCGGTATCAGCCGAACTCGGCCGTTTTGCATTGCGACCCGTCGCAGATGCCCAAACGGCGCGGGTGCTGGTCCAGTTGGACCTATCGCTCGCAGGGCGGAAACGTGAGTGTGACATATTGGATGAACCGCCTTCAGAACATCCCGGACAGCGATCCGCTGTTTGTGTCCCTGAACGCGGCGTCGGAGATTCCCGCAGACAAAATATATGATCAGGTCGAATTCGCCCATCCGGTGTTCGACAAGGCGGCCCTGAAGGCACAAGGGCAAATCCGTGAAATGCAGGGACAAAACCGAACCTGGTTTGCCGGAGCTTATAACCGGCACGGGTTCCACGAAGACGGGATAGCCAGTGCGATGCACGTCGTCGACCGCTTGAATGGCGCCCCGCAAACCATCGGAGCTGACAATGGCATTCTTGAAAAAGATCCGGCCATCCCTGTTGCGGCCGAATAACCGAAGCTGGCGTACCGCGCTACTTGCGCTTGTGTTGCTGGCCCCGGGCGGGCTGGCGGCCTCAACGGTGACAGACGTGTTGAACAATGCCCAATTGCGCGGCGATGCAACTTTTCGGTTTCTAGGCCTGCCGCTTTATGACGCCAAACTTTACACGCCTCAGGGCGCGCCCTTCAGCTGGAGTCAGGATTTCGGTCTGCTACTGACCTATCGCAAGAATCTGAAGCAAAAGGCGCTGGTTGAATCGACGCTTGAAGAAATGGATCGGCAAGGCAACGGCGCGCCCGTTCAAAGCCAGTTGGAACAATGCTTTCAGGCGGTCAGCAAAGGCGACACTTATCTTGCTGTATCGCAGGGTCCTGACAAGGTCGGGTTCTGGCGAAACGGGACCAAGACCTGCACGCTATCCTATCCCGGCATCAAGCGCGCTTTCATGTCTATCTTTCTTGGCGACAACACGCGATCCGCAAGCTTTACGCGGCAATTGAAGGGGCAATGATGCTGTATCCCCGTGTCAGCCTGTATGCGCTGATGCTCGCAGCGGCGGGTATCCCGCTTTATATCCATTTGCCGCGATTTGCCGCAGTCAATCTGGGCATCAGCCTGGGGGTGATCGGAACCGTTCTGCTGGTGATCAGACTGGTGGACTTGGTGCAGGATCCGCTGATCGGCTGGGCCATTGACCGATGGCCGGGCGGACAGATTCTGTTTGCCTCACTGGCCGCAATTGGTTTGGCGATCGGGTTTCCCTTGCTGTTTTCCCTGCCAGAAGGCGCAAGTGTGACAGCCCTGATCGCCATACTCGTGCTGTTGTTTTCGGCCTACAGCCTTGGAACCATCCTGCTTTATGGGCGCAGTGCGACGCTTGCCAAAAGCACCGACCCGAAAGAGCTGATGACGCTGGCCGCGTTCCGTGAGGGGGGACAACTCACTGGCGTTGTCATCGCCGCCAGCGCCCCGGCCCTGTTTTTTGCCCTTGGGGCGCAAGCGCAGGGGTATCCTGCATTTGGTATGTTTTTGGGGCTGCTCGCAATTTTGACCATGATCCTGACGCTGCCGATGTGGCGCCGCACTCCAATCACGGGACAAGGCCTGTCCTTCTCAGGCCTTGGTCAAGCCGGTGGGTTGCGGTTGTTGGCACTTGCGCTGGTCAACAGCCTGCCTGTGGCGATCACGTCTACGCTGTTTCTGTTCTTTGTCGAAGATCGGTTACAGCTGCCCGGCAAGGCGGGTCCGTTGCTCATCCTGTTTTTCCTCAGTGCCGGCGCCAGCGTTCCGCTCTGGGCAAAGCTCAGCAACCGAATTGGTCCGAAACGAACTCTGATGATCGCGATGCCCCTATCGATCGCAGGCTTCATCGGTGCAGCAACCTTATCAGCAGGAAACCTTGCCGGGTTTGCCGTGATCTGCCTGGCGTCGGGCGCGGCCCTTGGAGCCGATATGGTGGTGCTGCCCGCCATGTTCTCGGTCGTTCTGACCCGCGCAGGTCTGAATGCATCCGCCGCGTTTGGCATCTGGTCATTCGCAGGCAAGCTGGGCCTCGCTCTGGCTGCCTTTTTCACCCTGCCGCTGCTGGAGCGCAGCGGTTTCAATCCTGGTCAAACCAATTCCGCGCAGGCGCTGAATACACTCAACCTCGCCTACGCGGTCCTGCCCTGCATCCTGAAACTCGGAGCTTTCGGTATGGTTTTGACACTGCCCACAGAGGTCACAAGCAAATGAACGCCATCGCCATCACCCTGTTGACGCTTCTTGTCGTAATCATCGTAAGAAGCCGCCTGCTGAGCTTTCGCGCCCAATCGCCGTCGGATTACACTGGCACCGGGCCGGTGTTTTCACTCAAAGACAATCTGAACGGGGAAATCCTGTCCGAAGGCCTGATCTATGGTCCCAACGGTAAGATGTCGAACAGCTTCGTCGCGCGTATGGTTGGCGAATGGACGGGTAACTCAGGCACGCTGTCTGAGTATTTCACCTATTCGAACGGGAAACAGATGACGCGCAAGTGGTACCTGACCATGGGCACCGGCAACAGTTTCACCGCCACCGCAGACGATATCGTGGGCGAAGGAAAAGGCACCATCTCCGGCTCGACTGTCAAACTCACCTACAAGATCATTTTGCCCGAAGATGCCGGAGGGCACACGCTGGATGTCACTGACTGGATGTATCTGACCGAGAATGGAGCGATCATGAACCGCTCAGAGATGCGAAAGTTCGGCATCAAGGTTGCGGAACTGGTGGCCACCATGCGCCCGGCCCCAAGAACCAAACACGTTTATGTAAACGGCACGAATGGGTATGATTCCGCATCCGAGGGAAAGCCGCTGCAATGATATCCTATCGGTCTTTTGTTGCCTTTGTCGCTGTCGCCAGCCTGGCTTTATTGGCCGCGTGCTCAAGCAAGCCGCGCGTGCCAAAAACCTTTCTGTCAGACCGGCAACTGAATCTTGAAGAGTTCTTTGAAGGCAAAACCGTCGCCTATGGTCAGTTTCAGGATATTCTAGGGAACGTTCCACGGCGCTTCACGGTAGATATCGACGGCACATGGGATGGCGAGACCCTGACGCTGGTGGAAGATTTCGTTTACGATGATGGCGCAACCGAACAACGCATCTGGACTCTGACCAAAACCGGCGATGACACCTGGACCGGGACGGCCCCCGGTGTGTTGGGAACCGCCAGCGGGATCGAACGCGGAGATACCTTTAACTGGAAATACAAAATCGACCTGCCCATCAAGGACGGCACAATGCGTGTAAAGTTCGACGACTGGATGTGGCTGTTGGAAGATGACCGCCTTCTTAATCGCGCCTATGTCTCACGCTTTGGGGTTCGGCTGGGTGAGGTCATCTTGTTCTTCGAAAAGAATTAGCCCGTGGCACTCGACCAGCATCGCGAAATGCCGCCAAACTCCCTTGGCTCACTGCTAGATTTGGGCGTCTAGCCTGCGGATTTGGGCGCGTGTCATTTACGATCGGTCAGCAGATCGTTTTGCTTTTCCTTCAGAATGTTCTGGAACAGCATCTCGACCTCGGCCTTCTCAAGCGCTTGCTTGCCGTCCTCGAATACCGAATTGCCCTGAAGGGACTCGTCGGACGTTGAAACCCTGACGACCTTGTTGTCCATCAGGTAGCTCAAAAATGACTTCATCGGCATAGTCGACTCCAACAACAGCTAAGCTTCACGGCGCTGTCGCTGCGGACCTGATCCGAACCCCGAGGGAGAGTGGGCTCAAGGAATTTCGTGAGTGGTTCCCTTGGTCCGCAGCGACACGGCCCATGTAGGAGGAACGCCGCCTGTCGTAAGGGGGAAGAAATCGTGGTTTTGCGTCACTTTTTGACTGGCCAGTCAAAAAAAAGAGGAAAAGCTTACGTTTACGTCAACTACCTCAACAAAGAGACTGGTTTTTGCGACGTTACGTCAAATTCAGTTGCTGAAAAAAATCCGATGATCAGGAGCTTTCAATCAGCGAATCCCATGGAATTCGCCCGCACATAGCCCCTTGTTGAATTTCAAACTTACGGCATGAGCAGTCAATTCTCTAAAACCATGACCCGCGGAAACAGTCATGGAGCTATAAAGGGCCGTGCATCTTCATTTAAGAATGAAAAAGGGCGCGCCACCACCAGCGCGCCCGATCCATGGGGAGAATTAAATTTCGCGCTTGAAACACAACATAAGCGCTAACTCGTTAATACATTCAACATGAAAGGTTTTGACGAGCTTATCAGTGACGCCGTTCACACAGCATAAACGTTTTTAGAAGTTTGTTTTCTTGGAAGGTCGCCCAGGTGCTTCTAACAAAAAGCGTTCGAAAACCGCGATTGCGCTCAAAGTGTTGTCGGTTTTGCCTGTGTAGAGTCCCTGCAGCTCTCAAAGTCATTCAAAGCCAAGAGGCCCAGTCAGCCAAATTTCACCTGTCGATAAAAGACAGGCGAGTTTCTAACGGGGAGGTAGCGGTGCGACGCGCCGAACTCGTACCCCCTCATGGAAATCGCAAACCCATCTGGGCGCGTCGCAATTTTTTGACTAGACGCGACCCGTGTCCGGAATATGGCGGTTTTGTTAAACCTGCTCGGTGCGAGAGTTCTCCAACTTCGAAAAAAATGTCGGACAGCTACATTGGCGTCAACGGAACACTACCTGAATCATGGCCTGTCCAACGTTCGCCGCACCATCACAAATCCAAACACAGACACCCGTGAGGCAATGCAACTTGTCAAGGAAATGTCCGGCAGGGCAGGTGTTGTGAAGCTACACCTTGTCCTTGGTCGACCTCGTACGGATCGCCTGTTGAACGAACTGGAACGCTCAGCGGCGGCGCTGGAACTGAGAGCAGCCAGACCAGCAGATTGGAGGCAAGCACCGCTTGTTCCCCACCGTTTCCAAGCACGCGTTCTCCGTCACCCTAAAAGATTTTGTCGTTTCGAGGCGTCGGTGCGATAACATCCGGTTTGTGTGAAGTGCCGGAATCTCCCATGTGTTGTCCCGGACCTCGGCTCGAGTAGAACTATCTGTCGCGGTCCAAATCGCATGTCGCTAAGGTGTATTCAACTGGCGTTTGAGAACGTCAACCATCATCTCGGCTTGCGAGTTGTCGAGTCGACCGTGGCCCGGAAGAAACTCCTCGACGGTCCTTTTCGAATAGCGCCCGAACAGTGTTCCATCGCGAAGGATCAGCTCCCCGCGCGCAAAAGCAACGGCGCGATCGTGGCAGTAAATACATCTTTCCCTAAATAGATTGCCGGTTTCCTGTATGGTCGAAAAGTGCTGTAGAAGCACTTCTATTTCAGGCTTTGACAGCTTTCCGTGCCCGGTTGCCAGCAGATCAGAAACAGGCCGCTTTGACCCCTTACCCACAAGTTCTCCGACGGAGATCGTAAGATTTTCTGCAACAAATTCCCCGGCATGCGGAACGTGACAGCCCGCACAGTTTTGTTCGTAAACAAGATGCGGGTCGATACCTTGCGCGGCTGCGGGAAAGCAGAAAAACTGTAGACTTATTGCCCAAAAAAATATTGCGATATGTGTCATGTTCATTCTGATCCCAATCCGGGAGAAAGCGCAGTTGTACTCGCCCTATGCAGTCAGAAGTTTATTCAAATTCAAACGATATGGATTTGATCATCATCAATAGGCCTATAGGAAAAGAGTGCCACAAATGACCCCGAAGCACCTGCGCAATAATGCTGGTACAAAGACGGTGGATCACCAGGCCGCGTCAGGGTTGAACACCATCGGCCCAAGGAAAACACTCACAAGGACAGCCGCAACGATGCCAATCACGTCCAACGGGACTCCGGCGCGCAACATGTCCGTCCGGGTGACATAGGATGTGCCAAACACAATTGCATTTGGCGGGGTAGCAACAGGAAGCATGAACCCGACCGATGCGGCAAGAGCCACCGGAAGCAGGAAGCCTATGGGATCCCTGCCCAGAGCAACTGCCGCAGCGCTGGCGACCGGCAGGAAAACCGCAGCCATGGCGGTGTTACTAGTCAATTCGCCAACATAAACGATCAGTGCGGCTATCAGAAAGATCAGCAACAAGGTCGGCATCGAATGCAATGCCTCGGTCTGACCCCCAATCCAGCTTGCCAAACCAGATCGCTCCATTATTCCGGCCAACGCCAACCCGCCGCCAAACAACACAAGAACATCCCAGCGCAATGATGCCGCCATATCCCAATCGAGTAGCCTTTCACCCCGCCCTGCGGGCAAAAGGAATAGGGCCACTGCGGCTATCATAGCGATACCCGCATCGGTCAGGCTAAGCCCAGGGATCAACCAATCGACCACAGGGCGCATGATCCACGCCAACGCGGTAAGAACTGCAACCACCGCCGTTCGTCGCTCTGCGACCGACATGCCGCTTTCGGGAGGGTCAAAGGACATATGCGGCATATCAGCAGAGACGCCTGGTGTCACACACACCAAAACAAGCCAGGTGATGACCAGCAAGACTGCAGAAACAGGCAATCCAATAGCGGCCCATTGCGCAAATCCGATCTCGATCCCATACGTCGTTCCGACATAGGCCGCGAAAATTGCGTTTGGAGGGGTCCCGATCAAGGACCCCATGCCGCCGATGGTGGCAGAAAAGGCAACGCCCAGCATTAGGGCGGTCCCGAATTTTTCGTGTGATTTCTGCGATCCGGCAATTGCTGCCACGATCGGTGCGATGACCATAGCGGAGGCGGTGTTGCTGATCCAAAGACTTAGGAATGCGGTTGTCATCATTACCGCAGCCAAAATACCTCGCTGACTCTGGCCTGCAATGCCGAGCATTCTTTGAGCCAGCCTTTGATGCAGGCCCCATTTCTCGATTGCCTTGGCCAGCAGGAAACCCCCGAGAAACAGAATGATGATCGGGTGGCTGTAATAGGAAGCAACATTCGCAAACGGTATGAGGCCAAGAACCGGTGCAGCCGCAAGCGGCAGAAGCGCGGTTGCCGCCAAAGGTATGGGTTCAGTCAGCCACCACAACGCCATGAGGGCCGCGAGGCCAGCGGCCTGCCAAGCACTGGCGGGCATGCCTTCGGGTGGATCCAGTATGACAGGCCCAGCCAGGCACATCACGCCTATTGCAATCGCAAGCGTGCTTAGGTTCATCTTATCCACCAACAAGGATTTTCCAGCACCTGACGGGCCACTTACTCCCCCCCTACCGAAGCGCGAAGCCAAGTATGGCGGCATTTAAAGCAATGACCACAATCCAAATCGCCAGCGAAACTCGGCGGCGCAGGGAAATACGCTTGAATAGATCAGTCATAGTCAAACCTTTCCGAAAGAATGCGGTTCGAAGGAGTACCGCGCGCAATCAGGTGATCTTCAACGATGTCCATCATGATTGCAGGCCCACAAAGCATGAAAAGCCATTGCGAATACTGCTCTGGCGACAGGACGCGGTCCAATAGCGCCCCATCTATTACTCCGGTCTCACCGTTCCAATCTTCTTTGGGCTCCGACAGGGTGAACACCACGTCTTCCGCGGCCAGTTCCTCGCGATAAACGATCTGACTTTCTTCACGGTTTCCATAGATAAGCTTGACGGACCGAGGATCACTTGTCAGCCGGTTCTGGAAAAAGATGCTGAGCATTGGCGCTATTCCGACACCACCTGCGACAAGTACAATTCCGGCCTCTGTTCGATCATCCACCGTAAGGCCGCCATGAGGACCATCCAGAAATGCGCGCGTATCTTGCTTAATGTGCTCAAGCGCGCTGGTAAGATCGCCAAGCTCTTTGATCACGAAGGATATCTCGGGTCCTGCCGCCGGCGCCGAGCTTATCGAAAAGGGGTTCTCATATACCGAAAACGCACTGTTCCCGATATTCAGCCACGCGAACTGGCCCGCCTGAAAGGCCAGCCCGTCGTGCCCGTCTGGTCTGAGCTTAAGCTCCCATTGTCTGGGTGTGAGCCTGTGCACCGATTCAACTTTCCAAGGTTGGCGGTGCTGCCGCATCGGTTCAATCAGATACACAAATAGCAGCGACCCAACTGCGACTGCCGCCATAATGGACCAGATCGTTGTCAGGGCCAGCTGTGATCCGTAACGCCCCGCCGTGATCGTGTGATGCAGCAACAGGGCCGCAATCGCCAGAGCGATAGCTCCGTGCATCAAGCGCCATGCTTCGTAGCGGTAGTTCTGCTTTGTCCGTGCGATCGCTGACAGGACGAGAACAGGCAGAAGAAGATAGGCGATGATTCCGGTCACTAGCACCGACAAATCGGTTGTGAGCGTCAGTTGCCGGGTTCCGTCCCAAGGGCGCGGCCCACCAGAATTCGAGCCTTGGTAGAATAAGGGATGCAGCAACGCGAATACCAAAGCCACGCGTGCCATGAACTGATGCACTCGCATCGTTACATCCATACCAATACCGGCTGAAATAGATCTAAACCGCCCTGACAGGACGAACTCAACAAGAATGATGGAGTAGGCCACCATGCCCAGACCTGAGGCAATTTCCTGATGCCATGGGCGCGGCGGTCCGCCCAAGCTCCAGCTTAGCCCAAGTGGAAGCAAAAGGACCATCAGATAGGCCAATATGAGGAACAAGGCTCTCATTTCAGGAGAGTGTCCCAGTCACCGGAAACGTGAAGAACAGAGTTATTTCGCGGCATCACAAGTCACCTTGACTGGTTGTTCCCAAGCATTGGAAAAGGGGTCGCGCCGGTAGATATCGCGGGACGAAACCAACTGCCCAGTGATGTCCATGAAATTGCGCAGATACCGCACACTAAACGGGATGGATGGGGTTTCGATGTCCATGGTCTGACGCCCATTTGCCAGACGGTGAACTTGCTCCAATGGTGTATCAAGCACAAACGCAACCAAATCGTCCCAATCTTGCACGCGGATGCAGCCATGCGAAGGAGCGTGATCTGGCCGCTGGAACAACTCTGGGCAATTGGTGTCATGAAGGTAGCCACTCCACCCGTCGCGTAGGTGCACCGCTGCCAGCCCCAGCGGATTGCTCTCACCTGGTGGCCATATCCGATCCAGGTACTCTCCGCTTACCACCATCGAAGGGGGCGGCGGCCACGAAGGGCGGAAGCGTACGATGGGCGTGTACGTCTCAAGCAATGGGGTCGGGTGCCACGGCGTTCCAAGGATAATCCGGCTACGCAAAACTGGACGGCCACGCTCGAGCGCGATCATTTCGTATGAAGGAGTATTCACAAGGATAGCTTTACCCTCGCGCGGTATTTGGTAATCGATGTCGTACCGGTCGAGCACAGTCTGAAACCGGTTATCAAATTCGATGGGCTTGGCCAATAAAACGCCGACAAACAAGCAACAGAAAAACACTGTGCAGGTGAGGGTCAACTGTAGGTTTTTAGCGTTGGTCTTATTCATGCCTGAGTGCCTCAGTGGGATCCATTCTGGCCGCGCGCCGGGCAGGAAAACAGCCGAAGACCACGCCAACAGCTGCCGAGACCCCAAAAGCGATCAGGATGATCCCCGGGGTCCGAGATAAAGGGGACGGACAGAATTCGTGCACCGAAATAGGCCAGAACCAGTCCCGAAAAGACCCCGATCAAACCATCAATGAGCAACAGGACAATGGCTTCGACCAGAAACTGCAGCAAAACCTGCCCGGACTTTGCGCCGATCGCCAGCCGAATGCCGATCTCACGGGTTCGTTTGGTGACTGAGACCAACATAGTTGATCAGCCCCACTTGAGTGGTCCAGTTTGATTGTTAGTGCATGACCGGCCTTTGGTCCATCGACAAATACGGCAAGACACTGGAGTTCATGCTATCCAGGCGCCGAAACAAGGCTGCCGCAACGAAGTTTTTCGCCCGCGCGCTCGAGACGAACGGGTTGCCGCTCAAAATTGCGATCAACAAAAGCGGAGCGAATACGGCTAGGATCAAGGCGATCAACAAGATGCTAAAGAGGTGTTCTAGAAAGCTTCGAGGGTTGTTGACGTGGTCAATCATAGGGTTCCTATTGCGGATCAGGCGATGGGCCGTCGCAAGAACCAACGGCTGTGTTCTGACGGCCCACGATCCGGTCCGTTTTCTAGCTTGCCGAACTGTACAAACCCCCAGCGGAAATAAATCTCGCGTGCCTTGGGATCGGAGGTGTCGAGCCAGACGCTGTGACAACCCCTCGCTACGGCCAAGGTAGAAGCGCGGTCGAACAACGCGCGTGCCAACCCCTGACGCCGGAAAGGCGGGGCCACCCACAAGACTTTGAGCAACAACCAACCATAAGATGTTGTGCCCAGAAGCCCGCCCTTCAGGGTGCCATCCTTTTGGCAGACCAAATTAATTGTGCTGTTAACACCTTGCGGTTGTTGGCAACGCAGCTCGTCCAACAAGTTGCGTTCCAACGCCAACGCCAGTTGGTCATCACAAATTTCATCAATCAGCCAAGCCATTTGGTATAGTCGCTGACCAAAAGATGCGTCGGCGCAACATCCTCCTCAACCTCGGCAAACCGGCCAATGGGTTCGCAAAAGATATTGTCGGTCTCATCGTCATTGACGGTCGAGACCTCACCGATCAACACATCCCCTCCTTCGCCCCAGAACGCGTGCCAATCACCAGGACGCAGGGTAACGCTTTCACCAGGAGCCAGGCGCAGCTTCTCGCCCGGTCGGTAGTTATGTCGGATGCCGTCCAGCAAGACCACACCGCCGCGATCCACTGCAAATCCACCCGCGTCGTCTGAGCCGAAAAGCTCAACAATCAGAGTTGCGCCACCGCGGTTGATGATATCCTCAGCTTTCAGAACATGCGTGTGCATTGGCGACAGCTGGTCCCGCCTCGAAATCAACAGTTTCTCGGCGTAACACATGCCGCCGCCCTTGGCTAAATCACTCTGCAGCCCGTTGCGCAGGGTGAATAGGAACAGTCCCATCCTGTCAAAATCACCGTCACCGTAATCAGTGATGTCCCATCCGCAACGTGCGTCAATCACATGACGCGCAGCACTTTCACGAGCCTTGAATTCCTCTGGACTCCAATAGGCGAAGGCCGGCAAAGCAAAGCCATGAGAGCAAATGAACTCAGCTGCTTGCTCCATGATCTCATTGATGCGCGAACGTTTCATGCTGACACTTTTTGGGTCTTGAGGATTTCGATCACCATGGCTGCGGTCCAGGTAAAATCTCCACCACCACAGGGCTCGCCGCTGTTTGGGTCATAGTATTCTGCAAAGCCACTTTTCTCGATGAGGCGCAAACTGTCAGCCAGGATACGCTGCGCCATGGCCCCCTGCCCTGACCGAATCAGGCCTTCAGCAATCAAATAATTCACGATTAACCATGTCGGTCCGCGCCAGTAGCGCAGGCTGTCAAAAGCGCCATCTGCCGGGTCATGACTGGGCACCAGATAGCCACATCGCTCAGCCAACAAAGCGATCCTCCGTGCGAGCGCATCAGCTCGAGCATGAGGGACATGGGCAATTGCCGCGAGCAACCCACCAATCGAAGGTGTGTCTTGCAGATGACCTGCGGCGCGGTTGTAACACGTATATTGCCCCAGAGCAGGGTTCCACAGGCTTTCCAGCGCCGAGCGGCCATCGGCGGCCATCTTACGCGCCTCAGAAGCCATCGAAGATTCGCCTAAGAACTCGGCTAATTCCGCGACATCATCGCAAGACCGTATCAGGATGCCGTTAAAGCCCGGATCAACGAGGCAAAAGGGCGAGGCATCGTGGAGCTTCGCATTATCCCACCCAAGCCCTCGGAAGTACTCGACCAGCCAGATATAGCACTTGTATTGCTCGTCCGACGGGCGGTGATCTGGGTTGGCGTGTGTCGTATCGCGCCGAGTGAATGGCGCGACACCCTCGATCGGCACGGCGTCCAGCCCTTCATCCCAATCCACCGAGTTGTCTCTGCCAGACTCCCACGGGTGAATGATTGCGACCAGTCCCGTGCTTTTGGGATCGCGATCGCGGTAGAACCATCTGTGCCATGCATGGACCTGGGGCAGGAGCCTGGCAAGACGCTCGCGTGCGACTGCTTTGTCTTCAGTCCGATCATACAACTTGCGCAGCGCAAAACCCGCAACCGCTGGCTGGGTGATTCCAGTCGTGGGCACTACTCGCCTTGTTTGCCAGACGTTGGGACCTGGGAAATATCCATCATCTGGTTCGTGGAAAATGATATGTGGCACCATACCATCGTCCCATTGATGAGCCATAAGAGTCTCGACCTCGACCCATGCCCGATTCATGTCAAAATGCGAGAAGCCAAGCGCGGACAATGCGCTGTCCCAATTCCACTGGAAGGGATAGAGGCCATGGGTGGGAACTGTATAGCGACCTCGGTCATTTCCTTCCATGACTTCACGAGCCTGATCAATCAGCGCTTGGCTCATATAAATTCTCCTTTACGCGACAGCCAAAGTAGTTTCGGGGTCAAACCAGCGTCCCCGGCCTTCTTGCGGCGCCAGCGTAAGTACGTCACCAGGTTTCACGTTGAGCTCACTGTCCAAGACTGCGCGGAACTGGTGTCCGTCTACATCGCAAGTCACCAGCAAATGTGCGCCCAAAGGCTCAACAACCTTGGCTCGTGCTCCAAACCCCTGATCCGCAATGCTCAAATCTTCCGGGCGAATAGCCCATTTCAGATCCTTGCCATTTGCAGGACCGTCAAGGTTCTGCCCGGCAACTGTCCAGCGACCAGAGCCCGCAGCTTCTGCGGGGAGGAAATTCATAGGCGGATTGCCGATGAAACTGGCCACAAACTCGGCCGCTGGATCCCTGTACACCTCGATGGGAGAGGCTGCCTGAACAATTTTGCCCTGATGCATAACGCTGATCCGGTCGGCCATGGACATAGCTTCGACCTGATCGTGGGTCACATATATGGCGGTAGTCTTGCTTTCTGCCAGAACACCCTTCAGCTCCGCCCGCATCTCCATCCGCAACAATGCGTCAAGGTTCGATAACGGTTCATCCATCAGGATCACGTCCGGCTCCATTGCCAATGCACGGGCAACAGCGACTCGTTGACGTTGACCGCCTGACAATTCTCCCGAATAGCGCTTCAGAAGCTGCTCAATATGCATTAACCCTGCGGTGCGTTCGACCCGGCGTTTGACCTCATCATCCGGCAGTTTTTGCATCCGCAAACCAAAGCCGATGTTTTCAAACACTGTCAGGTGCGGAAACACCGCATAGTTCTGGAACACCATCGAGATGCCGCGATCCTTGGGTGACAGGTGATCCACCCGGCGGCCCCCGATCCAGATTTCGCCGGTCGTTGCTGTCTCAAGCCCTGCGATGATGCGCAGAAGCGTGGATTTACCGCAGCCCGATGCCCCCAGAAGGACCATGAATTCCTGATCTGCGATGGTCAGGTTAATGTCGTGCAGAGCCTGATAAGACCCAAAATTCTTGGCAACGTTTTTAATCTGTATTTCAGCCATAACAGTTTCCTTTCAGCCACCGTTCAGCGGTTGGCAATGCCCCACATGGCAAAGAGGTATTTGCGCACAGCGAAGATAAAGATCAGCGCAGGCACCACGAGGATGAAGCCGCCTGCAAATTTCAGGTGCAAAGGGGCCTCGCCCAGGGTTTGCAACAGGAATGCGGGCAACGTGCGGTTCTCGATGGTCAGCACGGCGGCCGCGAACACCTCGTTCCACGAAATGACGAAGGCGAAGATCGCCGAGGCCGTGATCCCAGGCAGTACCAGAGGCAAGATCACTTTGGTGAAGGCGGTCAGCCGTGTGCAGCCCAGCGTCCACGCTGCTTCCTCAAGCTCCAGTGGGATACCAGAGAAGAGCGAAAAGGTGATGAGCACCGCGAATGGGATCGCCAGGGTCGTGTGGACCAGCGCCAGACCGAAGGCCGTGTCATCCAGACCTGTGCGGATAAAGAGAACCGCAAGGGGTAGTGCCAGCAAGGGCAGCGGAAAGGCCCGGGTCAGCAGGATCAGCAGCCGGAACAGCTCTTTCCCACGGAAGTCGAACCGCGATAGGGCGTAGCCCGCGGGCGCTCCGATGGCGATGGACATCACCATCGTCATCAAAGCCACCACAACCGAGTTCCAGAGCGCTCTCAGCATCCCCTGGAACCCCATAAAGAATTCCAGGGATCCCATATTGAACTCCGGTATGAAGCTCTTGGGGAAACTGTTCACCGTATCCGGTGACGACATTGTGTTCACGAACAGCAGGTAAAGCGGTATGATCACCCAGGCACACAGCAAGATCACTCCTGCTCGGTAGAGCCCCCTTCCCGCCTTGCGGGTGTCAGGGGCTACAACGTCTGCTACAGCCGTCATATCGTAGCTCCTTTCGGGACGCGCAGAGCGCGCATGATGATCAGAGTGAAGACGATCGAGATAATCAGAACGATGATCGCCAGCGCTGCTGCTGCCCCACCATTTTGCAGGTCAAACTGATAGGCGTAAATTTCGCCCATTAGTACCGGGAAGATCGTGCCTCCAAGAGCAGCAACCACGGCGAAGACCTCGAAGGCCAGGATGACGCGCAGGACCAGGGCCGTTTGCAGCGACGGGCGCAAAAGCGGCAGGGTGATCCGGGTGAACTGTTTCCAGCGCGAGGCGCCAAACACATCCGCAGCCTCGTAGTATTCCTTGGGGATCAGGCCGATGCCCGCCACAAGGATCACAAGCATTATCGCTGTAGCGCGCCAAATCTCGGCCAACATGATCGCCAGGAACACAATCCAGGGAGTTTGATAGCTCAGCAAACTTACAGGTTGGTCGGTGACACCAAGCCCGACCATCATCGAGTTCAGAAAACCCGACTGCTCGAAGATCGCCAGCCAGATGATACCGGCTGCTAGATCAGAGATACCCAGCGGAATGGTCCAAATATACAGAACCAGATCGCGGCCCTTTTGCATCTTCGTGACCATCGTGGCCATCAGAAGTGACAGCGCCAACTGAATCGGCACCACGGCCGCGGCCAGAAGAAAGGTGTTCTTCATAGAAATCGGGAACTTCCAGTAGCTCACAACTTCGCGAAAGTTATCCAGTGAAAAGCCGTTCCCTGTTCCAAAAGCCTGCTGCGCAACCAGCGCAAACGGGTAGAGGAAAAACAGGCAGAGAAATAGCGTCACCGGGAGGATCAGAAAGTAAGGCAATAGCCGCGCTTCCATCGGACCGCTCCTTTGAGTTGGGATTTTGCTGGGGAACCGGGCCACCGCCTCGGTGGCCCGGCAGTCAGGGAAGGTCTTACTCGACCGGGCAAGCACCTTCCGAAGGTGCATCTGGTGCCCAGCAAGGCGCGCCAGTTTCGTTCATGATCTTTTCCAGCTGTTTCTTTTGATCTTCCAGAACCTGCTCAATAGGCTGACCAGCCAAAACAATGCGTTCGAACGAATCTACGTAAACACGATTGAAATCCCCACCCATGCTACCCAGACCTGCAGGCAGCAGGCCAGGATTAGCATCTGGTGAGCCGCTCATCTTGGCAACCGCTTCGCCGGCGGCTTTGACCGAAGGCGGCAGATCGTCTGGCAGTTCGACTTCAACCACAGGGAAGAAGTTTGTCGCTTTCAGGGTCGCGATCTGCGTTTCGGGTTGCATCAGATAAGTCAGCAATGCTTTGGCACCTTCAGCATCTGGCGCGGTCCGCGGTATGGCAACACCTGCCAGAACAGGCATGAAGCCGCGGCCGGTCGGACCAGCAGGCGCTGGGAAGGCGACGAAATCGTCGGGGCGCTCATTAAACGCCTGCGCAAGACGCGAGGTGTGGTCAAAGACAATCCAGGCATCGCCGTTCAACAGCTGCTCTTGCATGAATGAGAAGTTGGTCGATGCGGGGTTCGTATGGCTCCAAAGCTCTTTGAACTTCTCCCATGCAGTCACGGCCTCGGGCGATGCAAATGTCCGCACAACACCGTCAGTGTAGGACGGGTAGAGGTAGCCCTGGAAGAAGCGGTGTTTCAGGCCCTTGGGACCTGCAGGAAAGCCGAATTTCTTCTGTCCAGTTGCTTCTTCCACATTCGCCGCCCACGCGATCAACTGGTCATAGGTCAGTGCATTGATGTCCGCGCCTTCAGGCAGGTACTGCAGCGCCTCTGTGTTGGCGGCCATGATGTAGCTCGCTTGCATCCACGGCATGTAGTGCAGGCTGTCAGTTCCCAACTTGGCCAGATCATTGAAAGTGTCTGAGGCCGACATGACGCCAAGATCACTGAGATCCATTAGGTCATCAGGGTTCATCGCCGAGAAGTTGCCGTGCAAAGAACCCAGCAAGTCAATACTGCCCGAGCCCGCTTGTAGTTCAGCTTGCAAACGGGTCAGCCAAGGGCCATCTTCGTTCGGCTGGTAATCCACTCCGCCATCGAAGCCACCAAGAACCTCGGTCCGCATAGCCTGCGCTTCTTCGGCAGGCCGGGCCTGGGTCGACCAGAACAGAGTTTCAGCTTGCACGGCGACAGCGCCGACAAGCATGGCCACACCGGACACGGCTCCCGCTAGCTTCGAATGAATAGACATGTTTTCCTCCCTATGTCTGAGGCTGACAAAGAAACAGGCAACCTCTCTCCCTCGCCGACACCTTTGGGTCAGTCCGCGGGCGAATGCAGTTAATATGATATATCGTTGTATCTTGAGTCAAGTATGTTGCCGTCAAGTATTCGCCATAATTTACTTGTCATTTGCAAAATCACTTGCGATCTTATGCAAACGTTATACCTCAACAGTGACCCATGACGAAAAAACCCACCTTATCCAGCGTTGCCAAAGAAGCGGGCGTGTCGGTTCCAACCGTCAGCCAAGTTATGCGTGACACCGGCCGAATTTCAGAGAAGACACGTCAGAAAGTCCTGAGCGCAGCCAAGCGTCTGCGCTACGTCCCAAATCAAGCAGCAGCCACAATGCGTTCGGGTGACAATCGCGAAATCGGTTTCATCATTAACAAACTGGCCAACCCGTTTAACGCAGAAGTTGTCAGTGGCGCCGTCGACTTGCTCGAGACCGAAGGTTTCATGGTATCAATCCTCGATGCGCAAGGAGATCTTCAGCGCCAGGACCGCCTTCTGGAAGCCTGCATCAGATTCGGTCGCCGTGGTTTGATCTGGGTTCCGGCGCTCGACACAAGCGAAGTATCTATGGAGCTCCTGAATGCTCACGGTGTTCCCGCCGTGACATTCATGCGAAAAGTGTCACTGTCTCTTGACCATGTCGGTATACTCAACACCGAAGCTCTCGCACAAGCCACGCAGCACCTGATTGACTTGGGGCACAGGCACATCGCGTATTTGGGCGGCACCGAGCAATCGTCCGTTCGTGAGGAACGCATTGCTGGCTATCTTGACACTCTAAAGCAACTGGGTGCCGCGCAGCCAATTGTCTGGCCATGCGATGAAAACAAGCGCGCCGGTGTTGATGCCATTGCGGCACTCCGCCATCAACACCCCGAGGTGACGGGCGTTGTATGCAACGGAGACGTTGTGGCGCTTGGCGCATGCTTCGGCTTGATCCAGTCCGGTTTGAAACCAGGGCATGATTTTTCGGTAGTGGGTTTCGATGACATTGAAGATGCCGCCGTTTCAACTCCTGGCCTGACAACCTTGGCAGTTAACCCTAAGAAGTTGGGCGCAAGATTGGCCGAGATCCTTCTGGACCGAATGCGAACACCAGATCTCCCGATTCGACATGTTGAGTATTCTGCGACCCTGAAAGTTCGGGGAACATCAGGAGTCGCGCCTGATCACTAAGTCGTTCCGGCTCAGAAATTGCCCATGTCTCTGGTCACAACAAATCTCTGATCTTTGCGTGTCTAGAACAAAGAGCTATTTTGCTTTTTGGCAAGTCGGAAACTTGGAAACTAAACATCGTTTGCCCCAAAAACATCGAACAGCGTTATGTCGGATGGAAACAAGAAAAAACACTCGAGAAAGGTTGGCCTAAGGGTAACAACCCTTGCAGACCGCCTCTGTCGCAAGGTTTTAGGGCGGTCAAATGAATTTGTGATTACTTCAGGTTCAGATTACCAACCCGGAGAGTTGACAAAACGCACAGATTCCATGCGACAATTGGCCCTTGCGGATCATGTGCGCCACTTCGATGCCTGCCAGATCCGCCGCCGCAGCGAAGGCCTTGAACCCCAGCATTGGCCGAGTGCGCCTCTTGATGAAACGGTGGTCCTGTTCGACGATGTTACTCAGGTATTTCCTGCTCACCATCTCTATTGGTATCGGGCAATCGAAGCTCTTCAGCATTTGTTGATCGCTTCGAGGCCCGCGGTGTCGGCGCCGCTCTTGTCGATCACACGCTTCCTCGCCAAACTATTGGTTTCAAACATCCGGGCGAAAGACTTCGTGGCGGCCAGTTTGTTTCGGCGTTGGGAGAGCATGAAATCAAGTGTCCTGCCATAGTTCTTGACTGCTCGATAGAGATAGACCCGCGCCCCTTTCACTCGGATGTAAGTTTCATCCATTCTCCGGGAGCGATCGCATGGTCGTTTGCGGCGGCGCGCTGCTTCTGCAATCGCGCCGGAATACCGTATGACCCATCGGTTCAGTGTGGTGCGATCAACAGAGACGCCTCGATCGTGCATGATTTCTTCCCGATCCCGGTATGACACTCCGTATCGGACATAGAAGAACACTGAGACCGGGGAAGCGCCCTTTGGATACTGAGCACCTTTGAAAGAGATCATGAACTGGCTTTCGACTTGATAATTCCAAAAGTCACCCACCCGCTGATGGCGCGAGCGCTAATGGTCAAATGTTTGCAACAGATCCAGCTCAGAGGTATTCTGATCGAGTTCTCGAGTTCACTGTACTCCGCAACAAAATATCGGCCGCTCTGACTGGTCTCAAATAATTTGTAGCAGACGATAGCGGGATCTCAGACTTGATGGCGACTGTGCGCAACGCTCTGAGCCGCAAAACGGACGCTAAAGTACTCAGCGAATTACTGTATGAAATATCTGTGGAAATCTCGGGGATTACGTAAACCAATACATTAGATTTGAGTGACAATGACACTGAAAGTGAGGGGCACAAAGAGGACTCTTTGAGTCCGGGAGTTAAAGAAGAACAACTTTCTCAGATTCAGGTCTTTGCTGATCAGATGGGAGGTAGTTTTCCACGTTTATGCTCTGAACTTCGCTTTGCACGGGATCAGGTTTTACCCTTCGCAGACAACATGTTTCCGGCTCCAATTTCCTGCATGTGGTGAGCGGCTTGATAGACGCGCGAAGCTATAGGAGGGCAGGGAGCCTAAACGATCACTATCTCCGTTCGGAAGGCGTTATTTTCAGCTTAAGGGGGAAAACTGACCGTCGCCGCATATGCGCCCTGACCCTGAACGCTCCAGCGAAGCTGACATTCAAAAAAACATCGCAGTTCATATATTAAGCCCAAGTTATGCCAGATAGCGTCAAACCGACATTGAAGGTTGGGGTCAGGTAGAATTGCGTGATACAGCTTAAGCAAACACCTGGCCGCCTGAACGGAATACATTGAGCCAGTCAGTAAACTCTTCATTCTCACGAGGCTTGAATTCAGCCCCCAGCGGCGCTCGCCAGCCGAGAGTGGTGATGTGGGAAAAGATCTCGGCATAGTTCAGTTCGCCACGATCTGGTGCGCCTCGGTCAGGAACCGACGCAAATTGGATGTGGCCGATCAGCGGCAGCAACTCACTCAGGCGTGTCATGATATCGCCTTCGGTCCGGCCGACATGGTAGCAGTCGAACATCAGACGCAGGCTGGGCGCTCCGACGGTTTCAATGATCGCACGCGCCTGGTCAGTGGTCTGCAGGAAGTATCCCGGGGCATCATGTCTGTTCAGAGGTTCGATCAGGATCGTGCGATCTGTCTGGGATGTCGCATATTTCAGGTTCTCCTCAAACGTAGTGCGCGCCTTTGGACCAGCTCCAAAACCAGCCATGACGTGAATTGCACCTGCGTCCACCGTATCGGCGTAGCGAACTGCCTGATCAATGGCGGCACGCGCCTCGACCTCGCGGCCTGTCAACGCCGCAAGGCCGTTTTCACCCGGATTGCCGCGGATTGTGTTTAGGCCCAGCATCGGCAGGCCGGTTTGGTCGAGCGCCGCCTTCACCTGTTCTGCGGGGGTCTCGTAAGGCCAATGGCATTCCACCGCGTCAAACCCGGCGGCCTTCGCGGCGCGAATGGCGTCCGGCAAAGGCCGGTCGACCCAAAGAAATCCCAGATTGGCCGAAAACGCGGTCATACATCCCACTCCACATCAAACTTAGTCACAACTTGCGAAATCTGCTCGGAGGACAGTGCGCGCACCGGAAGTCCACGCATCATCAGCGCAAGACGCGCCGTCGCCTCAAGTTCTTCGATGGCGTTGCAGGCCGCCTCGACCGATTTTCCCGCGACCACTGGGCCGTGGTTGGCAAGCATCACGGCCGCACGCTTTCCGGCGAGACCACGGACCGCCTCGCCCATCCCAGGATCGCCCGGGACGAAGAACGGCAAAAGCTTGACGCGCCCCAACTGCATGATCGCATAGGGTGTGAGCGGCGGCAGGAAGCTGTCTTCATCGACGTCCGGAAAAAGCGACAGCGCAACGGAATGGCAGGAATGCAAATGAACGACTGCCCCAGCGGTGTTGCGTGTGTCGTAGAACGCTGTGTGAAGCGGCATTTCCTTGGTGGGGGGGGCGCCATCTATCAGGCGACCATTGGCATCGAACCGGCTGAGACGCTCAGGATCAAGCCGACCAAAGCTCGTGCCTGTTGGCGACACGAGAAGGCCGCCGTCCTCAGTGCGCGATGAGATGTTCCCGGTGGAGCCGTGCGTGAGACCACGGTCAAACAGCGACGCCGCCAGCCGACACATTTCGTCGCGTAGCTTGGTATCGCTCATGGTCCAAGAACTCCTGCGGCTTTACTAAAGAAATCCTCTGTGCCGAAATTCCCGGATTTGAGGGCAACGGCAAGATTGGGGCCCGCACGCAAGGCCGGTACGCCTGGGTCGATCTCTGGCCCAATGGTCAGGTCTTCAATCTGCAGCGCTTCGACGACGGAACCCGAGGTTTCTCCGCCCGCAACAATGATCCGAGTCACCCCCGCCGCGACAGCGCACTGCGCTAGATCAGCGAAGAAGTTTTCGATCGCATTCGCCGCTTCCTCGCGGCCAAAACGGTCCTGGACCGCCCGGACCACGTCTGGGTCAGCAGAACTATATAAAAGCGGAAGACCGCCCGCGCCCAACGCCCATTCCAGCATGCCAGCGGGTGTGATGCGGGCTTCGATTACATCTTCGGCCAGAATTTCGCGGGCCGGGTGAGATGTGACATGTCGGGCCACCTGGGCGCGCGTCGCCTTTGAACAAGACCCCGACAGCACAAGCAGGGGACCCGTCTGGCCCTGCCAATCTGGCGTGCAGGGTGAACAGCCGAAGTTCCGAGGCAGACCAAGGGCGACACCTGACCCACCAGTGATGAGCTTGAGGTCTTGCGCGGCGGCTCCGATTTCCATCAGGTCTTCGTCGCGGATCGCATCGACAACAATGTGCCGTTTGCCCGCTGCGTGTTCCGCGTCAAGCGCGCCTTTCATAGCGTCAGCACCGTCGAAGACGACCTGCGCGGGCACATGCCCAACCGGAAACGTGCTTTGCATTGCCAACCAACGGCGCAGGTCGGCGTCGGTCATCGGCGTCAACGGGTGATTTTCCATGCCCGATTCATTCAGAAGTCGGTCGTTCACAAACAGACAGCCCTGAAACACCGACCGCCCCGTGCCGGGAAAGGCAGGACAGACAATGACGCGATCCGCCCCAAGTGCCTCGGCTAGCGCGTCGGCCACAGGTCCGATATTCCCTGCTGGCGTTGAATCGAAAGTCGAGCAGTACTTGAAGAAGAATTGCGAGCAGCCCTGCGCGCGCAGCCATTCAAGCGCCCTGAGCGACTGTGCCACCGCCTCTACCGGATCGATCGAACGGGACTTCAGAGACACGACGCCCGCTTCCACACCGGCATCGGCATCGCGGGACGGGATGCCGGAATATTGCACCACGCGCATGCCCTGCTTTGCGAGGGTGTTGGCAAGGTCACTGGACCCGGTGAAATCGTCGCCTATGCATCCAAGCTTCATGATTCTGTCCCTGGCAGGGTGAGGCCGGCTTGCGCAGCGTAGACCTTGGCGACCGCTGCGTCGTCTTCGCCGCCCAACCCCATTTCTACGGCCTCTCTATAACGCGCAAGTGCCGTTTCAGTGATGTGGGCATCAAAGCCCGCTGCCTGCGCTGCCTCCAGCACAATGCCCAGATCCTTCGGCCAGATGTTCACCTGGCTGTGCGGTGTGTAGTCGCCCGATATGACATGTGGCGCGCGATTTTCCAGCATCCAAGACGTCCCGGCGCATTTGCTGATCACCTCTAGGACGGTGTTTGGATGAATCCCCTGGGTCATGCCAAAGGTCACCGCCTCGGCCATGGTGGCGATGTGCACACCCGCAAGTAACTGATTTACGGCCTTCATCGCCGACCCGGCGCCTGCTGTGTCACCCAGCCTAAATACGGTCTCTGCGGTTGCCTCCAAAATGGGCTCGGCTGCCGCAAAGGCGGATGCAGACCCAGAGGCCATGATGCCAAGCTGACCTATCGCGGCCTTGACCGAGCCACCCGATATCGGCGCATCGAGATAGTGGATGCCCCGTTCTGCGCAGCGTCGCTCCATCTCTTTGGCGAATTCTGGCGGCACTGTTGCACAGGCCTTCACCACCGCGCCCTGGTGCAAATGCGCAACCGCACCATCGTCGCCGAATAAGACATGCTCGACCTGCGCCGCATTCAGGACAACCACGACGACCGCATCAAGCGACGATGCAACTTCGGCAAAGGTGCCAGTCGTGCCACCCTCTTCGACGAAGCGCGCGACCCGGTCGGGGATCAAATCGAAACCATGCACATTCATTCCTGCCTTCAGGCAAGACTGCGCCATGCCGTACCCCATGGAACCAAGCCCGAAGACGGCGATGTTCATGCTCATGATGCGCTCCTTTCGCGGTCTTTCAGAATGTGGGCGGCGTCGCGTCGACCGCTCTCCACTCGGTAAACTTTGTCCGAAGACGTGATGAACATCGTCTGGCCGGCCGCGCCGCCAATACAGATGTTTGATGTCTGCTGTGGCAGGACAATTTTTCCGATCAAAGCCCCTTCCGGCGATAAGCAGTGAATGCCGTCCAGCGCCGAAGTCCAGACATACCCTTCGTGATCCACTCGGAATCCATCCGGCACGCCGGGGGCAACAACGGCAAAGACACGAGGGTTAGAGAGCGTCATCCCGTTTACATCGAAAATCCGAATATGATGCGGCAGGTCGTAGTCGATGCCGGGAAAGCTCGCCCCCCGGATCGCACCGGAATCGGCGACATAAAGGCGGCTTTCATCGGGGGAGAACGCCAAGCCGTTGGGTTTGTCGAAATCCGTCGCCACCGCATGCAGTGCCCCGTCCGGCTTGGTGCAGAAGACGTAGCAGCCTGCAAGTTCGCTCTCTGCCGGGTAGCCTTCGACATCGGAATTGATGCCGTAGGGCGGATCGGTAAACCAGACACTGCCATCCGACCGCACGACCACATCGTTGGGTGAGTTGAGCCGTTTGCCATTGAAACTGTCCGCAACGACCTCAACCGCTTCGGGGTCATGGGGGTCAAGTCTGCGGATCACCCTGCGCCCGCCATGTTCGCAGGACACTATCCGGCCTTCGACATCCAGCGTATTGCCATTGGCAAACTCGCTTTGTGCCAGCGCGACTGATGCGCCTGCCTTTTCCGTCCAGCGCATCATCCGTTTGTTTGGAATGTCGTTGAAGTAAAGCGCGTCGTCCAGCCAGACCGGACCTTCCGTCCAGATACAGCCGTCGACGATCTGCTCGGGTGCGCGTTCTGTATCGACGAAATCGTCAAAGCGCTGGTCGACGGTGATGAAACGGGGTTCTGTCATGTTGGCGCTCCTTTTCGTAAAGTCTGAAACAAGAGCATCACCAAGATGATGACCCCAAAAATGATGTTGCGCCAGGCATCCCCGATCTGCATCACCGACAGGATGGATGTCAGCAGCGTAATAAAAAGCGCCCCGCCAATCGTGCCAAAAAGCCCACCGCGACCACCCAAGATCGATGTGCCGCCGATCACGACCGCGGCAATCGTTGGTAAGAGAAACGGATCGCCCATGCTCTGATACGCTTGGTTGGCATAGCCCGCCAGCATGACGCCACCAAGAGCCGAACACATGCCCGCGATCGCGAAGGCTGCAAAGAGCACCGAAGGTGTGGCCACACCCGACAGGAACGTTGCCTTCTCGTTATAGCCGATAGAGCGCAGATAACGCCCGAATGGCGTGCGCGTCAAAAGCCAAGTCAGCGCGAGTGATATCACGATCCAGATCAGAAAGCTGACGGGCAACCCAAGTAGATCACCCGAAGCCATAGTGATCATCAGTTCGCTCGATTCACCCCTCGGGTTGAAACCGCCGGTGTTCAGAACTGCCAACCCCAGCAGCATCGAATTCATCGCCAGAGTCCAGACCATCGACGGAATGCGCAGGATCGCCACACCCGCCGCATTGATCATCCCGATCAGCGCGCCAAAGGCAAGGGCTGCCGGAACCGCGAGCGCTCCAAGCACTGGGTTACCGGAGCCGACGAACGCTGTCGAAAGGATCGCAGCACCCGTAAGTACCCACGGCACCGAGAGGTCGATGTGACCCAGCAGAATGACGATCGTCGCACCTGTGGCGAGCAGCCCCAAAAAGGCGGCGATCTGCAACTGTTGGGTCAGGTAGTCCACGCTTAGCACCTGCGGGAAAAACGCGCTCCCTGTAAAAATCAGAATGAAAACGCCGATGTAGGGCATCAAGCTGTCGACAGAGACACGACGCAGCATCAGGAAAACGCCTCCAACTTGTTTCGCGCGCGCAGCACGTCAGCACCGCCTATGGCGATGGCAGCGGCAAGGATCAGGCCCTCGAAGAGGGGCTGCGCAAGCGACGGGATACCCGAGAAAAACATTAGCGACGCGATTGTCTTCAAAATAAAAGCGCCCGCCAAAGCCCCGATCAGTGAACCAACCCCGCCGCGCAGAAGCACACCACCAAGAACCACCGCTGCGATGGAATTCAGGGTAAAGCCCGGCGCGATACCGGCATCCCCCGTGGTGGTAACGAAGCTGTAGTAGAGACCTGCAAGTCCTCCAAAGGTTCCCGCCAGTGTGAA
Source organism: Ruegeria sp. CK2 (assembly GCF_056536585.1). Lineage (NCBI taxonomy): Bacteria > Pseudomonadati > Pseudomonadota > Alphaproteobacteria > Rhodobacterales > Roseobacteraceae > Ruegeria > Ruegeria sp. CK2. The sequence continues at coordinate 286,494 of NZ_JBQFPW010000005.1, forward strand.
AGCCGCAAGACGAATGAGTTTTGTATTGATGCCCGACTGAAAGGCAGCTTGCTCAGACGATCCAACCGCATATAGGCTGAGACCAAGCCCCGTGCGTCGAAACGGCAGCCAGAAACCCAGGATCGCAACGCCAGTGATGATGAGCGAAGTAGGGATGCCAAGCACCTCCAGCGTGAGCGCATCAGCAAGGTCGTAGTTGATCGCACCACCCGGTGTTGGTCGCAGCAAAAGTGCTACGCCAACGAAAACGGAAGCCGTGGCAAGGGTCACGACAATCGGCTGAATGCGGCCATAGACAATGATCACTCCGTTGAGCAACCCGCACAGGGCCCCGGCAGCGACGACTGCCACCATCCCTGCCGCAATACCCAGCGCTGAGCCGTCCAGCAGATAAGAAGCGAGGCAGTTGGTCAGCGCCATGACAGCACCCACCGAGAGGTCGATCCCCCGGACAACAACGGCAAAGAACTGCGCGCAGGCGGCAAGTCCTAGGATCAGGCATTGGTTGACCCAGATTGTAATCACGTAGGTTGATGCACCGCGCGGGTGCGTGCCAATATAGGCCGCCAGAAGGACGATAAGCACCACGCCCGCAATCACCTCGCGGCGGTTCGATCTCATATAATCAAGCATCGGCGGCGCGCGGTTGCTGTGTGACATTCAGTGTCGCTGCGATGATGTTCTGTGGGGTCAGATCATCGCCGCTGAATGACGCGACGACTTCACCGTCGAAGAAGACGTGCGTTTCATCGCAAAGCTGGATCAGTTCCTCGTAGTCGGTGCTGAGCAGCAGGATTGCCGTACCCTGATCGGCCAGTTGACGAAGAATAGAGTAGATCTGTGTCTTAGTCTTGACGTCGATCCCGCGGGTCGGGTCGGCCAGCAACAGACACCGAGGTTTAATCGCCAGCCACTTCGACAAAACGACTTTTTGCTGATTGCCCCCCGAAAGCGACGACACAGGCAGGCCAAGCCCCCCATGCTTGAGCGCAAGCTGACCGATCGATCCCGAGTAAAGCGACTCATCGGCGGCATCAAGGTCAGCGCGACCGAGGGCCGCCAGTTCCAGATTTTCGCGGATGCTCTGATCGAGGATCAGGCCTTCAGTCTTACGATCCTCTGGGATGTAGGCAAGCGCGATATCCTTCTGCTTGGCGGTTTTCGGGTCTTTGATCCTAGCCATGTGGCCCGAGATCGCGGTTTCTCCCGTGGTCTTTCGCAAAAGACCAAAAAGCCCCATCAGAAACGCCCCCTGTCCCTGACCGTCAAGCCCACCGAGGCCGACAATCTGTCCACGGCGAACTACGAGACTGACGTTCTGGACCCGACCTTCCCAGTTAAAGTCGCGGATATCGAGGACGATGCCCGCGTCATCGTCGGTTGGCGGTTTATCAGGAAAGAGCTCTTCGATCTTCTGGCCGACCATCATGTCGATGATCTCACCATAGTCGTGGTCGCCCTTCTCAAAGGTTTCGACCCGCCGACCGTTGCGAAAGACGGAAATACGGTCCGCCAGCGCTTCGATCTCGTGAAAACGGTGCGAAATAAAGAGTACAGCCGTGCCGCCGTCGCGCTCCTCGCGCACGAGGTCAAACACGCGTTCGACGACCGAGGCGCCGAGCGCGGATGTCGCCTCATCCAGGATCAGCAGCCTTGGCTTTTTCATCAGCGCCTTGGCAATCTCGACCTGTTGACGTTGTGGAAGCGTCAGATCAGCCACCCGCACACCCATGCGGATGTCCGCTCCACCAATGCGTTCAATGACGGTGCGCGCCGTATCAAAGCCGGTTCCGCGCAGCCATCCAATTCCGGCACCGGGCGCGCCGAGAAGAAGGTTTTCCCGTACCGTAAGGTCAGGCACCAGCGACAGCTCTTGAAACATACAGACCAACCCGTGCTGCAATGCATCCTGCGGTGATGTTAGCTTTACATCCTGACCATCCAGGCAAATTTGGCCTTGGGTCGGTTGCAATGCCCCCGCGATGAGCTTCATCAGCGTTGATTTTCCGGCGCCGTTCTCGCCAAGGACCGCATGCACTTCGCCGGAATTGCAAATGAAATCGACATCATCAAGGGCCTTGGTGGCCCCGAAGTGCTTGGAAACTTTCCGCATCTCTAAAAGAGGCGGGTTGAGTTCAGACATATCGTTAACCCGGAAAATTGCGACGGCGCACCTTGATTTGCGCGCCGCCTTTGTGAGTGGTGTCAGGCTAGGTCTTATCTAAATCAAGTATTGTCAGGCGATTGGCCCAGCAGCTCTTCGGGGCTGAAAGGTTCGAAACATTCAACAAATCCTGTGCCGGTGTTGAAAGACTTTGGGAGATCAGGGAAGTAGTTCACATCCGCCGCCAACGCATCGGCGTTCACCTGAGGGATGGGCAGGAAGACGGTCTGCGGCAGTTCATTGCCTTGCAGCAGCGCCACGGCAGCCTCTAACGCGATGGCAGACATTGCTGGTGCCTGGCTTGCGGAAACACCTGGAATATCCAGCTCTTCCATAAGCATGCGCACACCGTTCTCGCCGTCGACACCCATGGGTACGATGGGGTGACCAGCGGCCTGCATTGCGTTGATCGTACCAGCAGACCCGTGTTGCGATACGACGGCGTCGAACTCTCCATGGGTGGCCAGCGCGTCCGCGACGACCTTCTGGCTGGTGCCCGTGTCCCAGTTGCCAACGACTTCGACTATCTCAAGTCCATCGACGTCTTCAAGCACGCTCATCATGCCAAGACGACGATCCCGGTCGGTGGCATTGCCGGGCAGACCATTCACCATGAGGACCCTGCCCGCCTCGCCACCGAGGATGTCCATCACCGTCTGCGCCTTCAGCGCACCCAGCGCCATCTGGCTTTCGTTGATCTGCACCACCTTGTCGGTATCGAGGACGTTGTCGAAGGGCACAAGCACCGTTCCGGCACGCTCGGCCCGCCGGATGACCGGCTCAAAAGCTGTTGGGTTCACAGCGATAAAGGTGATGGCGTCGTAGCCTGCCGCGATAAAGTTGTCGATCGCGGCAATCTGCGCGGCGCTATCGTTGCCCACGGACACGACAGTGAATTCTTCGATCATATCGGCGTTTTCGGGCCGCTTTGCCCATGCTTTAGCAGACTGGATAGCCTGAATTCGCCAGTCGTTCCCAGCAAATCCGTTCACGAAGGCCAAGCGGTAGGGTTTTTCTTTGGCATCGTACGAGATCGTGGATGTGCCGGGCGCGGGCACAAAGCACTCTGGGCGATATGTATCGGCATAGGCGACGCTGGTGGACGCGATGGCGATGGCGGAGCTCAAAAGCAGATTTTTCATATTTCCTCCCTAGCGGGTTTACCGCCGGACTGTGTCGGTATTTCTGCGCTCATATGTTTACGTAAACACATTGCGCTTACCGTAGATGTTTATGTAAACATACGTCAAGCGTGTCGTGAGAAAGAGTTGGAAAATGGTCAAACGGCGAACGTCAATTTCAGAGAAGCCGCAACCGACCATGCACGACGTCGCACGGGTGGCGGGTGTTAGCCAGATGACGGTCTCACGCGTAATGCGTGGAAAAGGCTACATATCAAAAGACGTGAGAAATCAGGTAATTGGGGCCGCACGAGAGATTGGTTATGTCCACAACAGATTGGCCGGTGGAAATGCGACCTACGACAATCCGATTGTCGGCGTGGTGGTGCCCACGATGCAGAACCGGGTCTTTACCGAAGTGCTGTCGGGCATAAACGCAACCCTTGATGAAAGCGGACTGAGACCGGTTTTCGGCGTCTCTGAATATGCTCCGGAGGTCGAGGAAGATCTTGTGTTCGACCTGTTGTCATGGCGTCCGCGCGGACTGATTCTCCCGGGCCTCGAGCACACCGAGGCCCTGCGAAAGATTGTGGCCCAGACCGGTGTCCGCGTGGCTGAGATTATGGACACGGACGGCGACCCGATTTCTGCCTGCTTCGGCTTCTCTCATGTCAAAGCTGGCGAGGATATGGCCAAGCACCTGATAAAACGCGGCTACAGGACATTCGCGTATGTCGGCAGCCAAGGTGGGCTTGACCTGCGCGCAACCAAAAGGTTCGAGGCCTTCGCGGGGATTGTGCGAGAGGCTGGCGCGCAAATCGTGGCGTGCGAAACCTTTGAGGGTGCGTCCTCGATGGATGTGGGGCGTCGTGCGACGCATCAGCTTTTGCAACAAGATAGCCCGGCACAAGCGATCTATTTCGCCAATGATGACCTTGCTGCGGGCGGATTGATGCACTGCCTCGCCGAAGGCCTGTCGACGCCCGGCGATGTGGCGTTGGCGGGGTTCAACGGATTGAGTTTCCTGTCCGCCCTGCCGAGGCTTATTACGACGACCGTAACGCCAAGGTTCGACATCGGTCAGGCCGCCGCGCAATGGTTGCTTCAGTCGGCGGACAATAATGCGGCCGCGAACAAGGTTGAGCTTCCAGCGGAACTTAGGGTTGGTCAGACTTCATAGCCGTTTGCTCAAGAAGCTTCTGGATGTTCAGGCATGCCCAACTAAATCGCTGAGTGATCGGAAATACTGCGCCTATAGCGATCAAACCAATCCATAATGTCGGACAAGGGGCACAGCACTCTAGGTGTGTTGTTAACGCGTAGCCGTCATCTGGAGTCTTCCAGGCACCATCGCGTAAACTTACTTATTTGCGAGTGCATTCTGCGTCAGCAGTATTCGCAGCTGCACAAGTCTGGTTTGGGGAAGCTGCTCCGCAGCGTAACGAACCCGTAACAACGTCCGCAAAGGGCCGGTCGCTGCTTTCCGTCCGCTTACTTGATCTGGCGACGGTTTGTTCGAAGCACTCGTTCAAATGCAGCCACGACTACTTGACTAGTTCGACATCGTACTACATGGTACGACATCGAACTTTAGGAGACTACAGTGAACCGAAGAAGCTTTCTAAAACTTGCGGGTGGCGGAGTCATTTTGGCGGCAGGCGGCGTGACGACCTTCGCAACGACCCGAACGCCAACTTCAGCACTTGCGCCCTGGTCGCAAGCGGGAACCTATTCCGACCCAAGAATGAACGCTCTTTCATATGCAATACTCGCGCCAAACCCTCACAACCGCCAACCGTGGATTGTTTCGTTGAAGGGCGATGACGAAGCGACCATCTTCTTCGATACGGATAAGCAGTTACCGTACACCGATCCGTTTGATCGCCAACTTACCATTGGCCTGGGTTGTTTCCTCGAACTTATGCGGATGGCTGCCAATGCAGACGGATACGACGTCGACATAACGTTGTTCCCCGAAGGTGAAGACCAAACCGGCCTTGATCAGCGACCTATTGCCTTCGTGAAGTTCAGAGAGACCGCAACGGTGATCGACCCGCTCTTTGCGCACGTGCAGGACCGGCGCTCCAACAAAGAACCCTATGATCTGGGGCGGCCTGTTCAGTCCGAGGCTTTGTCCCGGATTCTATCCGTCGCAAGCCACTCACAGATTGGCGGATCGGTTGATCCTGAAGAAGTTGCCTTCTGGAGGCAACTCACAACCGAAGCCCTGACGGTCGAGATCGAGACACCTCGTACATATAAGGAAAGCGTAGATCTTATGCGCATTGGAAAGGCCGAAGTAAATGCCAACCCAGACGGAATTGATTTTAGCGGCGTATTCTTCGAAGCTCTTGCGCTTGTCGGAGTCATGACTCGCGAAGCACTATTAGATCCGACATCCACCGGTTTCAAACAAGGTCTTAAGGCCGTGACGGAAAACACCGAAACCGCCATGGGCCACCTTTGGATGGTGACACCTGGAAATACGCGCCGCGACCAGATTGGCGCTGGCGCTGATTGGCTTAGGATCAATCTGGCGTGCACTGCGGAGAGCCTGGGCTTCCAGCCCTTGAGTCAAGCTTTGCAGGAGTATCCTGAAATGTCGACGCAGTATGAAACAACACATGCTCGTTTGGCACCCAACGGCGGAACGGTTCAAATGCTTGCAAGGATCGGTTACGGTCCGAATGTGGCCTTCAGCCCGCGTTGGCCAATAGAAGGCAAGATTGGGAATTCGTGAAAAAAGACAACGAGATCGCAGCTGAGGTGTTCGGGTTCTTTACCGAAATTGGGATCATCAACCAGTTGTCGACCACGATACTGGCCAAGACCTTGCCCCATGGGGTGCATCCGTCACACTTCTCGATATTGAACCATCTTGCTCGCCTTGGCGATGGAAAACCACCTGTGCGCATCGCATCCGCGATGCAGGTGACGAAAAACACTATGACACATTCCCTTAAGGTGCTTCAGGACCGGGGCTACATCACCGTAAGCCCTGATCCTGAAGACAGGCGCGGGAAGCTGGTCTATCTGACCCAGGCCGGCCGCACTTTTAGGGACCAAGCAATTGTTCGCGTCAGCGAGGTCTTCGGACACATTATTGGGCCTGATCAACTGGCCATTATGAAACGCACAAAGGGTGATCTTGCAGAATTTCGGAAACATCTCGACAACAATCGATAGAAGTCGATATTGCTATGCCCGGCGACCTCCAAGCGAGCGTTTGCAAATGTCAAAACTTTGCGGTTGCTTGGTTAGTCAGTCCGCTACCCGCCTATGCCCTCGTCCAGATATGAGATACAACATGACAAGCGAACTCAAAGTTTGCGGAGCCAGGACAAGGACGGCGTATTCCTTGACGCCCCATTACAGAGCGTTCCCGGTGTCGCCTGCACGGTGGTCAGTCCACTGGGGCAAAGACGCCCGAAGGACGTGGGCGTATCTCGGAAGCAAACACAGCGCTTTGGGCTGAACGTAATCGGTTGATTGCTCTGGCGTTGGAAGCAGAGCGTGAAGCGCGCATTAGTTAACCCGGAAAACCTAGCAATATCAGAGGCGGTTTCGGGAAAAGGTACACGCTATGTCAGACCGCGCAGACATCTGGATAGAAGAACACCGCCCACTCCATGTGTGGCAGGGCACAAATCAAATTGGGGCGAGGTTGTCAGTCGACTAGTAGTCGCCCCAGCACGTGATTTGCCTGACGAAGCGCGTTTGAGTGTTGAGCGTCCTTTGTCAGCGCTGTCAGGGCTGGGTAATTGTGAAATGTAGCTATAACCTCTATTTCCCCGTTCGTTAACTTAAGCGTAGTTCTAATGGGTTCGGACTGCGTACTTGCGCCTAGATTACGCAGACCCGATGCTTCAGAAACCTCCGGTCCTTGAAACATTAGAAGGCTTGGAAATACGGCTATCAGTTCCTCTGCGGCAGCAAAGACCCTATCAGTTTCTTCAGAAGTCAAAGCCCGTGAAGAAACTGACGCACCATTAAAAGTCCTCTCCATATTTCCGTTCTCTGAAATCGCCACGGAACGACTACTGTTGGCACTTTCGACAGTCCAAGTGAGAATTCGCGTCAATTCGTCGGATTGTATCGGAGACGACATTAGCCCCACCAGAGTTGATACAAGCAGGGTCTTACGCAATTAACCATTCTCCCATTCCGACAATCGAACAGGTTTCGTGCGAATTACCTGGCAACATGGAATCGTGGGAGCTGTCAAAGCAATCATCGCCAAGAGGTTTGAATCGGGCAATGCGTACGGATCGGCCTGACTATAATCGACCTCATACCCCATATCTTCCAATGTCCCGATGGTCATGCGACTAAGCGGTCGCGTTGCTCCCGACAAGAATCCTGTCATCAATTCATGGGCGAATGTCTTTTCACGCCAATGGCCCTCGCGTGTTCCCGGGCCGCCGGTGTTTGCAATCGGTACTTTCGTTGCGGTTCCTTGTCCGAGCAAGTCGCCATATTCGCGTGAAGCGTTGGGGCCTGTATAGGCTGGATCATCCCCGCCAGATCCTTCGATAAAGTCGAAGAAGTCAGAACTCCACAGCGTGCCGATGCCCAACACATGGCCCATTTCGTGCAGGATTACATCCGTCAGACCGCCATTGGTCTCCATCTCGGCCAAGTCGCCCGTATCAAATGACATCAACCCCCTTGCTGGAAGGTCATTGTCATCTCGAAGAATGGTTGGACCCGCCTGACCAAGAACGCCACTCGGACCGTCAATGAATATTCCTTGCGCTTCGATTACCAATCCATCAATTTGTTGTCCGTCTACGACGACAGGCGTCAAAGCTCCGACGATTACTTCGCGCCACCGATCGCGAGCAGACGTAAAGGCTGCCTGTTGCGTCACTGAAAGTCCGCCAGAGAATTCGATTTCAAGTGAGAAGTCACTAGCCATAAAAACACCTCCTAAAATAATGGAACAACAATACCAAAAAACCGACTAAAAATCCACTTTTGACACTATCTGTTCAAACTTGGAAAGCTTATTCCGCAGGTTGGAAATAGTGAAACTTCCGCATTCCGAACGGTTGTATTCTAGTCGGAAACCAGCATTTCATCGTAGAGCCCTCAGATATGCCCGGCAGGCGAATTTATGCGGTTAGGGCACTAATGGGCCACCTAACACTTTTCAACTCCCTCACAGACCCGCATTTCGAGTCTGCGGATTCTCAGCGGAGCCTTGCCGTGCGACATGTTTTGGCTCGGATACTAACCGCCTAGTCGCAGTGGGGGAATTTTGCCGAGCAGGTGTTTGCAGGCGCGACTCTCACAAACACGCGGAGATCGGCGCAAAATCGTCCTGCACACTCCACATGGGTGACGCCCGATGCGTCTGGGTGTTTCTGGTGCCTGTCCGGACACAACCACTCAGCTTTTACTTAGGAGCCAATGCAATGAAACCTAAATATATCACCGCACTTGCAACTGTCGCGTTTGGATTGCCCACACTGGTCGCCGCGCAATCTGCGGACACCAATGGAGATGGCGTTTTGACCATTGAAGAGGTGCAGGTTGTTGCGCCAGACGTTGATGCCGATACCTTTACGGCAATGGACGCCAATGGAGATGGTTCTCTGGATCAGAGCGAGATTCAGATTGCGCAAGAAGCGGGCATACTGCCGCCAGATAACGGCTAAACTGCTTCTTGAGAATGGCGGCCCGATCCTCCCCGGGCCGCCTGCCTTCAGGTCCTACCGCATTTTCAGATTAGACTTGGCCACGTTTGGCTCTGTTGCACATCAGTGTGATAACTATCCCAATTGGACCCAGCATTACGCCAAAGGCCGTGTGCAGTCCGACGCTTAAGCCCTTGGTGTTGGCGATATAGGCGCAGACGATGCCGCATAAGATGGAAAGTGCGATGAGGACTATCATGTCACCGAGTTAAGTGCTTTCATTCCCATTTCAATGCGGCTGATGCGGTCGGAGCTACCTGTGGGTCCGGGCAAATCCCGAAGAGTTGATTTGAAACCTATCTTCCAACAGAGTGAAAAGTGCAGGAGGATCACCATGCAAAACCCGGAAAGTTTCGAAAAGTTCTATTTCGCTAAGGTTGGCATGGGCGAAGCCTGTGGCTGCGCCGAGCGGATTATCGACGTGTTCGAATTCAACCGTAAGGGCGGCGTACAGCCGAAGCGGACGATGAAGCAAGACAAACGCAGACGACGATCGTTTCGCTCATGGGCCGTCAAGTATGGTTTGCTCAGCCGAAAGCGTGGGGTTTGATGCGGACCATCGACGGTGCGTATTGGCTTACATCGTAACGCAATTGAATGGCTAATTGAGCATCAGTTGAGAGTTAACTCCATAGAGGCTGTCATGGATGATGAGACACTCAAAAAACGATGGCCTGGGGTAGATTTGCAGACTGCTAAATTCTTGGAACGTAACTTTGGTGGCGACCGGAACAAACGTGAGCAAGCGTTGGCTGGCTAACCGAAGGTTAGCCCATCCAAATTTCGCGGAAGGAAAACTACGCAATCAACTTTCAAAAAGGTTGCTTCACCTGATGATGTTGGATCTTCCGGTAACGCCTCCGTTGAAGAAGGGTGCCATGTCTGCGGTGGCTCTGGCAGGCACAATTACGAGAGCGGAGACGTACGTTGCACTCATTGCCATGGCAAAGGCGTATTGAAATCTCGCCAATACTAGACTGCAAGTACCTCGAAGCAGAAAATCCCAAAATTTCTTCCGATGTGAGACGGCCATGGAAACCATCATGAAAGTATATCAGGCGATAGGGTGGGTGTACTTGCCAACTGAAATTCAATGCCTTGCGCCGTCAGTTCCATGCTGCGCGCGTGCAAACGCCGAAACAGCACAAGGCTGGTCTAGTCTTCCGAATTGGCTATAGCTTGGGCCGCAGCGGGGTGCGAGATACTTACGACCTACACGCCGATGCGATGCCGGCAGTCTGCGCCACGGCTCTGAAGTAACGACATTGCTTGAGTTTTATCTTGGTCATGGATTCTAAATGAGATTCTCCATCCCCACGGCAACAAAAACAGTTTTATTTGTTCTTTGACCTTGATTATCCTTTTTTTGAAGGAACGCGAACGCAGGAGATATCCATGAAACTGCGCGACATTATCGACTTCAACACCTTTCCAATTGATGACGCCGAATTTCGGGCAGCCTGTAAGAAAGAGTTCGACCATACGGGCGTTTTCCTGATGCCTGGCTTTGTTCAGAAGCAAGCAATTGACGCGATCAGGGATGAAGGCCTTGCCAACAAGGAGAAAGTCTTCAAGTCCACGAAGCAGCACAATGTCTATCTGACCCACAAGGATGAAAGTTTCCCTGATGATCACGCGCGCAACCGACTTGTGACCTCATCCAAGGGATGCATCACCGACGACCTGATGCCGCAGAATTCGGCCCTGCGCACGCTCTACAACGCCCCGGTTTTTCGCAGCTTTTTGTGCGATGTCCTGGGCGAAGAGGCAATGCACGAATATGCCGACCCGTTGTCCTCTATCAACCTACACTTTGCAGAGAAGGGAGAAGAGCTTGGCTGGCACTTCGACAATTCGTCTTTTGCGATCACGCTGATGGTGCAGGCGCCAGAAAAGGGCGGAACATTCGAGTACGTCAATGCTGTTCGCGATGCCGATGTGGGTGAGATGGGATTCGAGAAGGTTGACGAAATCCTGGACGGAAAAAAACCAGTGGAAGCCGTCTCTGTTGAAGCCGGGACACTCGTATTCTTCCGTGGGCGCAATTCGATACATCGGGTCGCACCGAACGAAGGAGACCTGACGCGCATTCTGGCGGTGCTGGCCTATAATGCAGAGCCTGGCATCGAGCTTTCCGAGGCGGCCCGAATGACATTTTATGGGCGGCTGAACTGAGAGTATATTGATCCGATCATAACGTCCCGCGAGGCGAAGCACGTGACGCAGCTTGAAAGCCGACTTTGGTGCACATTCAGCGAATTATCGTGAGTGGCAGCTCTGCGGACACTCCTGACATTAGCCGCAGTCTTCCACCGTTTTTGATCCAGCCTCATGCAGCAGCACAAAGTGGGTTTCCGTGACCTGTTTGTTCATGGCAACATGCAGACTCCGTAGGGGTTCACAGTGATCTTCAACATAGTCCCAAGCATCCAGCGAGGCCTGGTGGCTGTGAAAACGCATTTCGATAACGATTCTAGCATTTGGAAAAAGGGTGTCGTAACCGGAGTGGTAAGCGCGTTGCCAAAGTCGGTGTGAGTGCAGATACCCAGTTTGTTTTAGATGGTCGCAGAACGCATCAAAGGCTGCCTTGAACGTTTCAAGATCATATCCCTTTCTGAGATTGAAGGCTCCAAGCATCGAGCATGTGTCTGACGTTTTCGGGGTCACTTCGCCACTTCCTCGTCATCCGGTTTAACTAAATTTGGACTGAAACTCATAACTTGCTTTGATCTATGCGACACAGAGAGATCCAATTTCGGCCAATCGCCGCGTCATGACAAAATTGTAGGTTTGGGCTCTCCTGAGACCTTCACCACATAACCTCGATGCTGCAGCGCGGCCCGTCAAACCAGCCATTCGCTGCGAGCGCAAAACAAACGACTCGTTGAACTAGCACTTCGCGAGATAATACTGGCCCTCTCTATGCCGCTTCAATTGACCGCCTTGCCGGTATACTCGCAACGCCAGTAGGTCAGGACAATTCGTTAAGAAGCGCGACCCTGTAGGCAGTGAGTTTAGGCTTCGGCTTCTGGCCGGTACTAACCGACAGCCCCGTTGCGACGTCCAGTCCCAAGGACCTTTACTTCCAGCCAGTGGAAACCCAAAGCTATCACACCCGCAACGAGAATATAGAATATGGCCAAAAGTATGAGCGGCTCATAAATTATGAACGTGTCGGACCGCACGCGCGAAGACACCGCGTAAATGTCGACAACAGTGATGGTCGCAACCAACGGCGTGGCTTTCAGTTGTAGGATGGTTTCACCACCCAAAGTCGGAAGAACATTGCGGATCGCCTGTGGTAACCAGATACGGCGGAACATGGTAAGCCGTGGCATTCCAAATGACTTGGCCGCTTCAAGCTGCCCCTTAGCGACGCCCTTGAAAGCGCCACGCATAACCTCGCCTTCGTACCCGGCATAGGACAACGTCAGCGCCAGCACTGCATAGGGCCACGCCTGTCGCAGATAAGGCCAGAGTTCTGACGAACGAATCCAAGGAAACTGGGGGAAGAGCGAGCCTAGCCCATAGTACAATAGCCAAAGCTGCAGCAGCAGCGGCGTGCCACGGATGATGGTGCAAAATGCCTTCGCAGGAGCGGCAAGATACCAGGGCCCAACCGCCTGCGCCAACCCAAGCGGGATCGCGAGCAGGAAACCGAGAACAACGGTAACAATCAACAGCCAGATTGTCGTCCAAATGCCCTGGAGGGCCAGCGGGACGTACTTCGGCATCCAGTCCCACTGCAGCGATACTGCGCACCAGATAACGATACCGGCGAATATCAGCATCATCACGATGCGATGTGGCTGCATCAGCGATCTGAAATCGATCATCTGCTCCCTCCCTTCAGAGAGGGTTGGCCGCGACGGGCCCATTTCTCAATCCGGGCGAAGATACCGCCTGAGCACAGCGTGACCATGAGATAGAGAAAACCCGCTGCCAGAAAGAAGGTGAAATAGGCGCGTGTGCTGCTGGCAGCCTGTCGGGTTTCCAGCGTCAGTTCGTTAAAGCCCACAACGGCAAGTAACGCGGTGTCTTTGGTTGCAATCAGCCACAGGTTGGCCAGACCAGGTACAGCGAAGCTCATCATGGCCGGGATTGTCACGCGGCGCATGGTCATAATGGCAGGCATCCCATAGGATTTGGCGGCCTCGATCTGACCGGGTGGAACCGCCTGAATGGCACCGCGCAGAATCTCGGTCGCGTATGCGCCCTGAACGACACCTAGCACCCAAATGCCCGCGGCAACACCATTAACCTCAACCCGCCCACCGCCCATTGCGGCGGAGATCTTATTGATGATGTCAGATCCTACGTAATACAGGATCAGGATCAGAACCAGTTCCGGGACAGCCCGGATCACAGTCGTATAAATGGCGAGAAGATCGCGCGTGACCTTCCCGCCGTAAAGTTTGCCATAAGCTCCGAGCAATCCGATCACGAGGCCAAGCGCATACGCACCAAAAGCGATCTGCAATGAGTGAGACAATCCGCGCAGCAAATTGGCTCCCCACCCCGGTGGCGAGAGCGACAGAAGCTCTGCGCTCTGCGCCAAACCTAGTGAGTCTAACAGTCCGGACACAGCAGCTTAGTAGATGCTGGCTGTGAAGTAGTTCGAGGTGATCTTCTCATGTGTGCCATCGGCCAGAATGGCGGCGATGCCTTTGTTCAACGCCGCAAGCAGGTCATCCTGCCCTTTGCGCACACCGGCACCAACACCCCGTCCCAGAATGGCTGGATCATCTGCAACTGCGCCTTTGATTTCGCAGCAGGCACCGGCATCCGAGTTCACAAAATCAGCCATGGCGATGCTGTCGGCCTGGGTGGCATCAATGCGGCCGGCGAACAGGTCCTGATTAGCCTCATCCTGAGTCTGGTATACACGCAGCTCGGCATCTTTGAAGTATTCCTGCGCATAGGCCTGGTGGATGGTCGAAGCCTGAATGCCAACAACTTTATCAGCCAGCGACTCTGGGGTCGCTTCGATATCCATCGATTTATCTGCGACGATGACCGCAGGTGTGTTGTAGTAGGGATCGCTGAAATCAATGGTTTTCAGCCGCTCTTCGGTGATCGACATGGAGGCCATGATGGCATCGATTTGCTGCCCGGTCAGCGACGGGATGATACCGTCCCAGGCCACCGGCGTGATAACACAGTCAAGTTCCGCAGCTGCGCAAACAGCATTGATTACATCAATCTCCCAACCCACCCAGTTGCCTGAGCTGTCCAGCGAAGCGAATGGCGGATAAGGTTCGGCCGCAATGCCGATCTTGACCTCTTCGGCGCTGGCGACACCAGCCGAAAGGATAGCGGCGGCAAGGCCGGACGCGAGCAGTTTCTTGACGTTCATTTTATTACTCCCTTTTGGTTCATTCGTTTGTTTTGACTGGATCAGGCAACTGAGCTGAGGAACTGCTTCAGCCGTTCTGATTTTGGGTTACCGAAGACCTCGGCAGGTGGCCCCTGCTCTTCAATGCGGCCCTCGAAGAGATAGACGACGTGGTCGGCGACTTCGCGCGCGAATTTCATTTCATGGGTGACAAGCAGCATGGTGCGCCCTTCCGCAGCAAGATCGCGGATTACAGTGAGAACTTCACCCACCAACTCGGGGTCAAGTGCCGAGGTGGGCTCGTCAAAAAGCATTACCGAAGGGTCTACTGCAAGCGCCCGGGCAATGGCGGCGCGTTGTTGCTGACCGCCTGAAAGATAGGCCGGATAGGTGTCGGCCTTGTCCCCGAGCCCTACCCTCTTCAGTAATTCGTGCGCCCGCGCGATAGCCTCTGCCTTTGGAACCTTGAGGACATGTACCGGCACTTCGATCACGTTCTCCAAAAGCGTACGGTGTGTCCACAGGTTGAACTGCTGGAAAACCATGGCAAGCCGCGTACGGATACGCTCAATCTGGCGGCGGTTGGAGGGGCTACCATCGGTATGCATTTCAACCAGCTCACCGCCGATGGTGATCTTTCCCGAGCTTGGCGTTTCCAAGAAGTTGATACAGCGCAGCATAGTGGATTTGCCAGAACCCGACCCCCCGATGACGGCAACAACATCCCCCTTGTTAGCCGTCAGGGACACACCCTTCAGAACCTCCAGCGTACCGAAGGATTTGTGCAGGTCGTCAACCTTTATCGCCTCAATGGATGCGGCTGCTTCGAGTGTGGGTGATACTGCTTTGGCTGTGTCCATATCCAAGAATCTTTTGATTTTCAGCTTGCAGTAAGCCCCGAATCTCGCAATTATGCAAGTGTATAATAACTCCATACCATGGATGACACTGACGTGCAGGACGACAGCCGCAAATTCAAACGTGAGTCTGCCGAGTTTCGGCGCGAGGCGCTGATACTGGCAACTTTGGACCTGATCGCCGAGATGGGCGTTCGGGGCGCCACGGTGCGAGAGATCGCTGCCCGCGCGAACGTGACGCAAGGGTTAATCCGGCACTACTTCTCGTCGAAGGAAGAGCTGGTTCAGGCCGCATATGAACACCACATGAATACGCTGACCGATCAGACAGCTGCTTCGTCAGGACAGGGAAGCGCGGTTTCTCAATTGACCAACTTCGTTGACGCATCGCTGCGGCCACCAATCGTTGATCCAAGTGCTGTGGCCTTGTGGGCCGGTTTCCTGAACAAGGTGCAGCATGATGCGAAAATGCAGCGCATCCACCAGCAAACCTATAACTACTTCCGGGATCAACTCGAAAAGCTGATCGTCGCCGCATTGCAAGAAACCGGGCGGTCAGTCGAAGCATCGGAAGCAACGCAGCTGGCCATTGCCTGCAACGCGGTGATTGACGGCCTCTGGCTGGAAGGAGGCGCGCTTCCGGATGCTTTTTCCGAAGGCCAACTGGCGCAGATCGGTTTGGATTCTGTCGGCGCCATCGTCGGGATTCCATTGACCAAAGAGGTGGAGCAGTCATGAAGACCACATCGGTGACAGAACGGTTAGCGGGCTTGGGTGGCACCAAATGGGGCGTACACCTGAAAGCGCGCGAACTTATCAAAGCCGGAGCGGATATCGTCGAAATGACGATTGGAGAGCCGGATGTACCTGTGCCGGAAGCATTGACCGAAGCTACAGTCACCTCATTGCGAGCACAGCGGACAGGGTATTCCAATGGGCGCGGCGAAGCCGGGCTGCTTGACGCACTTGCTGCGCGCTATTCAGCCGCTCGCGGGCGGGTGTTCAGACCCGAGAACTTTCTGTGCTTTCCCGGAACGCAAACCGCCCTATTTGCAGCCATGGCCGGTGTTGCAGAGGCCGGTGACGAAGTTCTAGTCGGCGATCCGATGTACGCGACCTATGAAGGTGTCGTTCGTGCATCTGGGGCGGAAATGGTGCCCGTTCCGCTGCGGCCCGAGCATGGATTTCGCATGCAGGCCGAAGATATCGCGGCCCGCATCACTCCGCGCAGCCGCGCCATTCTTCTGACAACACCGCACAACCCGACGGGCGCGATCCTGACCGCTGCCGAAATTGTCGAGATCGGGCAGCTTGCGATTGCGCATGACTTGTGGATCATCTCGGACGAGGTCTATGAAGAACTGATCTTTGACGGTGCCCAATTCGTTTCGCCTTTAGCCAATCCGGAGTTGGTGAATCGTGTCATAGGCGTATCATCAATCTCAAAGTCGCATGCTGCCCCGGGGTTCCGCAGCGGTTGGTGTGTCGGACCCGCAGCATTTTGTGAAGCGCTGCTGCCGTACTCCGAGACCATGCTCTTTGGTAATCAGCCTTTCATCGCAGACATGACGGAAAAGGCGATCCGCGACGGGTCCGAGGTGGCCCCCGGCATGGCCGCCCGTTTCTCAGGGCGCGCCACCTTGCTGGCCGATCGCCTTGAAGCGGAAACGGATCTGACTGTTCACCGACCCGAAGCGGGAATGTTCGCCCTCATCAACGTCTCCGCCACCGGGCTGGATGGCGAAGCGTATGCATGGGACCTGTTGCAGGCCGGGGTGGCTGTCATGCCGGGATCTGCCTTTGGGGATAGCCTGAAAGACTGGGTGCGGGTCGCGCTGACCATCAGCGACACCGGCTTTGCCACCGCGATCGATCGCATCATCGATCACGCCAACAGCAAATCACGCGAGGTTGCATGAACGGAATTACAATCGGCGAAGCTCTGGTTGCCAAGCTTCGCCAAAGGGGTGTGACCTGCGTTTTCGGAATTCCGGGCGTTCACACGGTTGAGCTGTACCGAGGGCTCGCGGCCTCGGGAATTCGCCATGTTACGCCCAGGCACGAACAGGGTGCGGGCTTTATGGCCGATGGCTATGCGCGTGTTTCGGGCAAACCGGGCGTGGCCTTTGTGATCACCGGCCCCGGGTTGACCAATACGCTGACGCCGATGGCCCAGGCGCGCGCCGATTCAGTACCAATGCTAGTGGTTTCCGGTGTCAACAAAACCGCATCGCTCGGCAAGGGCTTAGGACATCTGCATGAATTGCCTGACCAACTTGGGTTGGCTAAAACGGTTGCGCTGGTATCCGAGCAAGTTGCTGACACCAAAGCACTGGACCCGATCTTGGACCGTGTTTTTCACAGCCTCACAAACGGTCGCCCCGGGCCCTTACATATCGAGGTTCCGTTGGATATCGCAGCGGCGGAGTATCAGGAAACACCCGTTGAGACATTCGATCCAGAGCCCCCGGTCGACCCGGTATTGATCACACAAGCCGCAAAGCAACTGGCTGAAGCGAAGAAAACTGTCGTTCTGGTGGGTGGCGGCGCGAAACGTGTTGAGGCCGGATTGCAAGCACTGGCCGAAGCTCTGGATGCCCCCGTGGTGCAAACCGTCAACGCGCGCGGCCTGATGCACGGACATTCCCTGACCGTTCCGGCCAGCCCCAGCCTGAACGCGGTACGCGCACTAATAGGAAGCGCCGATTGCGTACTGGCCCTGGGAACGGAGCTGGGGCCGACCGACTATGACATGTATGCCACCGGTCAATTTGCGGAACTGTCAGGCCTGATACGGGTTGATCGGTGCAGCGATCAACTAACACGACATGAGGCAGCACTCACCATCCAAGGTGACGTTGACCTGGTTGTGCCGGCGCTGTTTGAGGCCTTGCCGCATAAGCCAAAGCAAAGCGATGGTGCGGACCGTGCCAGCAAGACACGCGACGCCGCCTGGGAGGAAATTGGTCCCGAGTATCGCCATCTGGTAGAAATCCTGAATGCGATACGCTCTGCGGCCCCAAATATGCTAATAGTCGGAGACTCCACCCAACCAATTTATGCCGGCAATCTTTTCTATGACCACGACCGGGCCGGTGGCTGGTTCAACGCAGCGACGGGTTATGGGGCGCTCGGCTATGGGATACCCGCGGCCATCGGTGCATCAATCGCCGATCCTGCAGCACGGGTGATCTGCATTATCGGTGATGGAGGCGCGCAGTTCTCTTTGCCTGAAATCATGGCAGCAGTAGACGAAAATCTGCCTGTCACTTTCGTGATCTGGAACAATCACGGGTACCGGGAAATTGCGGCATCGATGCAGGATGTGGGGGTATCAGTCATAGGATGTGATCCCTCGCCCCCCGATTTTGCTGCAACGGCCAAGTCATTTGGCATTCCTTTCACCACGGCTCAAGCCGAACCACAGGCCGTCGCGCACGCGTTGCGCAAAATCGCGGCCTTGGATGGTCCGTCAATGATCGAAGTCACCGCCTCGAAATTCGAACCTCAGAAAGATTGAACATGTCAGACCCGACCTTTGAGTTTTCCCACGCCATCACCCGTCGCCCGGCTCCGACCATAGCTGGCGGATTGCGTGCAGAAGATATCGGAAACCCGGATTTCGAAGGAATGATGGCGGCGCATAAGGCTTACGTGGCAGCACTAAAAAGCACCGGAGCTGAGGTGATCGAACTTGATCCCCTTGATGCGTTCCCTGACGCGCAGTTTGTCGAGGACACAGCCCTTTGCCTGCCGCAGGGTGCTGTGCTGATGCGGCCGGGTGCACCATCGCGAATGGGTGAGGTGGCCGAAATGGCCTCGACACTTCATGCATGCTACGAAACTGTCTTCGAAATCAAAGGCCCTGGTCATATCGAAGGTGGGGATATCCTTGTAACCGGTCGCGAAATACTGGTGGGCCGGTCAGACCGCACTGACGCTGAAGGTGTCAGCGAGCTGGCTAAAATCACCTCCGAGTGGGGCCACAAACTGCGCGAGGTGTTTACGCCCGAAGGCGTTTTGCACTTCAAGACAGATTGTTCGCTGATGGATGCCGAGACAATCCTGTCAACCCGGCGGTTGGATGCATCTGGCTGCTTTGAGGGCTACCGGGTGCTGCATGTTGCTGATGGGGAAGAGGCTGCCGCCAATGCTATCCGTTTCAACAGTCTGGTTATGATGGCTGCAGGCTTCCCGCGCACCGCAGAGTTGCTGGATCGTGAAGGATATAAGGTCGTTGAGATCGACAATACCGACTGCGCAAAGCTGGATGGTGGTATGTCCTGCCTTTCGCTAAGGTTTTGAGGGTTTGACAAGTAGCTTTTGATCATTGGCGTTCTTGGAACCAACAACTGAATGAATATCAAGTTTATTTGACCGAAACTAACTCATGATTGCCTTCGAATGCGCGCAAAATTCGGAGGAGTTTGGCTGCGAAATACGTGTCAGTGGCGTTCTGTGGATGGCTGGAAGCATGCCTTTGACGATTGTTTTTTGTTCAAAGAATCGGATCTAAGAAACAGGTGGATTCGTCGTCATGAGATCCACTGAACAGATATGTGTAGATCATCCAGCAATCTACTATGGGCTCACTTCCGCCGCCTGAGCAAGCACTACAACTGCACGGGAAACACATTTCGTTCCAGAGGAAGCGGCCCGTTCCAGACCTTCGGCCAACCCTCAAGATGCTGCAGCCGCAACCCGCTTTCCCGACATTCGCTATGGGCGCGAGTTCGTAGTTTTATTAGCCTGAGTGCGGGGACAAACCTGCCGTCCTTGGGCCAAGCGGACTCAATTGACCAATGCTGCAATAGCGCCACGTCATATTGACATCATTCGTGCTGAAAGGGTTGGCCTTTGCCGCTTTCGAGGTAGGTCTTGAGACTTTCAAATAGAAAAAAGTCCCAACCTGCCTCGCAAATCTCCCAGCATTCCATGCTTTCGACCAAACCTTCATGTGTGAAACTCAGCCGGGTTTTGGTTTCCCCTACGGGAGACAGGTTCCAATGGATTTTCGTTCCTGTCCATTCATCATCCCGGGTCAGAGATTCGTTGTCATGGAAATGTTCCTCAATGTCCCATTCGACCCGCTGGTTTGCGATCAATTGGCTCACTTTGATGTGGTTGTACGTCTTACCAAACCGGGTTGCAAAGACAGTGCCAACTTGTGAGGCACTCCCGGACCCTGTTGTCCACCAATGCGTAATGCCCATGGTAATGGCCTGGTACACCTCTTCTGCGGAGGCGTTGATTTCAAAGGTTCTGCTGAATCCAGTCATAATCTGTCTCCCACAACAATCGGTTAGAATTCGCTAGGCAAACGCGCAATTGCTTGAGTTTCACGGGCCATCCCTGCGACAGGCTTTCGATATCGGCCTGTGTGGTCATCCCTTTGTGGCTCAGAGTGAGTTGAGTTCCGCCATCGACGGGTTCCAGTTCAAACCGCACGCAGGTCGGCTCAGGAATGTCCGCGCTGGCCCATTGCCACTCCATCCGTCGTGGCGGTTCAACTAAGACGACAACACACTCCGTAAACCCCCGCCAATTGTTTGTCGCGGTGCCTCGAATGAAAAACTGGTGGCCGGCAATTGGACGAAAATCGCAGGGCATTAGCCATTCAGCGATGGCCGCCGGATCAGTTAGAGCTTGCCAGACGGATTCGACAGGGTGTGGGTAAAATTCTTTCAGCGTCAGACGGAGATCCTGCATCACTTATCACCCTCGTACTTGTCCAGATAATCACCCAGCCGTTTCAGCCGATGCTGCCAGAAAGGACGATACCTATCTGTCCAGTCATGAACTTCCTGAAGAGGTTCAAACCGGCTCCGGTACAGCCTTTGTCGACCATGTACCTTCCGTTCGACCAGCCCCACTTCATGCAGCACATTCAGGTGCTGCGACACTGCTGCATAGGTGATCCCAAGTTCTTCGACACAATCGCCTACAGGGCGGGCCTCACGTGCCAGAAACCCCAAAAGCGTCCGACGGTTGGCGTCGGCGATGGCGTGAAAGACGTCCGATGATGCTTTGCTTGGCGGCATTACTATTTATATTTAAGTTTATGCTTAAATGTCAATATCAATGCCAAGACCGAGTTGATTGCGTGAGACTCTCACCTATCCTGCTGATCGCACCAGGCGATACATATAGCCATAAGTTCGTCGGCCTTGTTTTTGAGCTCTTCCAAGTTGGCAACTTTGAAACTCCGGGCCTCTTTACCGCCTCCTTCCAGGTTGGGAAGTTCGCCTTCGATGAACGGCCCTTTGTGAAACATCAGCGAGGCATGTTTTTTGGCACGTGGAAAGAAGCTCGCAATGTTGCCCTTGTATGTGAAGGTCGGAGCTTGCCACTTGATCGTCTCTCCAATTCTGCTGTCTGCATCCAGCACGAGCCTCCGTATTTCTGCGACCACAGGTTTCATCGGATTGTCATAATTGGACAGGCGGAAACCGAGGCCCTGTTTCAAAGCGTGCTTCAAGAACGACGTAATCACGACAGAACAGGCCGTGACTCCAATCGCTAGTCATGTTGACAAATGGCGGAACCATAGACGGATTGACGTGATGTCGATGAAACCCAGAAAACTTTCAGCGGTTTTGTCGTAGCGGGTTACGACACGGCGCGCGCCCTTGTGCTTATTGCAGCACCGCTCGATCATATTGCGCAGCGGGTAAAGCGTATGATCCACTCCAACACGCATCTTGCGGGTCTTTCGCATCGGGATTTGCGGCTGGATAATGCTCTCGTTCATGTTTTTCCGAATGGGATCAGCGTCATATCCACGATCTGCTAGCAGCACTTTCGGCTTAGGTAGGTTGTCAGCCATGACAAGGTCAAAGCCAAGGTAATCTGACGTTTGCCCCGGCGTGATCTCGGTTCTCATTGGCAAGCCGTGCGCGTTGAAACGGAGGTGGATCTTGGTCGAAAGCCCACCTCTTGAGCGGCGAAAATCCTGTTCCTGAGTCCGCCTTTTGCATCAGCGGCTTGGTGGTGCGCGCCGATCACGGTGCTATCAACCATTTGCAGGGCGTCGGGAACGGCTCCGCTTTGGTTTAGGGCATCCAGGATGCCCTCCCAAAGCCCTGCCAGAGTCCAGCGCCTGAACTGGCGGTAAACGCTGGACCATTTGCCGAACTCCTCAGGTAGGTCCCGCCACTGGGAGCCGGTTCTGGAGATCCAGAAAATCCCAACCAGAACAAGGCGGTGGTTGGTCGGTTTGCTCCCTTTAGTGGCACGGATAGCGAGGATGAAGTGTTCAAAGAACGCCCATTCCTCATCAGATCTCGTGACAAGCTGGTCTTGATCGAGGATTCCAGCTTGAAGCATGCCTGTGGTGCGTTGTAAACGCCGCCTAGCGCCGGTTTGCAATGAACTCGGTTGAAGGTCTTCATGTGGGTATGACAAATCCGGATAGGACTAGTAGCTCATTGGAAATCCAGCAGCATTGGTTCTTGATTTCACGATGCGCTTGACCATCCGTTTTGGCTTGATCGCCGAAGGTCATTGATCATTGCCTTCGCCAATGAGACGCACATCAGCAGTAAAACAACGCTGAATGGAAGCGCACCGATAATCATTGAATTGGTTAGCGCCTCCAAACCTCCACCACCCGCGATCAACAGTGTTCCGATCACGAGTGTCAGCAAAACGCCCCAGATCACACGGTGTTTAAGGTCCGTTTCTTCGGCACCGCCTGACATGATCGTGTTCATTACCAATATCCCGGAATCGGCGGAAGTGACCAGGAAAGTCATGGTCAGGATCACGCACATAATGCTGATGATCGTCAAAAAATTGCCCGAGATCATCTCACTCAGCGTGACAAACAGGGTTGCCGTCGTTGAGGCTGCGAGGATCGCACCATTCGCATCACCATTTAGTTCCAGATCAATGGCCGAGCCGCCAAGGATCGTCATCCAGCCAAAGCAAACAAGAGATGGGGCAACAACTGCCCCCAAAATGAACTCGCGTACTGTACGTCCTTTCGAGATGCGTGCAAGGAACAGACCCACAAAGGGCGAAAAAGCAATCCACCAAGCCCAGTAGAACGTCGTCCAACCAGATTGCCACTCAAATAACCGCCCCTGGGTGCCCGCATCGTAAGCTGCGGTTTTGGTCGCATCAGGCAGGGCCGCCGCATCATCACTCAACGCCTGCAGAAAGGTCTCTTTCGTTCCCCAGGCCTCTGTTGCTCCGGCAAACAATTCACCTATAAATGGCGCAGCTTCGACCGGCAGGACTGATGCAAATTCCTCTTGCGACGCGGGGCTGTGGGTTTGGAAACTCAGCGGGATGAAGTTGACGATGTAGTCGATCAGCGCTCGAAGGTATGTTGTCATCGCAAAGGTAAACGACCCAAAGGCTATGAAGACCGCAAGCAGAACCATCGAAAGTATCAGATTGAGGTTAGACAAGTATTTCACACCAAGTCCGACACCA
The DNA here is from genome assembly GCF_056536585.1 of Ruegeria sp. CK2. Classification (NCBI taxonomy): domain Bacteria; kingdom Pseudomonadati; phylum Pseudomonadota; class Alphaproteobacteria; order Rhodobacterales; family Roseobacteraceae; genus Ruegeria; species Ruegeria sp. CK2. The sequence continues at coordinate 310,109 of NZ_JBQFPW010000005.1, forward strand.
GAAACGGCAGACAAGGTCGACATAGTCATGACCAAAGCCAGCGCTGCAATCAGACCCGCAGTCGAAGGTTTCATCGCCGAATCTGCATTGTCCGTTAACCATTGCATACCCGTAATCAGAAATGCGCCGTCGACCAGTTGAGACACGCCATAGCCGATGGTGACCGCCACCCCGAGTATCGTCGCCACAACCCCGAGGATGTCGATCACATGACCAGTAACTCCATTTGCATGTTCCCCCAGAAGAGGGGTCAACGCCGCGCGGATCGTCAACGGCATGTCACGGGTGTAAGCGTAGTATGCGAGACTTAGACCAGTTACAACGTAGATGGCCCAGGCATGGAAACCCGTGTGCAGGAACGTGTAACGGTATGCCCCTCGTATGGCCTCTTCGCTCTTGGAATTCACCTCGCCCGAGACGGTCAGCGGATTCGTTTCCCACAGACCTAGCGGCTCGGCCGTTGCGTACACCATCAGGCCCACACCCAATCCCGCACCAAACATCATGGAAAACCAGGAGAAGTTAGAAAATTCGGGCAGTTCATCATCTGCGCCAAGCCGCATGCGTCCAGTTGCCGGGATGAGTGCGACGATAAACAAAAAGAATGCAAACAGCGCTACTGAAAAATCGTAGAATGTATTGAATTCGGACAGCAATCCGGACTTCCAAGATCGAAGAGTATCGTTTGCCGAGAACGGCCAAACCAACGCCCAAATGACCAACAGCGACACCGAGAGCTTGCTGGCCAAAGCAATTGGCAGATTGTACCCTTGGTAAAACCCGGTCGATTGCGTTTCTATTTTGAGGTCTGTGAAGGGGTCCTCAAGCGCCATTTTGTTCCGGTTTAACAAATTTCAATTACTTCGCACGCAGGTCTGTCGGTTTTTGTCCCTCACAGATTTGCGCCGCAGGCATTAAACATCCAAAATATGGGTCAGGACTGCAACACCTTTCACTTCTTAGAATCAACTCTGTGACCGTTTGGCTGACCCAAATCACTGAAAATATCGTTAATTAAGTTCTTACTCATTGGGGCTGAGTAACAGCGGGTCGGGAAATGAACTGCGAGACCAACGAAACAACTATTTGACAAAAGCTACCATCGGAGCAGCGCGACATTTTTGTGGGTCTGGGCTCGAAGCTGGCCTCGGATGCAGCGCAGCATCCTGTGATATTGTCCCTTTTCAACGTCGGGTAGGCGCCCGCAATGTCCGGTTCGAGATTGGATCAGATCTGGACAAGCTATTTTCAGCTCTTAGAGAGCTTGAGCAGCCGTACCGTCGTCTGCGTGAACCCAATCTCGGTGTCGCGTGTAGCCGCTGGAGCAATTAGCGCGGCTTTCGTGCGGCGTATGAATGCATCGCCCAAATTGAACGGGTCTGGGGTCAATCTGACTCCAAATTGTTCCCCACAACAAAATCGCTAACTAATAGTTTTCAAATTGAGAAACACGCGTGGGTTGTTTGATGACGCAAAGTAAGCGACATTCGTGACAAACGCTGCCCGGCGTGAGCGCGCTGAGATCGGAAAAAGCAACTTGGGAGGCGGGCATCTTGCGCGAGGAATCTTGGTAGGCGGCGGCAGCACTGGACAGAGCAGTAAAGCTTTGAACCGCCCGCTTTTAGGGATTAATTTTTTTGCCGGTGATGTGACTGCGGGGTTTGGGCCCTATCTTGCGATCTATCTTCTGGCACAATTGCACTGGTCCCCGCAAAGTATCGGATTTGCATTGGCGCTGGGATCGATTGTGACGGTTCTGGCGCAAACCCCGGCGGGTGCATTGATTGACTGGACGAGTGCAAAACGCCTGTTGATGGTGGCATGCGTCTCGGCTGTGGGCTTGGCCGCGCTGATGCTTGTATTTTCGGATGCGAAATACGCCATTTACAGCGCACAGGCCACGATGGGTGTGGCCCTTGCCTTTCTTGGTCCACTGATAGCGGCGATCACCCTGGGTGTTGTCGGTCGACGCGCGTTCACGCGTCAGACCAGCGCCAATCAGGCCTGGAACCATGCGGGCAATGTGGTTGCCGCTGCAATCGCCGCAGGACTGGCGCTGGCTGGGTATGTGGATGGTGTGTTTGTGCTGATCTCAGTCATGTGTATCGGGATGATCTTTTGCACGCTTATGATCAAACCCTCAGATATCGACCATGAAGCTGCCCGCGGTGGCGTGGCCGAGGACGACTTAGGCGAGGAAAGACCTAGCGGGTTCGCCACCATACTAGGCAATCGGACATTGATTGTCTTTGGTGCTTCGATCGTGCTGTTTCACTGCGCCAACGCCAGCATGCTGCCATTGGTCAGCCAAAAGGTCGCCAGTGGCGGGGATACAAAATCGGGCATTGCGTTCACCTCGGCCTGCATCATCTCGGCCCAGTTCATCATGATCGGCATGGCGATACTGTGCGGTAAAACAGCGGATAGCTGGGGACGTAAACCTCTGTTCTTGATGGCATTTGCGATTCTGCCAGTTCGCGCGATCTTATATACTATGACGGACAACTCAGTAGCTCTGGTGGCGATCCAGTCACTGGATGGAGTAGCAAATGGCATCTTTGCGGTCTTGTTCATACTGATTGTCTCGGACGTTACCAAAGGAACCGGGCGGTTCAACATTGCTCAGGGCGCTTTGGCGACACTTGTGGGTATTGGCGCGTCTGCGAGTAACTTGATTGCGGAAGAAATCGTACAGTTCGCCAGCTATGACCTAGCCTTCTACTTTCTGGCCGGAGTGTCCATCCTTGGCGCAATCATCTTTGCAACCCTGATGCCCGAAACGGCGGCCCACAAACAGCCCGCTGCCGAATCCTCCTGATCCCTAGAAAACGGAGAGATCCCTTTGTCCTTCAGTCTTGCTGTTTCCATCGCCGTCTTCACGCTCATCGCCATTCGCGAATGGTTGCCCTCCTTTCTGAAGATTTGGCACGTGATGACCGCAGGTGCTGTCGTTCTGCTGATCAGTGGAACGATTACGCCCAAGACCGCGTATGAGGCGATTGACTGGAACGTCATGCTGTATCTGTTCTCGGTCTTTTCCATTGGCCGGGCGCTGTATGAAAACGGTATCTCGCACCGGATTGCGGGATGGATGGTTGGCTGGAGGACGCCCGGAGTGTCTCTTGTCGCCTTCATGCTCTTGTTCGCGCTGGTTGCCGCGGTTCTGACGAATGACGCCGCTGCAATTATCGGCACGCCCATTGCCTTGATGCTGGCAAGTCAAACTGGAGCGGATCAAAAGACGTTTCTAGTGGCGCTCTGTGTGGCCGTGACCATTGGCAGTATGGCCACGCCCATCGGCAACCCACAGAACCTGCTGATCGCCGCAAGCGGAGAAGTGCCGGCTCCGATGGTCACATTCGTGCATTGGCTGATCGTACCAACGTTGATCTGTTTGGGGGGCAGCGCATTGTGGCTGTCAAAACGCATGATTATCTCCACGCCCGACGATGAACAATCTGATCTGGTGCAAGAGGCCGAGGGCACCCAGTGGCCCGTCCTTTCGGCCATCGCGGTTCTGGTCGTATTGGTTACGGTCGAAAGCGTTCTGGCTGCCACTGGTTCCGATTTCGGCTATCCGTTGGGCGTCGCAGCGGCAATTGCCTGTCTTCCGGTCTATCTGTTTGACGGTGCGCGCGCAAAAACCTTTGTACGGTTGGACTGGCCAACGTTGGTGTTTTTCGTTGCCATGTTCATCGTAACCGGTGCGCTGCTGGATTCTGGCTCGCTACAGGCGACTCTAGGTGAAGAACGCGAACATATGAACGAGCCACTGGTTACCGCCGGGATCAGCTTCTTTGGTAGTCAGGTCTTTTCGAACGTGCCGCTGGTGGATATGTACCTCAAGCTGTTGCCTTCGTATGAGGTCCCGAACCTTATGATGCTGGCCGGAGTGTCAACACTTGCCGGAAACGTGTTCATCATCAGCGCCGCCAGCAATGTGATAGTGCTGCAAATGGCTGATCGCATGGGGACTGCCGAGGTGACTTTCACTCAATTCATGAAGGCGGTTCTGCCAATTGGCATTGTCTCGACGCTCGTAACGATCGGGTGGGTATTGCTACTTGAAGAACACCTGTCAGGCAAAGCGTTTTAGGCAAATAACCGAGCGACTGTTGCGGCATGAGGTAGACTTCGCTGCTCTGGGGACAGACGCTATCAATTGATCTGAGAATTCCTACCCGAATGTCTCCTATCACATAACCACAAGTTGAGTTTTGCACATGCGGCGAACTTCTGCTTTCGCCCTTGACTAATCTAGTTAAGTTGCCTTGCCCCATCCGCATTCGCCACGTGGCAGATCAGCAGGAACAGGCGCCTACGGTGTCTGTTCCCAAAAACCTGCCCTGATTTTTCCGAAAAGAGGTCAGGATCAACGGAATCAGTTTGGATGCTGGGTGAAAGATGTGAGGCCAAAAAAAGCAAAGGTCCTGTCGCTGGCGGCAGTACTATTTGTCGCCTACATACGTTTTCCATTCCCTCTCAACACAAGGCGTTGAACGAAGCGGCTGGGATCTATGAGCTGGACACGGCTTACTTTGATAAAGGCTGGGTTGTCCCGCAGCGTTGGGTGCATCC